>JBBRMQ010000233.1:0-6745 GCA_038230775.1 Thermoanaerobaculia bacterium
CTCGGCGGCGTAGACGTGGAACACGCATCGCCCGTCGCCGTTCTGAAATTTCTCTTCACGCACGACGCGCACGCCTAACAGCCGGGTGAGCGCGTTCACCGAGACGCTGCAGAGCGACGGACGCTTCATGGCCGTATTGATGAATGGACAATTGCGCTCGAGAAGCCGAAAGCCATCGCTGACTTCTTCGACGTCCATGTACGGATCGTCCGGCAGGTACCACTCTTTGAGGGCTTGCATCCGCTGGGGAAGCGACAGTCCCCGTAGAGCGGGTTCGGTCGCCGCCACCTTGTCTTCGGCCACGCGTCTCAGAACCCGTTTCGCCGCCTCTTCGCCAAGCTCTTCAGTGAGTGCGTCGATCATTGCGACGTTCAGCGCGTCATAGTGCTTCGGAAAAAGATGGTCGCCCGCGGTGGTCAGAGTGTAGCTCGTCGCCGGGCGGCCCGTTCTGCCCTGGTCGGCGCGACGGGTCCGTGGCTCGATCCACCCTTCTCGCTGCAACTGCAGCAACTGTTGCCGCACGGCCTCCCCTGTCAGGCCCATCGCATCCGCGAGATTTGCGATGGTGGCGGAGCCCTGCCGCTTCAACGCGAGAAGGATCGCGCGACGGCTGTCAGGAAGCTGATCGACGGTGATGATGGCTGGAGCTCTCCGGTCCGGAAAGATTGAAACCCAATAGTTTCATTGTCAAGTAATCGTTTGCGAAAGTGCGCTGCTTTTCACAATTTTCTTAGCGACCGCGGATGTTCTCCGGCGTCTAAACGCCAACCATTTCCGGTTTCAGACGTATGAGGCAGCAGGAGAACGTATGCGGAAGCTCTGGAAAACCCTTTTGTGGCTCGTCATCCTCGCCGGCGCGAGCGCCGCGGTGTATGCGCTCTCGCGAAACAAGAAGTCCGACAACGGTCCGAAAGAGGTCGAGGTCACGAGCGGTTCCATCATCGAGAAGGCCGTCGCCGTCGGCCAGATTCAGCCGCGCCAGAAGTTTCAGGTGAAGTCGAAGATCTCCGGAATCGTGCGCCGGACGCTGGTCCAGGTCGGCGACACCGTTCGCGCGGGAGATCCTCTCTTCGAAATCGCTCCTGATCCGACGCCGATGGAGGTCACCGAAGTCGACCGCCAGGTCGAGACTTCGCAGGCCTCTTTCCGGCGTGCCCAGGCGGACTATCAACGCTCGCTCGAGTTGACGCGAACCGGCGTCGCGCCGCGGTCGGATGCCGATGCCAAGAAGGAATCGTATGAGGTCGCGCGCGTCGCCCTCAACAAAGCGGAACAGAATCGCGACCTGACACGCAAAGGCCACCTCACGGCCGCCGGAACGGAATCGATCATCCGCGCGCCGGCCGCCGGCACCATCCTCACCCGATCGGTGAACCCCGGCGATCCGATCGTGCCGCTCACGTCGTATCAACCGGGAACCGAGATGGCGACGGTCGCGGACATGCGCGATCTGATCTTCAAGGGCACCGTCGACGAGATCGATGTAGGCAAGCTGTCGGTCGGAATGCAGACGCGGATCAAGGTCGGTGCGCTTCCAACGGACGTCGTCACCGGTCACGTCTCACGCATTGCTCCGCAGGCCCAGCAGAAAGAAGGCGCGACGCTGTTCGACGTTGAAGTGGAGCTCGATCCGGGCACCAGGATCACGCTGCGCGCTGGCTACTCGGCAAACGCCGACGTCATCATCCGCGAGAAGAAGGACGTCCTGGTCCTTCCCGAACGGCTCGTCACATTCGAGGACGGCGGTAAGAAAACCACGGTAGAACTTCCGGGAGCGACGCCGAAGGCACCGACGAAGAAGGTCGAGATCAAGACCGGGATTTCCGACGGCTTGAACATCGAGGTCGTCTCGGGCCTGAAGAAGGGTGAAAAGGTCGTGGAGCGGCCGCCGAAAGAGATCTCGTAATGGTCACCTTCAAGGACGTCTTCCGCCAACTCATCCGCGATGTGCGCAGCGAGAAACTGCGCACGTTTCTCACGGTGTTCGGCATCGTGTGGGGAACGGTCGCGATCAGCCTGATGCTCGCGTTCGGAACCGGACTGCATCACCAGCTGATCATCCAGACCGCGGGACTCGGCGATCGCATTGTCATCGCCTGGCCCGGACTGACCTCCATTCCGTTCGAAGGATTAGGCAAGGGCCGCCGCGTTCGCATCACCGAGGAGGACATCGCGTCCGTGAGGACGCAGGTGCCGGGGATGAGAGCGATCTCCAGCGAATACTCGACCAACATGAAGCTGGTGTACGGCCTGAAGACGATCTCGGTGGACGTCTCCGGCGTGTCGCCAGAATTCGGATCGATGCGCAATCTCATTCCACAAAGCGGCGGGCGGTTCCTCAACGAGATCGACATGGACAAGCAGCGCCGCGTCGCATTTCTGGGCGAAGGGCTGGCCAAGGACGTCTTTGGCGGCTCGCCAGCGATTGGCAAGACTGTTCTCATCAACCAGTCGCCGTTCACGATCGTTGGCGTGCTGATCAAGAAGGAGCAGGACTCGAGCTACAGCGGGCCCGACTCCGGAAAGATGTGGATCCCGTCCACGACGTATCGCGCTCTGACTGGTGAGAAGCGCGTGAACAACTTCGTCTTCCAGGCCGGAAGCTCGGACGACACCAAGAAGGTCATCGAGAGTGCAAGGAGTGCGTTCGGCAAGCGGCTGCGCTTCGATTCGAAGGACAAGGAAGCGCTGTCGATGTGGGACACCACCGAGCAGTTCCAGTTTTTCGACATTTTCATGCTGGCGTTCAACAGCTTCCTCGGCATCGTCGGCGTGCTGACGCTGATCGTCGGAGGCATCGGTGTGTCGAACATCATGAACGTGGTCGTCGAGGAGCGCACGCGCGAGATCGGGATCAAGATGGCGTTAGGCGCGAAGCAGCGCTGGATCCTCAATCAGTTTCTGCTGGAGACGCTGTTCGTCACGTTTTTCGGCGGGGTGATCGGCTTCGCCATCTCGCTCGGAGTCTGTGCCATCTTCCCGAAGCTCGGCTTTACTGAGTACGTTGGCGACCCCGTGCTTTCACCGCTCGTGAGCATCCTGACCGCTGTCGCGCTCGGACTGGTCGGGCTGATCGCCGGCTATTTCCCCGCACGCGAGGCTTCCCGGCTCGATCCGGTGATTGCGATGAAACTATGAGCGCACGCGACTTGCACGTCATCCTCAGTCTTTTTTCCACGTCTTCGCGACTGCAGAAGAAGCGCGCCTATCTCACGATTGCGGCGATCGCCTGGGGCACGGTCGCGATTCTTCTGCTCCTGGCGTTCGGGGAAGGACTCAAGCGGCAGATGGACAAGAATCGCCGCGCCACCGGCGAGAATCTCGCCGTCATGTGGCCGGGCGAGACGACGAAAGCGTGGAAGGGCATGCCGCCGGGACGGTCGATCCGGTTGAAGATTGACGACATCGAGTACATCGAGGGCCGCATGCCGGAGCTTCGGGCCGTCATCGGCGAGGCGACGTCGTGGCGTACGGCAATCGCCTACGGCAAGAAGACGGTCAACGGGCGCGTCATCGGAACCAATGTTCCGTACGGTGAAGCTCGCAAGCACTATCCGCAGGCTGGTGGAAGATTCTTCAATGAAGACGATGTCGCTCAACGCCGCCGCGTCATCTTTCTGGGCGACGAGATGGCCACCGACATCTTCGGCAAAGACGCGCCGGTTGGAAAAACGCTTCTGGTCAACAACGTGCCGTACACCGTCATCGGCGTCATGCAGAAGAAGACGCAGATGGGCGTCTACGGCGGACCGGACAAGAACCACGCGGTCATTCCAATCAGCACCTGGCGTGCGCAGTTCACCCGCGATCGGCTGAACAATCTGCTGATCCAGACCGAACGTCCTGAAGACATGAAGAGCGAGCTGAAGAAGCTCAACCAGGTCCTGGGCGAGACGTACGCCTACGACCCGACCGACGATCGCGCTCTCTCGACCTGGGACATGGTCAAGTCATCGCAGGTCACGCGAAACGTCCTCTTCGGCATCCAGTTGTTCCTCGGCATCGTCGGCACGCTCACGCTTCTCATCGGAGGCGTCGGCGTGGCGAACATCATGTACGCGGTGGTGAAAGAGCGGACGCGGGAAATCGGTGTGAAGATGGCGTTAGGCGCGCGGCAGCGCTGGATCATCATGCCGTTCATCCTGGAGGCGCTCGTCTACACTTTCATCGGCGGCCTTCTCGGCATCACCATCGCCACGCTGCTGGTATCGCTCACCGCACTGGTCCCCATCGACAGCAACAAGGTGCTGTCCTTCCTGGGAAGGCCGACGCTGTCGCCGCAGATCGGCATTGCGACGTCGGCGATTCTGGGCGTGATCGGATTACTCGCTGGCTACTTCCCCGCGCGGCGCGCGGCTTCGATCGATCCCGCCGCGACGCTTCGGTACGAATAGGACACTCGATGATCATCAACATGCAGGACATCCGGAAGGTCTATGACACCGGAAAAGTGAAGGTGGAGGCGCTCAAAGGCATCGACCTCGGCATCGAGGCCGGTGAGATGGTGGCGATCGTCGGGCCGTCGGGATCGGGCAAGTCGACACTCATGAATCTACTGGGCTGCCTCGACACCCCGACATCCGGTACGTACGAGCTGGGCAGTCAGGCGATCGGCGGCGTCACGCGCGATGAACTGGCCGAGATCCGCAACCGCCGCGTCGGTTTTGTCTTCCAGAACTTCAACCTCCTGCCTCACATCACGGCGCAGGAAAACATCGAGATGCCGATGCTCTTCGGCGGCGTAAAGCCCGCCGAGCGCAGAGCACGAGCGAAGGAACTGCTGACGCTCGTGGGCCTCGGGGACCGCCTCGATCACAGGCCGACGGAGCTCTCCGGCGGCCAGATGCAGCGCGTCGCCATTGCCCGGGCGCTGGCGATGAATCCCGATATCGTTCTCGCCGATGAGCCGACCGGGAACCTCGACTCGAGCGCCGGCGGCGACATCATGTCGATCTTCACCGACCTCTGGAAGCAGGGCCGGACCCTGCTGATCATCACCCATGACCCCGCTTTGGCGCGCCGCGCCAGCCGCGTGGTTGAGATCCGGGACGGACGGATTACCTCCGATCAGTCCGTCGCAGCATAAAATCAGCGCGTGCATTCGGTCATCACCGGGACGGGGTGTCACATCCCGAGCGTCGTCGTGCCCAATGATCGCTTTCTCGATCATGAGTTCTGGGGACCCGACCGCAAACCGATCGACAAGCCAAATCCGGAAATCCTGAAGCAGTTCGAGGCGATCACCGGCATCCGCGAGCGGCGCTATGTGCCCGATGATCTCGTCACCTCCGACATCGCGTACGACGCCGCGACGAAGGCGATCGCCAACGCGGCGATCGATCCGGAGACGCTCGACTACATCATCCTTGCGCATAACTTCGGCGATGTTCGCCATGGGAGTAGCCGCTCGGACATGGTGCCCGCACTCGCGGCGCGCGTGAAGTCGCGGCTGAAGATCCAGAATCCGAAGACGGTTGCGTACGACCTCGTGTTCGGATGTCCGGGGTGGCTGCAGGGGATGATCCAGGCCGACGCGCTGATCCGCGCCGGCGACATCCGCCGCGCGATGATCATCGGCGCCGAGACGCTGTCACGCGTTTCCGATCCTCACGATCGCGACAGCCTGATCTACGCCGACGGTGCGGGCGCAACGATCATCGAGGGCCGCGAGACCAGGGACGGCATCCTCGCACGCGCCGTCCGTTCCGACACGCTCGAGCACTCGAACATGCTCTTCATGGGCCAGACCTACAACCAGGAAGTGTTCCTCGAGGCGCTCTTCCTGAAGATGGAAGGCCGCAAGCTGTACAGGTACGCGCTCAACCACGTGGCGAGCGCAATCAAGGAAGCGCTCGACGCGGCGAAGATCGATCTCAGCGCTGTCGACAAGATCCTCATCCATCAGGCCAACGGAAAGATGGATGAGGCAATCCTGCGCGAGTTGTACGAGCTCTACGGAACGCGGCCTCCCAGTGACGTGATGCCGATGACGATCTCGTGGCTGGGCAATAGCTCCGTGGCGACGATCCCGACGCTGCTCGATCTCATCAACCGCGGCGAGATGAACGGTCACAACCTCCAACCCGGCAACATCATCGTGTTCGCCTCGGTAGGTGCGGGGATGCACATCAACGCCGCGGTGTACCGCGTGCCGTCGAAGTAGGAAGGGAAAATGGCTCCGGCAGTAGGACTCGAACCTACGACCCGCGGATTAACAGTCCGCTGCTCTACCAACTGAGCTATGCCGGAGAACGGCGTCAATAACCCCGGTCGCCCGCGCTGTATTTCGCAAGTTCCGCGCGCAAACGGGCGAGCATTGTGCCAGCGTCATCGTATTCAATCAACACGATTTCCGCGTCTCCGGCGATCATCGCTGAACATCGTTTCGTGAAGGCGGGACGATACAGGCCGATGACCGGAATCCCGTAGCGATAACGCGCCGTGGCGATCTCGTAACCCACGCCCGTCGACGGCGTCGACACTTCGGCCACGAGAACGTCGGACTCGGCGATCCAGCGCAGGTCGCGTTCGAAGATCGCGCGCGCGTCCAGCGCTTCGCCGCCTGCGGTCACGTGCTCGGCTGCCACTGCCCCGGCGAGAACGCGATGCCCGTCCGCTTCCAGCGCCTCGACGATCGCCTTGTATTGCGCCACGTCTCCCCTTCCGCCGCTGATCGAGCCGCCGAAGTAAATCGTGAGTGGTTGCTGTGTCATCGCACCTGCGCGGGCGATCCTTCGCCGTCCGC
>JBBRMQ010000234.1:0-6732 GCA_038230775.1 Thermoanaerobaculia bacterium
AACGCTTCGGCAGCGGCCAGCCGTTCGCAGTCAATCGCCGCATCTGCATCTTCACGTCGTGCGCAACGAAGAGCCGGTCGCCGGCGAACAATCGCCGCAGCTCTTCGGCGACCTCCGGCGTGCCGGCCACTTCTCTCGCGATCGGAACGATGAGCGCATCGGCCACCCTCATCGAGAGCGAGGCCGCCAGCAAGGCGTCGACGCCGTCCGGACTGACCGACTCGAGCCAGATTGCGATCGGACCGTCGCCCGCAACGTACTCGCGGACTTCCTCCGCCGACTTCGCCACCCGATAGTCCCGCTCCACCGCCGGCGCCTCGGGCAGATACTCCTGCATGAGCGACGCGAACTCCAGACGGGAGAAGACATCGTGCAGTTTGGCGCGATCGGGCTCGCCGAGCTTGAGCGTCTCAAAGTCGATGTCGATCGGAAGATCGCACTTGATCCTGGCGAGATCGCGCGAGAGAAAGGCCTTGTCGCGTCCCTCTTCGAGCTTCTTCTTCTGCGCGGGCTTGACCTCGCCGAGGTGCTCGTAGACGCCATCGAGCGAACCGAATTGCTGAACGAGCGCCTTCGCGCCTTTCTCACCGATGCCGGGAACGCCGGGGATATTGTCGATCGCGTCGCCCCAGATCGCCATCACGTCGACGACCTTCTCCGGCGGCAATCCGAACGCTTCCTCCACGCCTTTCGCGTCGTACATCACTTCGCGGCCGGTGTGGTAAAAGCGGATGCCGTCGCCGACCAGCTGGAAGAAATCCTTGTCCGACGTCGCGAGCACGACGTCGTATCCGCGATCGCGCGCCACGCACGCGAGCGAGCCGATGAGGTCGTCCGCTTCCCAGTCCTCGACCCCGATCACAGGAATCCCCAATCCGCCCAGCACCTCGTTGACCAGCGGCAGTTGCACCGCGAGGTCGTCCGGCATCGGGCGCCGGTCCTTCTTGTAGTCCGCATACGCCTCGTGCCGCGTCTTCGACGATCCGATGTCGAACGCCACCGCGACGCACTCCGGCTGATGATCCTTCAGCAACTTCCGCAGCATCTGCGTGAAGCCGTAGACCGCGTTCGTCGCCAGTCCCGACGAGTTCGTCAGTCCGCGAATAGCGAAGTAGGAACGGTAGACGTTGTTCGAGCCGTCGATGATGAAGAGGCTTGGCTTTTTCGCCATTGAGGGCGCGGATTATAGGACTTGGGGAACCGAGGACTGAGTCGCGCCTGGTTGGTGAGGACTCAGCAAGTCCTCAGTCCTGTATAAACACTTACGGAGCCTTTCGGCTCCGTTCGTGTTACTGGTTGGACCGCTGCGGCCAGTCGGTAGGCTTCAAGGAAGTTTTATGAATAATCGTCCAAAATCGGTCCAATATTTGAGGAGGGAGTCCGCAACGGCCACTTTGCACGGGCAGTCAGAAGGGACCCGCGCAGAGGTCTCGAATCTGTCGAAACCTTTTTTCATGGTGCCCCCCCCACTGCACTTTGTAAGCCAAATCAGATAGCTCAGCCGATTTGTTGCTTTCCTCGCTCATGACTGTCTCATTCAGCACTCGGCGATGGCAGAAAACGAAGCATTTATGCGGTTTTGAATGGCGCGTTCTCAGCACCGGACGAGAATCGACCGAAAACGGCGTTGCGGTAATTTTTTCACGGACTGGCGCCTCCGTTGCAATTCTGACCTTCCCATGCGCAAGCTCGCGTTCCTTTTTCTCGCTGCCCTTCCCCTTCACGCGCAGAACTGGAGCGCATCGATCGGCAGCGGTCCGTTCGTTTTCGGCCACTTTGCCGAGCGCACCTCTTCGATCGGCAACGAAGGAGGCTCATCGACCACTCGATCGCGCCTATCCGCCACGACACGCGCCGGCGCGACCGCGGACATCGAGCGCGACTTCGGTCGCTGGCTCGGCGTCCGGCTGGAGGCAGCGTGGACGCGAGCTCCGTTGAGTCTCAAGTCGGCGACCGGCGGTTCGAACCTTTCGCTCGACGCGGGAAGGATCAACGTGACGGAGTTCGCATCGCCGCTCGTGCTTCACCTCAATCGCGGCGCGTTTCGCTTGCAGCTTCTCGCTGGCCCCGCTTACGGGTTGTACACGGTCCGCCGCCGGGTGGCGGGAGGCGCTCAACTGTTCGACGGCACGCGCGGTCGTTGGGGCGGCATGGCCGGCCTCGGCGCCACGTGGTGGCTGCGGCCACGGTTCGGCGTGGAGTGGCAGGTCGCCGGCGTCGCCACGCAGTCGCCGTTTCGCGCGAAGGACATCGCGGCGAACGGCCGCGGCGTCCGCATCATTCGTCCGAAGAACGGACACACAACGCTCGGAATCCGTTATCGTTTTTGATGTGACGAAGACGCGCGACGAAGCTCTCGCCCTCCTCCATCAGTACACGCACAGCGATTCACTTCGCAAACACGCGCTCGCGGTCGAGCACGCGATGAAGGCATGCGCCCGCAAGTTCGCACCCGATGAAGACGAAGTGCGCTGGGGCATGTGCGGCCTGCTGCACGACTTCGACTATGAACAGTTCCCGAACGCCGATCAGCACCCTTTTGTCGGCTCGAAGATCCTGAAGGAATCCGGCTTCGACGCCGACTTCCGCACCGCCATCCTCGGCCACGCCCCTTACACGAACGTGCCCCGCGAATCGAAGATGGCGAAGGCACTCTTCGCCTGCGACGAGCTCTGCGGCTTCCTGACGGCTTGCGCACTCGTGCAGCCGAGCAAGTCCCTCATGGACGTGAAGCCGCCGTCGGTGAAGAAGAAACTGAAGGACAAGGCGTTCGCCCGAAGCGTGAGCCGGGATGACATTTACGCGAGCGTGGCGGAAATGGGAGTCGATCTCGAGGAGCACATCACGTTCGTGCTGAACGCACTGCGCGAGATCGAACCGCTCATTCTTCGATAGGCCCTGCACCCAGCGAGTTGAGATCGGCGATCAGTTTCTCCAGCGACAAACCGTAGGCCGAGGCGACCTGCTCGAGCGTCTCATCGTCGGCTGAGCTGCAGCCCGAGCATCCGGCGATTTGATACGCGGCAAACACCCATCGCGCGCTCGGATGCCGCGCCAGCACCTCGTTCACCTTCATCTGGGCAGAAAACTGCATCGCCCGCCATTTTATAGAATGCGATGGTGAGAGTGCGCCTTCTCTATTTCGCGGTCCTGCGCGACATCACCGGTTCGGCGACCGCGGAGATCGATCTGCCGAATGGCTCGAACGCCGCCGACGTGTGGGATCGCCTCCGCACGCAGCATCGCGAGCTCGGCAGCTACCGACAGCCGCCGATGGTCGCGGTCAACGAGGAGTACGTCGGCCCGAACCACATTCTGCGCGACGGCGACGAGCTCGCGTTCATCCCACCCGTGGCGGGCGGATGACGTACCTCACCGACGAGCCCATCGATCGCGACGCTCTCATCCGCTCGGTCATGCGCGGTTCCGACGGCGCGTGCGCGCTGTTCGAGGGCCTGGTGCGCAATCACCACCAAGGCAAGTCCGTCGAATCGATTCTCTATGAGGCCTATCGACCGATGGCCGAGAAGGAGATCGCCAGAGTGGTGGCCGAGGTGTGCGCCGCGTCTCCCGACGTCGCCATTGCAATTCAACATCGCCTCGGGTTGCTGAAGGTTGGTGAGGCATCGATCGTCATCGCCTGCTCGTCGCCGCATCGCGCGGAAGCATTCGACGCCTGCCGCATGGTGATCGATCGCATCAAGGAAACCGTTCCGATCTGGAAAAAAGAGCGCGGCCCGGATGGAGAGGAGTGGGTTGGATGGCAGAAGTAACTCCGATTCCAGCCGCCAGCGTGATGCTGCTTCGTGATGATCCACTGGAAGTGCTGATGATCCAGCGGCATGAGCGCAGCTCGTTCGTTCCCGGCGCGTGGGTCTTTCCCGGCGGCGCCGTCGACGACGAGGATGCTGCGTTCGCCGACGGCTCGATCGTCAACACGATGCGCATCGCCGCCGCGCGTGAGCTGCACGAGGAAGCCGGCATCTGGCTCGGGAACAGACCGGAGATCGACTTCCGCAACCTCGATCTCGAGCGTCTCGTCTGGACCTCGCGCTGGATCACGCCTGTCGGTGTGCCGAAGCGCTTCGACACCTACTTTTTCCTGGCTTGCACTTCGCGCGAAACCACGACGACGCTGCAGAAAAGCGAAGCCGTCGATTCGATCTGGATCTCTCCGGCCGACGCGGTGCAGCGCGCGATGACGGATGACTTTCCTGTCGTTTTCCCGACGCTGAAGAATCTCGAAGCCATCGTGGGCTTCCGCTCCTCCGCCGAATTGCTCGACGCAAGACGCAACGCGGAGATTCCGACGACGCAGCCGCGCATCGTCGGAGGCAAGATCGTCCTACCGTGAACATCCGCGACATCACCGCACCGAACCCCGGCCCCTACACGCTGAACGGCACGCGGAGCTATCTCATCGACGACTTCGCCGTGCTCGATCCCGGGCCGGCCATCGACAGTCACATCGAGGCGATCCGCAGCGCGATGCCGAATCTGCGCACGATCTTCATCACGCACCGTCATGGCGACCACGCGCCGGGCGCGGTGCCGCTCAAACGCGCAACCGGGGCGCGCATCGTCGCGCCTGCTGGCGTTCTCGCCCAGACCGACGTCATCGTCTCCGGCGGCGAAGTCATCGACGATCTCGAAGTCATCGCCACACCGGGCCACACCAGCGAGCACGTCTGCTACATGACACCCGACCGCGACCTCTTCACCGGCGACACCGTCCTCGGCGCCGGCACCACCGCCATCTTTCCGCCCGACGGCAACATGGCCGACTACATGCGCAGCCTCGTGAAGCTGCGGGCGCTGCAGCCGCGACGCATCTTTCCCGCGCATGGACCGACGCGCGATGACGCAACGGCCCTTCTCGACGAGTACATCGCGCATCGCAAACAGCGTGAGCGGCAGATTGCCGAGGCGGTGAGGGGAGGCGCGCGAAGTGCGCGGGAGCTGCGCGCGCTGATCTATCCCGATCTCGATCCGCGTCTGCACGCCGCGGCGGAAATTCAGATCGATGCGCACCTGATAAAGTTGCGCGAGGAAGGGCGAGCTTGAAACACAAGGACTTCATCGAGATTCACGACTACACGGCAAACGAAGTTCGCGAGATCTTCGAGCTGGCGCGCGACATCAAGGCGAACCCGAAAAAGTTCAACCGAACGCTCGAAGGTCAGACGCTGGCGATGATCTTCGAGAAATCGTCGACCCGGACCCGCGTGTCGTTCGAAGTCGGGATGTATCAGCTCGGCGGGCACGCGCTGTTTCTGTCCGCGCGCGACATCCAGCTTGGGCGGGGCGAGCCGATCCCCGACACAGCGCGCGTCCTCTCGCGCTACGTCAACGGCATCATGGCCCGCACCTTCGCCCACCGCACGGTGACCGATCTCGCGGAGTACGCCAGCATCCCGGTGATCAATGGTCTGACCGATCTGTCGCACCCCTGTCAGGCCATGACCGACTACTTCACCGCCTGGGAGCACCTCGGCGACCTCAAGGGACGCACGCTGGCGTGGATCGGCGACGGCAACAACATGGCGCACTCGCTCATGTTCGGCGCGCCGAAGCTCGGCATGAACATCGCCGTGGCAACGCCCGCCGGGTACGCGCCCGATCCTGTGGTGATCGCGGCCGCGCAAGCCGATGCGCAATCGGCAGGCACGAAGATCATTCTGACGAACTCGATCGACGAAGCTGTGCGCGGCGCGGACATCATCGAAACGGACGTCTGGGCTTCGATGGGGCAGGAAGAAGAAGCGGAAAAACGCCGTCGCGACTTCGACGGATGGATGGTTGACCGGCGCGTGATGTCTCTGGCGAAGAAGGACGCCATCTTCATGCACTGCCTGCCTGCGCATCGCGGCGAGGAAGTGGCGGCGGAAGTCATCGATTCGCCGCAGTCGGTGATCTTCGACGAAGCGGAGAACCGGCTGCACGTGCAGAAGGCGATCATGGTTTCCCTGATGAAGAAATGACCGCTTCCCCGCAGGTGCGTCACACGCGCGGGCTCTTGATCGTCATCGTTCTCGCGATCATTTTTCTCGCACTCATCGTCGCGCTCGTTCTCACGACGGGGAAGCACAGGCCCACACCCACGGCGCAAGCCGAGTCGCTCTCCGTTCTCCCGCTGCGCGTCCGCCTTCGCACGGACCCCAACGCGCAGGCGGCTGTCATCGCCACGGCGACGATGGGCGAGAAGCTCACGGTGCTCGAAGATCGCGACGCGTGGGTGCGCGTGCAGAATGACGAGGGCCAGAACGGCTGGGCGGAGCGCAATAGCCTCGAACGAACCGCGGAGCGCGAGCGCCGCCTCGCCCGTTCCCAGGCGATCCGCAAGCTCCCGTCGCTCGACGGCGTCGTGCGCCAGCGCACACCGCTGTACGCCGGACCAGGAATCTTCTATCCGATCATCGGCGACATCCCGTCTCAGGCTCAGGTCAAGGTCTACACGCGCGATCACGACTTCTTCGCGATCGAACGGAAGGGCGAGATCGCATACGCGGACGTCGACGCCATCGACGTTTCGTCCGCGGGAACACGACAGCTCGAGGTGAGAACGCAGACACCGCCAGCCGCCGAGTCGGTACCTTCCGTTCCGAATGCACTCCCGGAACAGACCGCATCCTCGGAACCGCCCCCGATCCCCGAGCCTGTTCCGCGGCCGGAGTTCGCGCCGCCGGCTTCTTCACTCCCAGAGCCCGGCATCTACTCCACGGTTCCGTTAGG
>JBBRMQ010000235.1:0-6679 GCA_038230775.1 Thermoanaerobaculia bacterium
ATCGAGGATCGTGATGCGCGCCCGGTCATGCTTCACCAGTCCGTCCAGCTCCATCTCGCCGACCGCCACCGTCACGCCCGCCCGCCGAACGCCGAGCATGTTGGAGAGAAAGTCATGGGTCAGGTCGACCGAGTCCCGTTCGGCGCGATCGCGAACGCCGAGGAGCCATTTCGCGAGACGTTGTTCGAGGTTGTGGATGCGGTTGCAGATCGCCGTCTGCGAGACCTGGTTCAGAAAGTCGATGCACGATGTCTGCAGGATCTCGCGCACGGTCGCGTTGTCATCGCTGACTGCGCGAAGCTCGGAGAGCGGAACGCGTGACGCGTTGCCGGAGACTTGGACGACAGCATCCGAGCCCATCGGCCCCGGCGACATGACGGACTGAATGCCGACGACGCCTTCGAATCCGACGATGCCCACCTCGACCGTCGTCCCGACTTCCGTCGTTCTCGTGAGTGATACCACGCAGCCGGGCTGCGGAAAGTACACCCACTCCGGCCGTTCGTTCGCCTTCATCAGGGCTTCATGATTGGCGAGGGACTGCTCTTCAATCGACAGCCGGCGCAGCGCCTGCGGGGGAAACGAATCGAGTATCGACTGCTGACGAGCGATGTCCGCCATGCCTTTCTCCCAGACGCCGAGGTTGTGAACCGCGACGACATTCGGAAAAGACACCGGTTTTCGTGTCAGACGCCGGATGCCGAAGTTCTCGGCTGCCGCAACAGTCGTTTCGCTGAATATCGTTCGGCGCAAACACGATAGCGGAGAAGAACTGGAGAATCGGTACGCTTTGGTACCTAGCGAGCCTACAATCCGTCAGGCTCCCCGAACGACGCTCATGTCACTTCGCGTGTCAGGAACGGTAACTCTCCTCCAGGTCTTCGACATGCCGGCGTCGTTGCGCTTCTATCGTGACCTCCTCGGCTTCGAGATCGTGCAGCGGTCTCAGCCGGTGGACGAGTGCGGGTGGGCGTGGCTTCGCCTGGGCGATGCCGAGCTGATGCTGAATACGGCCTACGACGATGACGAACGTCCCGCTTCCCCGGACGCCGATCGACGGCGCGCGCATGGCGACACGACGTTGTACTTCGGGTGTGCCGATGTTGATGACGCGTACAAGTTCCTGCTGTCACGAGGCATCACGGCGCCGGAGCCGAAGACCTCCTGGTACGGCATGCGACAGGTCTACTTTCACGATCCCGACGGCTTCGGTGTTTGTCTCCAGCGCGCCGATGGTTCACAGACGCCGGCGACGTGAATGCGCGTCAGCCCTGGGGATGTCAGGCAAACCGGCGTACGACACAACCGGTTGTTGATGCACACACTGCAAATTGTCGGATGGATTGGCGGGGCCGACGGGACTCGAACCCGCGACCTCCGGCGTGACAGGCCGGCGTTCTAACCAACTGAACTACGACCCCGCAAGGGTTGAAGCTCCGAGTAACGAGGGCGCGGAGTGTCGCATTCCCTCGCCGCGACGTCAATACTTCGGCAGCACCTTCGCGTCTTTCAGTCGCGGCGCGGATGCATCCTTCGGCGACAGCAGCGGTTCCTTGCTCGGCCACTCGATCCCGATCTGCGGATCGTCCCACGCGATCGAGCGGTCGCTGGCAGGGTCGTACAACTGCGTGCACTTGTACTCGAGGTCGGCGGAGTCGGTGGTGGCGCAGAATCCGTGGGCGAACCCCTCCGGAATCCACAGCATCTTCCGGTTCTCTTCGGTCAAGTCGATGGCGAACCACTTGGCGAAGTGCGGCGAGCCGACCCGGATGTCGACCGCCACGTCGAAGATCGCCCCTTTCGTGCAGCGCACCAGTTTCCCCTGGGCATTTGGCTCCTGGTAGTGCAGGCCACGCAGCACGCCGAGGGCTGAGCGGGAGTGGTTATCCTGGACAAATGTGGCACCGATGCCGGCCTGCAAGAAAAGGTCGGTCCGGTATGTTTCCATGAAGAATCCGCGCGAATCGGCGCGAACCTTCGGTTCAAGGATAAGAAGCCCTGGAATCGAGGTTTCGATGACGTTCAAAGCGCGCGGATGATACAGTTTCCAATGACAATGCCGCGTCCCCAGCTCCTATTCGCCTCCAATGCGATCCCGACGCCGTCGGCCGAGCCGCTGCGCGTCATCGTCGCCAGCGAGAATCCGCTGCGCCGCGCCTCGCTCGTCATGCGGCTCGCGGCGTTTGGTGACCTCATGGTTTCCGAGGCGGATGCGGCGGATGAGGCGGTGCGGATGAGGGGGGATGTGATCCTCGCCGACGCCGTCGGCATCGACCGGTCGCCGACCCCGATCGTCCAACTCGTCGCCGATGGGAACGCCGCCAACACCGCGGTTGCCGGTGGCGCGCGTGCGGTGCTCCTCCACAACGCGTCGATGCGCCGGATTCACACCACACTGTGGGCGGTCGCGGAGGGCCTGTTCATCGTCGATGACGAGATCGCGGAAGAGGTCGTCCCCACTCTTCGCGGACGGGTGCAGCTGATTGAGCCGCTCACGTCGCGCGAGCTGGAAGTCGTGCAGCTCCTCGCGGGCGGCTTGACGAACAAGGAGATCGCGCAGCGGCTGGCGATCACGGACCACACCGTGAAGTTCCACCTCAACGCGATCCTGCGCAAGCTCGGAGTCTCGTCTCGGACGGAAGCCGTCGTCCGCGCCGCGCGACTCGGCATCGTCACCTTGTAGATGGAACCGACAGCGCGTCGCGAGTGGCGCCTGGCCGGCATCATCTTCTTCACCCTCATCGCCCTTGTCATTCTCTGGGCGGCCTTTCGCATTCTCGAGCCGTTTCTGACGCCGCTGCTGCTGGGCGCGATGTTCGTCACACTCACACACCGGCTGTATTTGAAGGTCCGCGCCCGCACCGGCAACCGCGGCTGGCTCGCCGCGATCCTCATGCTCCTCGGCATCAGTTTCCTGGTCGTCATTCCGGTGTTCATCATCGCGGTCCTGCTCGTTCATCAGGCCAACGGCCTCGTGCAGGCGATGCAGACGGGAGAAGCGCAGCAATTGATCGCGAAGATGGACCTGACGTCGCGGCTGCAGTTTCTCCGGCGCTGGCTGCCGGGATTCGATCCGGCAAGCCTGGGCCCGCAACGTCTCGTCCTCCCTCTGGTGCGCGAGATTCCGGGCTGGGTGGCGCGCAACGGAAGCGGGCTGGTCGGCGGGATCGCAGGTCTCCTGATCGCGTTCTTCGTCATGCTCCTCGCCACGTATTTCTTCTACGTGGAGGGCGAGTCGATCATGCGCGAGCTGTCGATCCTCTCGCCGATGCCGGATCGCTACGACCGCGAATTCATGGCGCAGTTCAAAGACGTCATCGATGCCACATTTCGCGGGCAGGTCATGACGGGTCTGGCGCAGGGAGTGACGACGACGATCGGGATGATGATCGCCGGCGTTCCTGCCGCGTTGTTCTGGGGCGCGTTCGCCACCATCATCTCGCTGCTGCCGATGGTGGGCGCTCCGATCGTCTGGATTCCGGCCGCCATCTACCTCTACGTGATGGCCACCCTCGGCAAAGCCGCACTGTGGCAGGCGATCTTTCTCACGGTGTGGGGCCTGGTGATCGTCCCGATCGTGGAGCACATTGTCCGGCCGTGGGCCATGAAGGGGAAATCGCAGTTGCCGGCGATCCCGCTGCTTCTGTCGGTGCTGGGCGGCATGGAGGCGTTCGGCATCATCGGGCTGGTGATCGGACCGCTGATCTTCTCGCTTCTGATGACCATCATCGACATCTACAAACGGTCGTTTCGGATCGAGTCGGGCAAGTAAGAAGACAGTTGCCGGTGACTGGTCTGCGGTACCTTTTCGCGGGAAAGGTCCGGCAGCGACGAGGCACCACGAACCGGCTACCGGCAACTCGAGCTGGCACCTAACGTTTCCGCTTTCCGACCGTCTTACATTTGTAACCGTCGTAACGTTGGCCCGTCCCAATCACGAACCTACAATGTCCTCACACACCATGAGGGTTCTCATCTCCACGGCGGGAGCCGTGCTGCTGGCGTCGTGCTTTGCGCGAGCGATCGATTCCGGCCAGCCCGGCGATCTGCGCGTTCACCGCGGCGCATTCGCCAGCGACGTCGTTCTGACCGGCGAGATGCGTGCCGCTCGTGGCGACGACGTGACCGTGCCGCGGCTGCCATCGTGGCAGACCTCGATCAAGTGGCTCGCGACGGACGGCGCCGAGGTGCATCAGGGTGACCGGGTGGTGGAGTTGGACAACTCTCAGTTCGCTTCGAATCTCGACGGCAAGCGCCAGGCGGTGGCGCAGGCCGAACAGGAGCTGCAACAGAAAGAAGCGGAGTGGTCGGCGGACATGCTGGAGAAACAGTTGGACGTCGAGCGCAAGCGCTCCGACGCCGACAAGGCCCGCGTGGATTGCTCCGTGCCGCGCGACCTGCTCTCGATCCGCGAATATGAAAATCGTCAACTGAAGAAACAGCGCGCGGAGACCGAGTTGGCGAAGGCGACGGACGTGCTCCGCTCGCAACGCTCCGGCGTCGCCTCCGACCGCGAGAATCTCCGCATCAACCTCGGCAAAGCGCAGCGCGAGCTGCAGATCGCGGAGACGGCGATCGCTGCTCTGATTCTCAAGGCGCCCCGCGACGGCATCGTCGTGCTGCGCGATCATCCGTGGGAAGGGCGCAAGCTGCAGGAAGGCGACGGAGTGTGGGTCGGCTTTCCGCTGGTGCAGATCCCGGAGATGACTTCGCTGCAGGTCGAGGCCTCGCTTCCCGACGTCGACGACGGAAAGATCGCGACGGGCATGACGGCGACGGTGATTCTCGACGCGTACCCGTCATCGTCGTTCCCCGGTCGCGTCACGGGCATCTCCGCGGTCGCTCAGGAGAGCACGCGCAACTCGCTGCGCCGCCAGTTCCGGGTCGTCGTGTCGGTCGAGCGCCTCGACGCCGCGCGCATGCGTCCCGGTCTGTCGTCGCGCGTGATCATTCATCGCGAGTCTCGTCGCGATGCGCTGCTCGTTCCGCGAGTGGCGATCGATTTCTCGAAGTCGAGTCCGCGCGTCGTGTTGTCGGGCGGAAGCCGTGCCGATGTGAAGCTCGGCGACTGCAACGCGCAGGATTGTGTCGTCGTCAGTGGATTGAGCGAGGGTGATCGTGTCCGGCCGACTGCGTAAGGTTGTCATTCCCATCGCCGCTGTCTTCATCCTCCTCCTCGGCGCCGGATGGACGCGCAACAAGCTGGCCGCCGATCGCGCGGGCGACTGGGTCCGCGTCACGCACGGCGATCTGATCACCGGCGTCGACGTCACAGGCACGCTCGCCTCGATCGATTCGGGCACGTTCGGACCTCCGCAGATCAACGACCACTGGGATTTCAAGATCTCGATGCTCGCGCCGGAAGGCGCCGAGGTGAAGGCGGGGCAGCCGGTGTTGGCGTTCGACAGCACGGAGCTCACCAAGCGTCTTCAGGAGAAGAGCGCCGAGGCGGATCAGGCCCGCAAGGAGATCGAGAAGCGGCGGGCTGATCTTGCGTTGCGCCGCGAGGATGAGCGTCTCAAGCTCGCCGAGTCGGAAGGGCGCGAACGCAAGGCCTCGCTGAAGCTGGAGTCGCCGTCGGACATCCAGAACATCAACGAGCGGAAGCAGATCGAATTCGATCTCAAGCTCGCGAAGCGCGAGGTGGCGGCAACGAAGTCGCGGCTAACGTCGCTCGAGCGCGCAGCCGCGGCGGAGATCGCGCTGCTGGAGAGCAAGGAGAAGCGCGCGTCGTCCATCGTGGCCGATACACAGAAATCGATTCAGATGATGACGATCCGCGCGCCGCGCAACGGCACGATCGTCTACGTGACGAACTGGCGCGGCGACAAGAAGAAGATGGGCGACACCTGCTGGCGCATGGAGCGCGTGATCGAGATTCCCGACCTGACCCGCATGATGGCGAAGGGTGACGTGGATGAAGTCGACGCCGGCAAGGTCGCGGTGGGGCAGCGCGTCACGTTGCGCCTCGACGCACATCCCGACGAAGAGTTCCACGGCACCATCCATACCACCGCACGCACCGTACAGCAGCAGAAGGGGACGCAGGATCCGCTGAAGGTGCTTCGCGTCGACATCGAGCTCGATCGCACCGAGCAGGCCAAGATGCGTCCGGGGATGCGCTTCCAGGGAACCGTGGAACTGGCGCGATCGAAACAGGCGACGCTGATTCCGCGCTCCGCGGTGTTCGTGACCGCTCGCGGTCCGGTTGCTTATCGGCGCGGCGTATTTTCGGTGAAGGAAGTTCCGCTCCAGCTCGGACGCCAGAACGACAAGTCGGTTGAGGTGTTGTCGGGAGTCTCCGCGAGCGATCTCGTGCTGCAGCCGAAGGCGGAAGAGAAGGAGCCGTCGAAATCGTGAGCATCCTTTTTAATGTGAGGACCGGCTTCAGCCGGTCACGTGACCGGCTGAAGCCGGTGCTCACACTTGTTCTCCTTGTTGCGTGCCACGGCAACGACCAATCGACGCCGACGTTCAAAGTCGAGCCGGTCCGCTTCTCGCGACGCGTCACCGCCGACGGCAACCTGAAGTCGACGAAGGCCACACCTGTCAGCGCGCCGGCTGACGCGCCCGAATCGTTGAAGGTTGCGTGGATCGCCGGTGACGGCGATCTCGTGAAGAAAGACGAAGTCATCGTCCGCTTTGATCCCACCGACTACCAGTCCCAACTTCTCGAGGG
>JBBRMQ010000236.1:0-6584 GCA_038230775.1 Thermoanaerobaculia bacterium
CGAGTGCTCGAGGTCGGTGAGGAGCCGCATGTGTACGGCGGCTCGTACAGCGAGTACGTGGAGCAGACCGGCATGGAAGCGCCGGGCGTGCACAACTAGGAAGGCTCTCTACAAGTGCAGGCGCCCCTCATCCGCCCTTCGGGCACCTTCTCCCCGCAAGCGGGGAGAAGGGCAACATAGTGAGGTGCCCCCTCGCCCCGCTTGCGGGGAGAGGGTGGCCGAAGGCCGGGTGAGGGGTTTCTCGCACTTGCGCAGAGCTTCCCCTAGCGGCTCTCTTCGCGGATCACTTCCAGTTCGGCAATCACCTCGAGATCCTTCGGCCGTCCTGCCGCCCGCTTCGCGCGGATCAGCGATTCGAGGTCGATGACGAGGCAGGGTCGCCCGAACAGATCGACTTTGATTGCGCGTGCGCGCACCGTTGCGTAGTCGAAGCCTCCGGCCATGTCTCCCAGCAGGTCGAGCGGTCCGGCGGAGGTGGTCAGTGTGAAGTTCAATCCTGCGCGCAGCGTCTTGTGATCGAGATGGAACGGCAGACCCGCAGGCGCGCCGCGCAGATAGGGGTCGAGCACTGTGAGCGCTTGCGCCAGGCGAGCGAGGTTGTGGTCGGCGCGGCTGTAAAGAATGTCGAGGTCTGATGTGAATCGCGCCGAGCCGTGAAACGTCGCGGCAACTCCGCCGACGATGATGAAGTCGACGTTTCCATCGACCAGGGTTGCCAGCAGTCTCGCGTAGTCGATCATCGACGCAACTCCGCTTGCAGGCGTTGCATCTCAACGAGCGTCTGCAACCGCTCCGTCGGTGTGCGCCGGAGATTCTCGCGAATGAGCTCCCGATCGATGCTTTGCTTGTAGGCTTCCGTGGTCGGGTCGGTGCTCGCGATTCCGAGCTGTTTCGCGACCGACTCGATCACGTCGCGGCGAACCTCCTCCGGAACGGCGTTCGGCGCGGTCAGCGGATAAATGACGGCCGACGGCCTTCCATGTCGGGTAATGACAACAGGTTCCGCGCCGGCGATGACGTCGGCTAACTGCGCTCGGAACTCTCTGATTGACACATGCTTCATGGGTTGTGTAACAGTTGTGTACACACTTTAGTCTTTCAATCGGCAAGAATCAAAACGACCGAAATTATTTGCTAGAATTACGCGGTCCAAAATGAAGCGCCTACTCCTCGGCCTCGTGCTTTTCAGCGCGCTCGATGCGCACGCTTCCTGCGGCAGCTCTCCGTCGGAACGGTTGGTCTCGTCGCTGCTCGGGCAGGCGCCGGGTCTTCATGCGAACGTTCTCAAACTGGCGCTCGACGCGGAGACGTGCGCGGTGCAACGCGGGCTCGTGAAGCGCCGCGATCTGCTCACCGTCATTGATTACTCGATGGCTTCCTCGCAGCCCCGGCTCTTCGTGTTCGATCTTGCAGCGCGAAAGGTGTTGTTCCGGGAGCTCGTCGCACACGGAAAGAACTCCGGCGGCGACACGACCAACTTCTTTTCCAACGATCCCGGCAGCCTCGCGACCAGCCTCGGTCTCTTCGTGACGGAGGATACCTATGTGGGCCACAACGGGTATTCGCTGCGACTCAAGGGACTGGAAGAGGGCTTCAACGACATGGCGCTCGATCGCGCCATCGTCCTGCATGGTGCGTACTACGTCAGCCGCGAAGCGATTCGAGCGCTGGGACGGTTAGGCCGCAGCTGGGGATGCCCGGCGGTGCGCGAGGAGATCTCGCGCAAGCTCATCGACACGATCCGCGGCGGCAGCGCGATCTTCGCCTACTACCCCGAAAAGGCGTGGCTGACGAAGTCCGCCTTCCTGCATTAGCGGCGTTCGGACAGCTGCCACGATTGTGACTCCGCCCGGCGCTGTTGGCTCTTTGTGTGGGCCGGCTCCAGCGATCAATTGTCTGTGTGAGGACCGGCTTCAGCCGATCCTCACACAGAAGCGGCGCGTTATTTCAACCCGAGCTCAGTCAGCAGCGGCTCGACCTTCGGATCGCGGCCGCGGAACGCGCGGTACATGTCGCCGAGATCTTCCTTGCCGCCTCGCGAGAGGATCATGTTGCGGAAGCGATCTCCGTTCGCGCGCGTCATCCCGCCGTTCTCCTTGAACCAGTAGTAGGCGTCGTCGTCGAGCACCTGGCTCCAGAGGTACGCGTAGTACCCGGCGGAGTAACCGCCGGCCCAGATGTGCGAGAAGTACGTCGTGCGGTAGCGCGGCGGGACTTCATCCAGTGCGACGTTGAATCGTTGAAGGGCCGCTGGCTCGAAGGTGCTGACATCCTGCAGCGGAGCATCTGCGGGGAGTGTGTGCCACGCCATGTCCAGCAGGGATGCCGCCAGCGCTTCCGTCGTCTTGAAACCCTGATTGAACTTGTCGGCCTTACGAATCTTGTCGACGAGTGCCTGCGGCATCGGCTTGCCGGTCTGATCGTGCTTCGCGTAGTTCGCGAACACCGTCGGCTCGAGGGCCCAGTGCTCGTTGATCTGCGACGGGAACTCGACCCAGTCGCGCGGAGTGCCGCCGCTCGTCGGATATTCGATCGTCGAGAAGATGCCGTGCAGCGCGTGACCGAACTCGTGGAACATCGTCGTCACGTTGGTGAACGTGAGCAGCGCCCGCTGACCGGGAGCGGGCTTTGTGAAGTTCTCGACGTTGTAGTTCACCGTCTTCGTGCCGAGGAGTTTGTTCTGGCTCACAAAGTTGCCGGTCCACGCTCCGCCGTTCTTGTTCGGCCGCGAGTACGGATCGAAGTAGAAGATGGCGAGCGGTTTCTTGTCGGCGTCGATCACGTCGAAGACGCGGACGTCGGGCTGGTACACCGGGATGTCGTGGCGCTCCTTGAACGCGATGCCGTACAACTTCGTGGCAGCGAAGAAGACGCCGTCGCGCAGCACGCGATCGATCTCGAAATACGGCCGCACGTCGGCGTCGTCGAAATCGTAGTCTGCCTTGCGAACCTGTTCGGCGTAGAACTGACGGTCCCACGGCTGCAGCGTGAACGCGGTGCCGATCAGCTTCTGCATCCGCGCCTGCTCGTCGCGAGTCTTCGCGGTGGCGGCGGGCACCATGTCGGTCATGAATCTGATCGCGGTGTCGGGCGTCTTCGCCATCTGATCGTCGAGCGAGTACGTGGCGTAGGTCGGGTAGCCGAGGAACTTGGCGCGCTGGGCGCGGATTTGCGCCAGGCGTGCGACGATCGACGTCGTGTCGTTGTCCCCGCCGTGATTGCCGCGCGCGATCGATGCCCGGTACAGCCGCTCGCGCAGCGCGCGATTCCTGAGATAGGTGAGCGCGGGCTGCTGCGTCGTGTTCTGCAGCGTCAGCACCCACTTGCCCGAGAGGCCGCGGCTCTTCGCTGTTTCGGCGGCGGAAGCGATGTCGGCTTCCGGAAGGCCGTCGAGGTCTTTGACGTCGTCCACGACGATCGCCGATGCGTTTGTGTCTGCCAGCACCTTGTTGCGAAACGAATTCGTGAGATTGGACGCTTCCTTGTTCAGCGCGCGGAGCTGCACTTTGTCGTCGTCAGACAATAGCGCGCCGGCGCGAACGAAGTCCTTGTAATAGCGCTCGGCAAGGTGCTTCTCTTCAGGATCGGTGAGCGACGCACGCTGGTCGTAGACCGCTTTCACCCGCGCGAACAATTTGGGGTTGAGATTGATCGCATCGCGATGCGCCGCGAGCTTCGGCGTCTCCTCGGTCTGCACCCTCTGCAGCGTTGGGTTCGTGTTCGACTGCGTCAACGCGCCGAATGCGCGCTGCACGCGGCTGAGCAGTCGGCCCGACCGCTCCATCGCGGCGATCGTGTTGTCGAACGTCGGCGGCGCCGGATTGTTCGCGATCGCCTCCACCTCTGCGAGGTCCTGCTTCATCCCGTCCTCGATCGCGGGTTGGTAATCGGAGTCCGTGATCTTGTCGAAGGGAGGGGCGTGGAACGGGAGCGTGCTCTCGCTGAAGAAGGGATTCGTCTGCGCGGCGAGGGTCGCGGCGCACAGGAGGGTGGTGGCAATCATCGTTTTCATGGGCGCCAATGGTAACGATTTCCGTGCTGGGCAGTAGAGCTAAGTGAGTGACCGCCGAAGCCTTGCTACCGGAACAAGACGACAGCCGCATGCTGCTGGCAACCATCCGGGCAGTGAAGGCCGGCGACACCGACGCTTTCGAAGACATCATGATCGCAACCGAACGACGGATCGGGCAGCTCGCGTGGCGCATTCTCGGTGATGCCGAGGAGGTGAAGGATGCGCTGCAGGAGACGTTCTTGCGCGTCTTCCGGCATCTCGATCAGTTCCACGAAGAGCGTCAGTTCTTCGGCTGGGTGTTTCGGATCACTGTCAATGTCTGCCGCGATCTCGAGAGGCGGCGGCGCTGGCGGCGGATGTTCATCCCGATCGATGAGACGACACCCGTCGGCCGGCGGGCGCAGTTCGACGATGCGCTGTCGGCGCGCGACGAGTTGTCTCGCGCAATCAACCGCCTTCCCAAGCAGGAACGGCTGGCGATCATCCTGCGCGACATCGAAGAGCTCTCCACCGAGGAAGTCGCAGAGATCCTCGGCACGAAGGAGACGAGCCTTCGTGTGTCGATCAGCAAGGCGCGGGCGAAGCTCAAGAAGTGGATGGAGGAACAGCGATGAACGTACCGTTGAGCGATCGGGATTACGCGGACATCCGCGCGAATGTGATGCGGGAGATCCGGATGCCGGATGCTGGTCGCCGGTCGCCCGGGATTTTCTGGTTCGCTTTTGCCGCGCTTGCGATCGCCTTCGTTGTTCTCATCATTCCGACCCATCGGCAGCACCTTCATGGCGCGGCTCGCTCTCAGCCCGTCGTCGGCGGCCTGACAGTCCGCCGCCCCCGTGTCGTCGTCGAAATCCCCACGACGACCGGCGACTGGCGAGTTGCGGCCGTGGAAGTGGCGGCCGTTAGGGTGCCGCACAAGCGACATCCACACATCGCTCACAAACCCGAATACCAAACCGCTGTCCGCATGGACATACAAACCGCCGATCCGAACATTCGCATCATCTGGATCGCACGCTAGGAGGAACCCATGAAACACTTCATCGCCATCCTGCTTCTGCTCTGCGCGACGACCGTCGTGGCCCAGGAAAAGAAAGACGACGACTTCAACACCGTCCGCGAATTCAAGAACAAGGTCTTCGAGCTGCACAACCGCGATCCTCGCGATCTCTTCAATTCACTCAAGCTTCTCGGGAGCGGTTTCAAAGGATCGGGAATCAACATCAATCAGGAGCTGCGAACGATCACCGTCCGAGATTTTCCGGAGAATGTCGCGGCGATCGAGGATGCGATCAAGCGTCTCGACCAGCCCGCCGCGGCGGAGCCGGACATCGAGCTGAAGATCTCGGTGCTCATCGGATCGAAGACGCCGCTCGCGGGCGCGGCGATTCCGGACGAGCTCGCGCCGGTCGTCAAGCAGTTGCAGACCGCGCTTCGTTATTCGCACTACGGCCTGATGACGGCGACGATCCAGCGCACGCGGTCGGGTCGCGGCGTCGAAGGCTCCGGCGTCGCCGAACCGACTCTTCTCGGCATGACGGCGCAGGAATCGCGCCCGATCATGTACAGCTACAACTTGAACGGAATCACGATTGCCCCGGGCGCTATCGGCGTCAGCAACTTCAAGTTCTCGATGCGAATCCCGATCAACATCGGCCGGGGCGAGATTCAGTATCAGGCCGTAGGGTTCGAGACGCCCGTCTCGCTCAAGCCGAACGAGAAAGTGGTGATCGGGACGACCACGATGGGGGAGAAGGCGCTGATCGTCGTGGTCACCGCAACCGTCGGCAAGTAGACACGCCAGGGCCAACGTCATATCGTTTTCCGGACCCATTCAAACAGGAGGCGATATGACGTTGAACGGCCGCAGGACCGCTGTCTGGATTGCTCTTTCTTGTTTGTGTGTCATGCAAGCGCTCGCCGCCGAACGGCGCGCCGCGATTCTCGATCGCGGCGGCAAGTCGCTGACGATCGTCGATGCCGCGAGCGGAGCAACCATCGCAAGGATTCCTCTGGCCGACCCGCCGCGCGCGCTGTACATGGACCCGCGCGGCCGGAAGCTGCTTCTCGTCAGCCGCGGCGAAGGCTCGGCGAGTTTCTGGACCAGCACGTTTCATCCGAAGACGAAGTCCTCGGCCGTGGTGATCGATGCGGTGACGCTCAAGCCCGCGGCGCGCGCCGAGCTCGGATGGGATGTCGCCGATCCGGTCTTCTCGGCGGACGGCAGCACGGCATTCATCCTGACGCCCGGCGTGGCGAGCGATAAGCCGGCGGAGAATCTGCCGGCCGAGTTGATGCGGATCGAGCTCGCGACGGGGGAGGTTTCCAAACGGGTGGCGTTGGATCGGGCGGCCAAGTCCGTCGCGCTCAGCGGAGACGCGTCGACGGCGCTGGTCTGGTTTGGCCCGGCGAGAAAGGGAGGCCAGGCGGAATTGCGGTTGTACGACGCGAAGTCCCTCGAAGCGCGCAACACGATCGCGATCGACGGCGCTCCAGACTCGCCGATCGTGCCACCAACCGGCGATTCGGTCTATCTCCTCGAGAGTCGCAGTGGCCGCCTGTCGGTCGTCTC
>JBBRMQ010000237.1:0-6583 GCA_038230775.1 Thermoanaerobaculia bacterium
CCAAAATCCCAACTTCCCAACTTCCCAACTCCCCAAAATCCCAACTTCCCAACTTCCCAACTTCCCAACTCGTTGTCCTGACTATGTACGCGCTTCGCTGCCACGGCTCCGAACATGTTCCGCAGGCGCTGGGCGGACTGATGATCGGCGGCGACCACCCGCAGCCCGCTCTCCGAGAGCGGCTTCGCGACGCTTGCGGTCTGGCCGGATGAGTGCGGCACGGTGCGCACGACCTCGCAGTCGAGAGTGATCGTTCCCATGTCGGACTGAATCTCGACGCGGCAGATATCGCCCGGCAAGGGCAGAGCGCTCTCGTGCAACAGGCCGACGCCGCCGATCGATGCGTCGAGCACATACACCTTCGCCCTTCCTACGACGCCCTGGATGGGTGTGGTCGGCCGTATGCGCTCGAAACGGCGGCGATCCCTGGTTGTCATGATGGGATGGGAGCGACGAGTGTACCGTAGAATTTGCCACACATGCTGAAAGTACTCGCCGCCGGTGCGCTCGCGCTCGCCACGATCCCCGCGATTGCCCAACCGCTTCCTCCCGCGATCGAATGGGGTGGCCGAAGCCGCCGCTTCATCGCGAAGCCAGACAACCCGTGGATCACTCCCGCCGAACAAAGCAACTTCCGGACGACGCCGTCCTACGACGATACCGTCGCGTGGCTCCGCCGCATCACGGCGCAATCCCCCGAGCTCCGCATGATCTCGATCGGCAAGAGCGCCGAGGGACGCGACATCTGGATGGTGATCGCGTCGCGCGACCACTTCTTCACGCCCGAGGCGTTGCAGCGGAGCGGGAAGCCGATTCTTCTGGCGCAGGGTGGAATCCACGCGGGAGAGATCGACGGCAAGGACGCCGGGCTGATGATCCTGCGAGAGATCTCCTTCGGCCGCAGCCGTGATCTTCTGGAGAAGGCGAACTTTCTCTTCGTTCCAATCCTGAATGTCGATGGTCACGAGCGCGCGTCGCGATACGGACGAATCAACCAGCGCGGCCCGGAGGTCATCGGCTGGCGAACCACCGCGCGGAATCTCAACATCAACCGCGATTACATGAAGCTCGACGCCGACGAGACGCGCGCGATCGTGGCGACCCTCGACCACTGGCGGCCCGACCTCTATCTCGACCTTCACGTCACCGACGGCGCCGACTACCAGTACGACATCACCTTCGGATGGAACGAGGTCGGATACTCGCCGTCGATCGTCCGCTGGCTGAACGGCAACCTGCGCGCGGCGCTGACGCGCGATCTGCAGACTATGGGTCACATCCCCGGGCCGCTCATCTTTCCGATCGCGCCCGATGACATGACCAGAGGAATTCTGGTGGGGCAATCCACTCCCCGCTTCTCCAGCGGATATGGCGATGCGCGTCACGTCGCCACCGTCCTGGTGGAGAACCATTCGTTGAAACCGTACGAGCAACGCGTTCTCGGTACCGTCGTCCTGCTGCAGAGCGCGCTCGAGGTGTTAGGCCGCGCCGGCACCGAGCTTCGCCAGGCAACGGTGGCGGACTCGCAGTTGCACGCCAGTCCGATTCCGCTCGCGTGGAAGGCGCCCGACACTCCCACTGGCGAAGCCATGCAGTTCCTCGCCATCCAGTCGAAGAGCACGCCGTCGGCCATCTCCGGCGCGAACCGCACCGAGTGGCTGGGCGTCCCCGTTCCGATGCGCGTCCCCGTCGTCCGCGAGACTCAGGTCGCAGCGTCCGTGCCGCGCCCCCGCGCGTACTGGATTCCGGCGGCGTGGAGCGACGTCGCATCGCGCCTTCGCCTGCACGGGATCGCGATGGAGCGCATCGGCATTCCGCGTGACGTCGACGTCGACATGTACCGCCTGCAGAATCCGAAGCTCGCGGCCGAATCGTTCGAAGGTCATGTCCCGGTGACCGCGGGAACCTCCGTCGAGCAGAGAAAGGAACACTACGCGCCCGGCTCCTACCGCGTCCCGACCGATCAGCCCCTGGGCGACCTCGCGGCCCTGCTGCTCGAGCCGGGCTCGCCCGATTCATTCTTTCAGTGGGGCTTCTTCGATGAGGTCCTGCAGCGTACCGAGTACTTTGAAAATTACGTCATGGAACCGCTCGCCGAGCAGATGCTGAAGGCCGACCCCAAGCTCGCCGCCGACTTCCAGCACAAGCTCGAGACGGACTCGGCATTTCGCGCCAGCGCGGACCAGAGATTGCACTTCTTCTACGAGCGGTCGCCGTATTTTGACGAGCGGTGGCTGCTCTATCCGATCGCCCGGGAGACGCGATGAACGAGAAGAAAGCGAAGAAGAACGACAACGATGACGCGGACGTGGAGCTCCAGCCCGATCTGGACGAGCTGGACATCGAGTCCGACGACACAGAGCCGAACGACCGGCGACGCGATCCGCTGCGCAAGCCGTAGTTTGATCCGCGCCAGTGCGAGAAACCCTTCACCCGCCCTTCGGCAGCTTCGCCGGGGCGACCTCGTCAAGGCATATACTCTCGACTTCGGTTCAAAGCAATGAAGACGCCACCCATTCTCGTTCCCGACGAGATCGCTGAGGCTGCCTCATGCTGACCCTCTTTCTCGCCCTGCTTCTCGTTGTTACTCCCGCGCCCGTCGGCACCGTTCACGTCCTGGTGGAACCCGGCGATGCCATCTTTCTCGATGGCAAGCAGGTCGGTGTTTCCGGCGCGGCCGCCGGCGGCCTGGTCATCGAGAGCGTGCCCGTTGGCGGTCACGAGATCGTCGTGCGCACGCCGAGCGGCGGCAGCGCGGCCGCCAAGTTCAATGTCGCCCTCGGCCTCACCTCGCGTGTGACGATCTCGTCGCTCGGGCTCCGCACCCGCGCGCGCGGCGACGACGCGTCGATCGAGATGCAGATCGCATCGGACCCCGTGAAATGCGAGCTCACCGTCGGCACCGACAAGACAGTGGGGTCCTCCGAGGATCTTCGGATGGATCACATTCGTCCGGGCCGGCAGAAGGTGGCGCTCGCGTGCGGCGGAAAACATGCGGCGGGTGACATCGATGTTCCCGCGGGAAAGACGATCACCGTCCATGCGGACCTCGCCGCGGGCAAGCTGCAGGTCGTCAATGAACGCTCCCGCGTCATTTCGGTCTACGTGCCGACTGTCGCAGACGCGATCATGCGTCTCGATCTGCCGTTCACGTGGAAGCGCGCGATCGCGGCGTCACTCGTTCCGGGCGTGACACCGAAGTCGATCACGCGCAACGGCATCCTGCGCGTGGACGTGACGCTCACCGCGGCCACGTGGCAACCCCTGGAGGATGTGGCGGCGAACCTCAAAGAGAGGCGTGAGGTCGCGTCGATCTATTCCGACTACTCGGGATCGGGCTACACCCGCGACGGCAGCGTGCAGTACACGTACATCATCACCTTCCGCAGCGGCGAGTGATCAGACCCATGGCTCGTCCGCCGTCGGCCCGTAGATCGACGGGACCTTGCCGTCCGCCATCCGCAGAAGCGTCGAAAACTGGCCGCGGTGGTGGATCTGGTCGTGGATCAGAAACCAGGCCCAGTCGTAGCGCGAGATCGCGCCCATCTTCTTCGGCCCGCTCATGAAGTGAACGTCTTCCTCGAGCGAAGCATCGGACGCGGAGTCGATCAGCTTGCGGAAATCCTGATGCGACTTCTCGAGCCCCGCCAGAAGCTCCTCCCACTTCTCGGGCGGTTTCGGGGGTGTGCCTGAAGGCGCTTTCGACGCGAACTCATCGTGCCAGACCTTGGTGCCGAGGTAGCGCTCGAGGGTGAAGACCCAGGCGAGCTCGCGGGCCGTCTTCACCTTCGGATGGAACTTCGTATCCAACTTCTCAGCCGGAAACGCACGAACGACGCGCATCGTCGTTTCGTGCTCGTTGTCGTAGGTTTTGAGGAGCTGTTGCTTGGCGCCGAGTCTGGTCATCCTGACCTCCGGTTAGGCTATGCTGACGCACATCCTACACGCTGCCTTTTCGCTTCTGTTGATCGTCGACGCCGTACGCTCGCGCTGGAGCAACGGCCCGGTAGTCCGGCTCAACATCACCTTCCGCACCGAGTGACCGCGCCCCGTTCGCCTCGCCTCATCTATCCGCTCATCGGCCTCTTTCTCGGCCTGTGTGCGCCCCTGGGCGCGTTTCTGATTCGATTGGCGGCGTCGCAGGTGGTTCGCGACGCTCCCTTCGGCGAGATCGCGAACAACAGATTCTTCTATGGTTATCAGCTCATCGGAACCTCGATCGTGTTCGCCATCGCGGGATGGGTAGCCGGCGCGCGTGCGGAAAAACTGGAAGAGGCCGAGTCCTTCTATCAGACGCTGGCCGAGCACGACGCGCTGACGGGTCTCTTCAACGAGCGCGCGTTCCGCGATCGCTACAGCCGCGCGCTCGAACGTTGTTCACGAACCACTCAACCGCTGTCGCTGCTGCTGATCGATGTCGATCAATTGAAGCGCATCAACGACAAGCATGGGCATCGCACCGGCAACAAAGCGCTGATTCACGTGGCGAACGCCTTGCGCGATGCGAAGCGCGCCACCGATTCGGCCGCGCGCTGGGGAGGCGACGAGTTCGCGATCCTGCTGGAAGGCGCGGACGCGAGTGCAACGCGCCGCGTGGCGGAGAGCGTGCTGACGCGCGTGCGCGACAAGCCCGTCGCATTCACGCGCGGGCAACTGATCGCATCGGTCTCGATCGGGGCGGCATCGACCGCAACGCCGAATGCGGATCTCGACCTGTTCGCCGTCGCCGACCGCGCGCTTTACGAAGCGAAACGCGCGGGACGCAACCGGCTGCAGTTCGCCGAGTAGTGTCGCCTGTTGCGACCCTGAAGGCTGGCCTCGCGCTTACTGTTCACCGTCGCCGAAGCGAAACGCGGATGATCGCCGCGTCAGCGGCGAAGTGTGGGGCCAGTCCTCTGACTGGCCGGCCAGCCGGAAGAAAGTTGGTCTGCGCGTTGGCACTGACGGCAAGAAGAAGGAACAGGAGAACTCTGCGCCTCAAGTCCGGCGGTCTTTGCAATACGATCGTCAGCGCTTGGCCAAAACGCGACCAAGCGTACGATCGTAAGTTTTGCATCACACGAAAAAGAGAAAGCCCACAAACTGATCGGTACGATATCGTGCTGTGCTACGATTTGTGGATGTTAGGCAACCGCATTCGCCAAGCCCGGCAGTCGCGGCGCCTTTCCCTCAGCGAAGTGGCGACGCGCGCGAAGATCAGCGTCGCGACTCTCTCCCGGATCGAGCGCGATAAGCAAGGCATTGACCTCGGCATGTTCATCACGCTGAGCAAGATCCTGAAAACGCCGGCCACCGAGCTCCTCGGATCGGAGAACGCGGCCGAGATGCCCGATCCCATTTCCGCGCAAATCGCGCGGCTCGACTCGCCCGGCCGGACGCAACTCTGGAAAGAGCTGGCGGTGAACGCGCGCGCGAACCGTTTCGGCCGCACGAAGATGAATCAACTCAGCAGCGAGGTCGAGGAGTTGCTCGCGCAGATCGACTTTCTCCGCGACGAGATTCGCTCCGTGCAGAAACGCCTGACTTCGCGATAGCCTTGCATCAGGCACAGCCTGATGTTTCGCAATCGAACAGAAGCGGGAAAACGCCTCGCGCAGCCGCTGATCGGCCGCCGATTCGCTGCCGACGTCGTCGTGCTCGGCCTCCCGCGCGGCGGCGTACCGGTCGCCGCGCAAGTCGCGACGGCGTTGCATGCTCCGCTCGACGTCTTCATCGTCCGCAAGCTCGGCGTGCCGGGACATGAGGAACTGGCGATGGGCGCGATCGCCAGCGGCGGCGTGCGGGTTCTCAATCGCGAGGTGCTGCCCTATGTTTCCGCCGCCGCAATCGATGCGGTCGCCGCACGCGAAGAGAAAGAGCTCGCGCGGCGCGAGAAGGAGTATCGCGGCCAGCGATCTCCGCTCGACGTCGACGGCAAATCCGTCATCATCGTCGACGACGGACTGGCCACGGGATCGACGATGCGCGCCGCAGTCGAAGCATTGCGCGGGATGAAACCGAGGTCCGTTCTGGTCGCGGTGCCGGTGGCGGCGCGCGAAACGTGCGACCAATTCAGACGCGATGGCATCGACGTCCTGTGCCTCGAGACGCCGGAGCCGTTTGAGGCGGTTGGACTCTGGTATGACGATTTCGCGCAGACTACCGACGAGGAGGTAAAGGAACTGCTTGACGGACCCCAATGATGGCCTCGTGTATGTTGCCGCACCTGGCGCGACTCTCGCGGGCAACCTCCTCATCCCCGATCGCGCCACGGGCGTCGTGCTCTTCGCACATGGCAGCGGGAGCAGCCGGCGCAGCTCGCGCAATCTCTTCGTCGCGGAACAACTGCGCGAGAACGGATTCGCAACGCTGCTCATCGACCTTCTGACGGAGCGGGAAGATCTCTTCGACACGCGCACCGCGCATCTGCGGTTTGATATCGAGTTGCTCGCCGATCGTCTCGTCGCGGCGGTGCAGTGGCTGGCGCAGGAAGACGCAACGTCGGGGATGCGCGTGGGGCTGTTCGGCGCGAGCACCGGGGCCGCGGCGGCGCTCGTCGCCGCATCGCGGCTCCCCGATCACGTCGCCGCGGTCGTCTCGCGCG
>JBBRMQ010000238.1:0-6573 GCA_038230775.1 Thermoanaerobaculia bacterium
GCCCCTACCGCAACCGATCCGTCGATGAAAACCTGGATCTGTTCGCCAAGATGAAGGCTGGCGAGTTTCCCGATGGGGCGCGTGTGCTGCGGGCCAAGATCGACATGGCATCGCCTAACCTGAACATGCGCGATCCGGTCATGTACCGCATCCTGCATGAAGCGCATCACCGCACCGGCGATAAGTGGTGCATCTATCCGATGTACGACTATGCGCATCCGTTGTCGGATGCGATCGAGCGTGTGACGCATTCGCTCTGCACACTGGAGTTCGAGGACCACCGGCCGCTCTACGACTGGCTGGTCGAGAACGTGTCGGTTCCGGCTCGGCCGTATCAGTACGAGTTCGCGCGGCTCAACATCAATTACACCGTGATGTCGAAGCGGAAGCTGCTGCGCCTGGTGGAAGAGAGTCACGTGCGCGGATGGGATGACCCGCGCATGCCGACGATCGCCGGTTTGCGGCGCCGCGGCTACACGCCGGCGTCGATTCGCAATTTTGCCGAGCGCGTCGGAGTGGCGAAGCGCGAGAACGTCATCGACGTCGCGCTGCTGGAGTTCTCGGTCCGCGAAGATCTCAACAAGATCGCGCCGCGCGTGATGGGCGTCCTGCGCCCGCTTCGCGTCGTGATCGAAAACTACCCCGAAGGGCAGACGGAGACCTTCGAGACCGCGAACAATCCGGAAGATCCCGGCGCTGGTACACGCGAGGTGCCGTTCTCACGCGAGCTCTACATCGAGCGCGAGGACTTCATGGAAGATCCGCCGAAGAAGTTCTTCCGCTTCGCGCCCGGGCGCGAGGTCCGTCTGCGTTCGGCGTACTTCATCACGTGTACCGATGTGGTGAAAGACGCCAGCGGCGAGATCGTGGAGTTGCGGGCAGCGTACGATCCCGCCACGCGCGGCGGCGACTCGCCCGACGGCCGCAAGCCGAAGGGAACGCTGCACTGGGTGTCGGCGCCGCATGCGATCGATTGCGAGGTGCGCCTCTACGACCGCCTGTTCAAGAGCGAGAATCCGGAGTCGAGCGGCAATTTTCTCGACGATCTGAATCCGCTGTCGCTGGAGATCGTGGCAGGCGCGAAGGTCGAGCCGTCGCTGCGGACTGCGAAGCCGATGGACCGCTATCAGTTCGAGAGGACCGGTTACTTCGCGGTCGACCCCGACTCCACCGACGAACGGCTGGTGTTCAATCGCACAGCGACCTTGAAGGACTCGTGGGCAAAATCGTCGTCGAAACCGTAATCCCCGTTCCGGTCGAAACGTGCTTCGATCTGGCGCGCGACGTCGGAGTGCACACGCGCACGGCGTCGTTTTCCGGAGAGCGTCTCGTGCCGCCCGGACGGATGAGCGGTCTCCTCGAGCTCGGCGATCTGGTCGCCTTCGAAGGACGGCACTTCGGGATCCGGCAGACGTTCGTGGCAAAGATCACCGAGATGGCGCCTCCACGCCGCTTCGTGGACGAGATGGTGCGTGGAGCGTTCACGTGGTTGCGCCACGACCACGAGTTCCACATTCACGCACGAGGAACGCTCATGCGCGATGTCGTGGAGTGGCGCTCGCCCCTCGGCTTTCTCGGCAAGCTTGCGGATGCGCTCTTCGTGGAGCGGCACATGGAATGGTTCGTGAGGACGAAGCAGGCTAATTTTCGCGTGCTATTATCGGAGTGATTAATCGTTCGAGTGGTGAAGGGTGGCGTAAGGCGATGGCAGTTTGTTGGCGTTGCCCCCGATGTAGCGAAGTCAGTTGCGAAGATGATGTGAACCTCACCGACAACCCCGTAGCCTGCGATCACTGCCGGCAACCCTTCCCTCAGAAAGAAACGCTCTGCACCGTCTGCGACTCGCCCAATCCGTGGGCGCGGCGCGACTCCCTTCACTTTCTCTGCCGCGAGTGCGGCACGATGCAGATGTTCTACTCGCATCAGGCGAGTTAGGCGCGTGCCATGTCGGGATGACATCGCCTCCGCGATAGACTCGCGCGCATGAAGCGCTTCTACGCCCTTTCCGCCGCCCTTTTCGTCGTCGCGCTGCACGCGCAGGAGCTCAAACCTCCCGTCGCGAAGAAGGTCCCGAAATCGGTGACGATGTTCGGCGACACGCGCACGGACGACTACGGCTGGATCCGCGACAAGACGAGCGCCGACGCGATCGCCTACCTGCAGGGCGAGACCGCGTATGCCGACGCGTTCATGAAGCCGACCGAGCCGCTGCAGAAGAAGCTTTACGACGAGATGCTGTCGCACGTGAAGCAGACCGACGTCAACGTTCCGTGGCGCAAGGGCGACTACCTCTATTACACGCGGACCGAGGAGGGGAAGCAATATCCGATTTACGCGCGGAAGAAAGGTGCCGACGGCGCCGAAGAAATCGTCATCGACGTGAACAAGCTGGCCGAAGGGCAGAAATACATGTCGGTGAACGAATACGAGCCCAGCGATGACGGCAACCTGCTGGCGTACTCCATCGACAAGACCGGTTACCGCGAGTACGAGCTGCACGTGAAAGACCTGCGGACGATGCAGGATCTTCCGGACACCGCCGCCAGAACGTATTCGGCGGCCTGGGCCGCGGACAATAAGACCATCTTCTACAGCATGGCGAACGATGCGAAGCGTCGGTACCGCATCTATCGTCACGTGCTGGGCGGCGCCGACGATGCGCTGATTTACGAAGAGAAGGACGAGATGTACGACGTCGACGTCGAACGTTCGCGTAGCGGAGACTGGATCTTCCTCACGACGGACAGTAAGACGACGTCCGAGGTGCGGACGATTCCGGCGCGGGATCCGATGGCGATGCCGCGCATCGTGATGCCGCGCAAGGAGAATCTGAAGTACTACCACGACCACCGCGGCGAGAACTTCTACATCATGACCAACGACGCGGGCATCAACTTCCGCATCGCCAGCGTGCCGGTGTCCACGCCTCAGCAGAAGAACTGGATCGAGGTCGTGCCGTATCGCAAGGCGGTCAAGATCGAGAGCATCAACCTGTTCGCCAATCACCTCGTCGCAACGGAGCGCGAAGGCGGGCTCTCACAATTGGAGATCTTCGACCTGCGCAACGGCACGTCGCACCGCATCCGCATGGCGGAGCCTGCGTACGCGCTCGCGCCGAGCCAGAATCGCGAGTTCAACACCTCCATCTTCCGGTACGTCTATCAGTCGATGGTCACCCCGCTCACGACCTACGACTACAACATGGATGCGCGCGATCAGACGCTGCTCAAGCGCAACGAAGTGCCGAACTACGATCCTGCGAAATACACGATGGAGCGGATCTTCGCCACGGCGAGCGATGGCGTGAAGATCCCGATGGCCGTCGTTTATCGCAAGGACCTCAACCCGCACGGCGTGAACCCGCTGTGGCTCACGGCGTACGGATCGTACGGAAGCTCGACCAACGCCACGTTTTCCGCCAGCCGGCTCGCGCTTCTCGATCGCGGCTTCGTCTACGCCATCGCCAACATCCGCGGCGGTGGCGAGATGGGCAAGGAATGGCACGAAGCGGGACGGATGATGACGAAGAAGAACACCTTCACGGACTTCATCGCGTCAGCCAAGCACCTGATCAAGGAGAAGTACACGTCGAAGGACAAGCTCGTGATCTCCGGTGGCAGCGCCGGCGGATTGCTCATGGGCGCGGTGACCAACATGCGTCCCCATCTCTTTCACATCGTGCTGGCCTATGTGCCCTTCGTCGATGTGATGAACACGATGCTCGATCCCACGCTCCCGTTGACGACGCAGGAGTACATCGAATGGGGCAATCCGAACGAAAGGGCGGCGTACGTCTACATGAAAAGCTACGACCCCTACTCGAATGTGCAGAAGAAAAAGTATCCGACGATGCTCGTGCGGACGTCGCTCAACGACAGCCAGGTGGGATTCTGGGAAGGCTCCAAGTGGGTGGCGAAGCTGCGCGCAAACAAGACCGACCACAACCCGTTGCTCCTGAAAGTGAACATGGGAGCCGGTCACGGCGGAGCATCCGGACGCTATGACGCGCTCAAGGATCTCGCGTTCGACTACGCGTTCGTCCTGACGCAGATGGGGATGTGAGCGACCACGGATAAGCTTGCTTCGATGCGAAGGCTCTCGAGCGATGCAACGATCGCTGCACTGCTCGTCGCGGCCGTCATCATCATCTTCTCCGACGCCCTCTTCCTCGGTCGCGGCTTCTACATTCGAGATGTTTACCGCAACGACGTGCCGTCGCACTTCGTGCTGAGAAGCGCGGTGATGGCGGGCGAGATCCCGTCATGGAACCGCTTCTACTCGGCGGGGCAGCCGCTCGCCGCGAACCCCGGCTACCAGGCGTTTTATCCGGGGACGTGGCTGGCGTTCCTGCCCAGCTTCTTCTTCGGTTTCAACCTCGAGCTGGTGCTGCATGTCGCCATCGCGGCCGTCGGCATGTACCTCCTTCTGCGCACGATGAATCTGAGCCCGTACTCCGCGACCTTCGGCGCGACGGCCTTCGCATTCGGCGGCGCGGTCCTCTCGCTCACCAACCTTCTTCTGCTGCTCACGTCGGTCGTATGGTGGCCGTGGGTCGCGATGTTCGCGCTGCGCCGCGCCTACGCCCTCCTCGCGGTGACGTTGGGAATGGTCTTCCTCGCGGCCGAGGTGTCGGTGATGGCCCAGACGATGGTGGTGGTGGCGTGCTTCGCATGGCTGTCGAAACCACCGGCGCCGAGGCAGGATGTTCTTCGCTTCGGGGGCGCGATGCTTCTCGCACTTGGGATTGGTGCCGCGGCGCTCGTCCCGGCGATCGATCTCAAACGTGACTCGGGACGCGCGGGCGATCTCTCCTACTCGGATGCGACGTCGTGGAGCATGCCCGCGATCCGGCCGCTCGAGCTCTTCTACAGCCGCGCGTTTGGCCGGCTGACGGACGACGGCAGCGAGTACGCGGGCCGCTGGCGCTATCAACCATCGCGGCTACCGCTCATCTTCAGCTTGTACTGCGGCGTGCTCGTCCCTCTTCTCGCGCTGGGCGGCGCGGTGATGAAGATCGGCCGCTGGATGTGGCTGGCCGCGCTCGTTTCGTATGTCGTGGCCATCGGATCGAACGGTCCGGTCGCCGCGTTGCTCTACCGCATCGGGGTCTTTCGCACGGTCCGCTATCCGGAGAAGTTCATCCTCTTCGGCCTCTTCATGTTGATCGTCATCGCGGCGATGGCCTTCGATCGGATCGACAAACGATACGCGCCCTTTCTCCTGCTCATCGCCATCGGTGATCTGGGGTTGCACGTGAACGAGCTCGCGCCGCGGATGCCACGGCGGTTCTTTGCGCCGCCGCCGGTCACGCTCGCAGTCGATGGGCCGAATCGCGTCTTCAACCAGGCGGCGTGGCCGGTGTGGAAGAACGGTCCGGTGCTCGAAGCTGGCGACCGCGCGTACTGGTCCGAGCGAGCGGCACTGCTGCCGTACACGCCGGCGCTCTACGGCTTGCGCACGGTCTACGAGCTCGACGTGAACATGACCACTCTGCGTCCGACTGCTGAGGTCGTGCGGGCGCTCTGGGACACGCTCGCTGCCGGTGGCTCCGTTCGTCCGTTCATGCTGATGGGGAACGCCGAGTATCTGATCGTCCCCGGACGGCCGATTCGCATCGCGCGCGGGAACACGCTCCCGCGGTACTGGTTCGCCGATCAGATCGTGCCCATCAGCAACCGGGGAGATTTCGTGCACGCGCTGTCGACCAGGCCGTGGAGCGATCGCGTCGCGTTCAGCACGGGTGCGCCCTTCGTTCCGGCCCGCGCGGAAGTGCGGTCCGCTCGCGAGTCATCGCACAGCGCGAGCTTGACCGTGCACGCCGACGGTCAGGCGTTGCTGGTGGCAAGCGTGACGCCGCATCGCTACTGGCAGGCGAAGATCGACGGAGCGCCGGCGAATCTGACGATAGTCAATCTCGGGTTCCAGGGACTGGTCGTTCCGGCCGGCGATCATCGACTCGATTTCGAGTATTCGAATCCGCTGCTCGCGATCGGCGTGGCGATCAGCCTTACGTCGTTGTTGATCGCGTTAATGATTATCATTTATAATAATCATTAATGGCAGAGATCAAACTCTTTCAAATTTGCTTCGAGGGTGATCTCACCGCCACATTCAGCAATGCCATCCGCCGTCTCGGTGCCGAACCGAACTTCGATGAGAGCTGGCACGTGTGGTTGTCCGAGGAGCGGCATTCGGCGCCGCTGGTACGGTGGCTGCGGCAGCATCTCCCCGAAGACGGCCGCGTTCTCGTGGCATGCACGCAGTTCACGACCAGGCGCGACTTTCTCCTCATCCGGCACAGCCTGACGCCCGACGCCGACTACAGCGAGCTGCACGAGGCGATCGCGCGCCTCGGCATCGTGGTCGAGCTGCCGTTCGAAGCGACGTTCGTCGTGCGGTCCGACGACCGCACCGACGTCAACACTCTCGGTCGCGCGCTCAGCGAGCTCTGCCCCGACGAATCCCTCATGGTCCTGGGCGTCAGCCACGATTGGGCTTACAGCGATTCCGGCGTCAGCCGCATGCACGTTGGGATCGCGGGCCGTGACGAGCTGCAGTTTCGCGCGTTCTGAC
>JBBRMQ010000239.1:0-6572 GCA_038230775.1 Thermoanaerobaculia bacterium
GCCGTCAGAGTTCGTGGACTTCGATCACAGTCTCAACACAGCGATCCGAAAGCTGCGCACCGCGCTCGACGACTCGGCGGAGAATCCGCGGTTCGTCGAGACGGTGGCCCGCCGGGGGTACCGCTTCATCGCGCCCGTTGCGTGGAGCGATGAGGCGTCCCCTCTGGCGCAAACGATTCCCGCGCCAGAACACGGTCAACGCCGAACGCCATTCATCGTCGCGACCGCAGTTGCACTGCTCGTTCTCGCGATCGCCGCCTTTCTGTTCCGGCGCGATCGAGCGGCGCCGGCCGCGCCTTTGGCTGGCGCCGTCGCCGTGCTCCCGTTTCAGACCAGCGACGCCCAAAACGAGTACCTCAGCGACGGGCTGACAGAAGTCCTGATCGACACGCTGTCGCGCATTCCCGAGCTGAGGGTCATGGCACGCGCCACCGTCTTTCAATACAAGGGGCGGGAGATCGATCCGATTCGTGTGGCCAGAGAGCTGGGCGTCGTCGCGGTCGTCACCGGTCACGTCCGCCGGGACCACAATCAGGATCGCATTCGAGTCGAGCTGATCGATCGCGACGGCACACAGGTCTGGGGCGACACCTACTTCGGAACGGCCGCCGATCTGCCGTCACTGCAGACTCGCATCGCTCAGGATCTCGCACTGCAACTACGCGGAGGCGTGGGCGAAGAACGGCGGCGATTCGTGGCCAGGCGATACACTCGAAGCGCGGAGGCGTACGACGAGTATCTCTGGGGTCTGCACGCGTGGAACGCGCGCGACCGGCCGAGCCTCTACCTGGCCATTCAGTACTTCACCCACGCCACGCAGCTCGATCCCGATTTCGCCGCGGCCTACGCCGGACTGGCGAACACGTATGGCGTGATGATCGGCTACGGCGTGATCCCACCGGAAGAAGGCATCATCAAGGTGTCGGCTACGGCGCAGAGGGCGCTCGATCTCGATCCGGGAAATGCCGAGGCGCTTGCGTGTCTCGCTACGCTCAAGTACCGCAATCTCTGGGATTTCGCTGGTGCAGAACGCGACTATCGGCGCGCCCTGAGGCTCAATCCCAACTATGCAACGGCCCACCAGTGGTATGGCGACTACCTTCGCAGCAGGGGACGCTTCGCCGAAGGACGGCGCGAAAACGACACCGCTTACCGGCTCGACCCTCAGTCGACCGCGATCAACGGCTCCATGTGCTGGAGCTTCTATCAGGAGCGCCGGTACAGCGAGGCAATCGCGTTCGCACGCCGCGCGCAGGCGATCAATCCGTCGCCCTTCTGCGTCTTCCGATCGCTGCTCGCACTGGGCGACACTGAGGCCGCGTTCCGGGAGCTGGAGCCGATGAAGGGACCAGGGGGCTCGGCCGCGGAGAAGCTGATCACTACTTACCGTCGGGGAGGAGAGAACGCATTCCTGCGCCATGAGATCGAGGACCTGATCAGCCGGCAGGGGCAGGATCTGACGGCGCCCGTGAATATCGCATCCGTTTATGCGTTCCTCGGCGAGAAGGACCTGGCCTTCGCCTGGCTCGAGACGGCCTACCGGCGCCGTATCTCGATCCTGACCGATTTCCACATCGATCCGGCCTTCGACAGCCTGCGCTCCGATCCCCGATTCGACGCCCTTCGCAAACGCATCGGCCTGCCTCAGGTGGACATCCCCGCGGCGCGATGAGAGCGAACCTCTAACGTTCTCGAAATCCAGGCGTCTACAAGCACAGAGAGATGCCCGGTGAGACCCTGGCGGTACGGTTGCCGAGTTTGACGACTCCTGACACTCCGAAACGCGAAGGCGCCGCAACGAGCGAGCACGATGTCCGTCTCGCCCGCGCCTGCGCCGACGGAAACCAGGACGTATTCGCGGAGCTCTATCGGGCGCACTCCGACCGCATGAAAAGCATCGCCTACAACCACCTCGGCAACGTCTCGGACGCGGAAGACGCCATCCAGGAGACGTTCCTCAAGATTCATCGCGCGGCCAACACCTACACCGGCGAGGCGGCGTTCAGCACGTGGATCTATCGCATCCTGGTGAACACCTGCTACGACCACCTCCGCAAGCGGCAGCGCCGCATCCAGGAGACGCCGATCGATGACTTCATCACGTCGGACCGCGCCGGGAGCGGCGTCGACGACGTGAAACGGATGGCGCTGCGACGGATGCTCGACGAACTGCCCGAACAGCGCCGCAGCGTCTTCACGCTGTTCGAGATCGAAGGCATGAGTCACGCCGAGATCGGGAAGATCCTCGACATCACCGAAGGCAATTCGAAGTGGATTCTCTTCGCCACCAAGAAACATCTGCAGGAGCAGTGGAAGACAGCCCAATGAACATTCAATGCAATGAGCTCGACAACCTTCTCATGGAAGGCGACGCCTTCTCGATGGAGATCGCGCAGCGGCACGCCCGCGAGTGCGCGGCGTGCGCGGAGAAGCTCGCCTCGTGGAACGACATCTCCGGAACCGCACGCGGCATGCAGGCCAGGTGGCAGAACGACATGCTGTGGCCGCGCATCTCGCGGTCGATGCAAAGAGAACAGCCGCGCATGCGCAACTGGATCTGGCAGGTCGCGGCGGCACTGGTGCTCGTCGCCGGACTGGGTGGCGTTTTCTGGAAGACGAATCAGATGAATCACGATCCGCTCCTGACGATCGCCGCCATCGATCAGGTGGAAACCGCAGAACGGCAGCACACTGCCGCCATCAGGAACCTCGAGAAACTCGCAGGCACACGACTCGACGATCCGTCGACGCCGCTGCTCGTCAGCTACAAGGAAAAGCTGATGCTGCTCGACGACGCCATCGCGGAGTGTCAGTCGGCGATCGATCACAACCGCGCCAACGCGCAGGTGCGCAAACAGCTTCTGGCGATCTATTCGGAGAAGCAGCGCACGCTGCAGGATGTCTTACGGGAGGACAACCGTGTCTCGCATCAGTAAGTGGAGCTTCGTCATTCTCATCGCGCTCACCGCGCCGTTGTTCGGCTATGAGCGCACGATCACCAGGACCCTCACCTATCGCAGCGGACGCATCATGATCGATCACAAGTTCGGCGCCGTCAGCGTCCGCACGCACAAGTCGAACACCGTGGACCTGCGCGCGGAGATCCGCGCCTCGGACGAAGAATTCGGGCGGCAGATCGACGTCACTGCAAGCGACGAGGGAGGCATCGTCATCCGCAGCTCGTATCCGACGAGCGAGCGCCGTCACTTCGGCAACTTCTCCTACTCGGTCGAGATCTCAGTAGTGATCCCGGATAGCGCCCCGCTCTCCGTCCACAACCGGTTCGGAAGCATCGACGCCGAAGGAATCGGCGCTTCGAGTGAGTTCATCAACAGTCAGGGCTCGGTGGAGTTGCGCAGTAGCCGCGGCGCACAGCGGATTGAAAACGCATTCGGTTCCATCCGCGTCACCGACAGCCTCGGCGACACTGCCGTGCAAAACCAGAATGGCAGCGTCGAGGTCGACCACGTCGAAGGGAACCTCACGATCGGCGATCGCTTCGCCACCGTCCGGGTCAACCGCGCAACACGGAACGTGACGATCAACAACCAGAACGGCAGCGTGGAGGTCACGGACGCCGGCGGCGCGACGAAGATCGTCAACTCGTTCGCCACCGTGTCCGTGCGCAACGTCAACGGCAGCCTCGACGTCACGAACCAGAACGGACGCGTGGAAGCGACCAACATCAAGGGTTCGGCATTTTTCCGCAGCTCGTTCGCCACCACTACGTTCAGCAACATCGATCGCGACCTCACCGTCGAGTCGCAGAACGGACGGGTGGAAGGAAACACCGTCGGCGGCAAGGCCACGATCAAGACGAGCTTCGCCACCGTCGACGTGCACGACATCAGCGGACCGACGCGCATCACGAACTCGAATGGCAACGTCGTCGCGGCCGATATCCGAGGTCCGCTGACGGTCGATACCAGGTTCGGGCTGGTGCGGGCCGAGCGCATTCACGGAGCGCTCGACGTCGAGAACGCCAACGCGGGCGTCACCGCCAGCGAGATCGCCGGATCTGCGCGCGTGCACACCAGCTTCGGCTCGGTGTTCCTCAAGTCGATCGAAGGTCCGATCGACGTCGAGAATCAGAATGGCGGCGTGGCGGTCAGCGGCCTGCGCGGAACCTGCGACCCGATCACGATCAAGACGAGCTTCTCCTCCGTCAAAGTCGCGATTCCCGCATCCGCGCACTACTCGATCGACGCGCGCACGAGCTTCGGCTCCGTCAACACCGACGTCCCGATTCTCATCACCCAGAAGAGCGACAACACGCTGACCGGAACGATCGGCGGCGGCGGCTGCAAAATGGATCTCACCACCAACAACGGGAGTATCACGTTGACGAGGGAGTAGGTCGTCCGAAAAAGTGGTGTGCGGACCGGCTTCAGCCGGTCAGGCCGGCTGAAGCCGGCCCTACACTCAAAACGTTCTCGTATACGTAAAGATGAACGGCCGCGCCGAACAATTGCGGATCGGCGCCACGAACTTCGTGTTCTTGATCTCGCGTTCGGCCAGAAATGCCAGCGACTCGTCGTTGGTGGTGTTCGAGATGATCTTCGTCGCGGTGACGTTTCCCTTCACGTCGACGGTGGCATCGACGGTGACAACGCCGTGGATCGTGGCGCGATCGGAGAAGGACGGCAGCGGTGCCTTCGCGAAGCTGAAGTCGGTGTCGGCGGGACAGCCGCGGCGCGCCTTCGCCTGCGTCGTGCCTTCGCGACGGACGAGCGGAGCGGAGACGAAGCCGACGGTGCCGTCGGCCAATCGCACGCGCGTCCACTGATCGCCATCGGTGAGAAGCGCGAGACGTTCACCCTTCTTCACCTGCGCGATCACGTCGGAACCTGCCGAACCGTCTTTGCGGACATTGAGTACGGACGCGGTGACGCGCACGTTGCCGATCGGGGTGTCCGTGGCGACGGGCGCCGGCCGCGGCTCGGGCGAAGGCATCGGCGGCGGCGGTGCGGGCGTGGTGCAGGCCGCGAGAATGAGAACCGCGAGAAGAAGTCTCTTCACGATGTCAGCCGCTTGACAAGTACGTAGAGGAATTGAGCGCTGTCGTAGAAGCGAGGGATTGCGACGCGCTCGTCGCGGCCGTGCGCGCGGCTGTCGGTGATCTCGGAGAACATGCCCGCGACGCCGTAGCTCGGAATGCCGGCGTTGCGCAGATAGAGGCTGTCGCTCGCGCCGGTGGCCATCAGGGGCATGACTGGAACACCCGGCCAGAACTCGTTGGTCACCCGTTCGATCGGTTGCATGACGGCCGGCGCCAGCGGCGACGCGGGACTCGGACGCGCTTTGTCCATCCATGTCACTTCGATGCCCGGATCGTTCAGCACCTTCACGACGGTGTTGTAGATGTCATCTCCCGATTCGTCCGGAAGCACGCGGCAATTGACGGTCGCGCGTGCGCTTTGTGGCAGCGCGTTGTCCGCGTGGCCGCCTTCGAGCCGCGTGGCGACGCACGTCGTTCGCATGAGCGCGTTGTACACGGGAGTCTCCGAGAGCTTCGCCGCCGCTGCGGCGTCGCCCTTCGCGACCAGCGCCATGTCCGCGGCAGTCGGTCCGTCCTCGATCTTCGACATGCGGTCGAAGTACGTGCGCGTCACCTCGTTGAGGTGCACCGGAAAAACGTAATTCTGAAGCCGCACCAGCCCTTCAGCCAATTCGTAGATCGCGTTGTCCTTGCGCGGCACCGAGCTGTGCCCGCCCTTGTTCTGCGTCGAGAGGCGAAAGGAGATGTACATCTTCTCGCTCGCGCCGACGCCGTTGTACAGCGCCTTGCCGTCCTTCAAACGGCTGTTGCCCCCTTCATTGAGCGCGAATGCCGCGTCGATGAGGTCGCGATGCTCCTTCAACAGCCACTGCACGCCGTTGAAGTCGCCGGTTTCTTCGTCGGCCGTCAGCGCCAGGATGATGTCGCGCTTCGGAACGAATCCCTCCTTCTTGTAGCGGATGAGATTCGCGACGAAGATCGCGGCCATCGCCTTGTCGTCTGTCGTTCCCCGGCCGTAGTAGTAACCGTCCTGCTCGGTGAACGTGAACGGATCGAGCGACCAGTCCTCGCGCTTCGCCTCGACCACATCGAGATGCGCGAGCAGGAGCACCGGCTTCTGATTCGTCGATCCGCGCAGCCGCGCGACGAGATTGCCCTTGCGCGGATTCGGCGCCAGCACCTGGACGTCGCTCGCCGGAAATCCGGCGGCGCGGAGGCGCAGGGCCATGGAGTCCGCAGCCGTCGTCGTGCTGCCGACGGAATCCGTGGTGTTGATCTCGATCAGTTGCTTGTAGATGTCGTGAACGAGCTGTCGGGTCGCGTCATCGAGCGGCGGCGGCGCGGCAGCGAGCGGAGTCGCGAGAAGCAGCGTGAAGGCCAGGTTTCTGATCATGCGCCGCGAATTGTAGCTTCTGTGTGAGGACCGGCTTCAGCCGGTCACGACGTGCCGGTCAGCGAGACGTGACCGGCTGAAGCCGGTCCTCACACAGAAGCCTGAAGATGGTGGTCCTCACACAGATTCAAATCGTCCTTCCCACCGCGGGCACGTTGATCCTCAACTCGTCCATCAGCC
>JBBRMQ010000240.1:0-6523 GCA_038230775.1 Thermoanaerobaculia bacterium
GCCAGCTCGCGGGTGGGCTGGCGGCGCTCGATCTCGCCTCGGATCAATGCACAATGTATTACACAGTTGATGAACATTCAGTGCTTCGCTATGACGTGTGCCGAGACGCAGCGCTTTCGGATCTGAACAGCACGATGCCCGGGCGTGCATGGAGCTTGCGGATCCTCGCGGACGGCGGAGTCCTCGTTGCGGACGGGTCGGCGATCTATCGATTAAGCGCTACCGGAGCGATCATTCAGACGTACGACATCGCGGGCGCAGACGCCTGGCAGTCGCTCGCACTCGACATCGATGGCCGTTCCTTCTGGGCCACGTCGGGAGTCAGGGCATACAAGTTCGATATTGCCACCGGCGCCGTGATCGCGTCCTTCCAGTCGTCGGACTATTTCTTCTCCGCGCTCGCGGTCGTTGGCGAGCCGCGAGCAGCGGTCGCGCCGGTCGCGATCCCAGCGCTCTCGCCGTGGATTCTCGCCGGGCTGGTGCTTTCGCTCGCAATGATTGGATTCATCAGAGTCAACTTGTCGTGAATCGATGTTCGCAAAGAGCTTCATCGGCTGAGGCGCGCAGCCCCTCACCCGGCCTGCGGTCGCCCTCACCCCTCGGGTGGGGCGAGCGGCTACGAAACACGTTCTAAGTAGTCCCTTCTCCCAGCGTTCTGGGAAAAGGCGCGCGAAGCGCGGATGACGGGCTGCTCGACGACTCGAACGCCTCGCATTACTCAGAAACCGTTTGCGGCTCAGCGTCAGCCGCGACTGACGCGAGTTGATTATTCGCAGCTACTTCTAGCGCGGATCGTCTGAATCATTCTATGAACGGGCGATGAAGCGGCGAGGTGAAAATCGTTGCAGATTCATCGGGGGTTCATGCTTTATGGCTCAGCATCTGCTTTCCCATTCTGGGTCCGCACATCCGAAATGCGCGTCATAAGGAGAAAAAATGAAGGCGAACACATTGGCCGTGCTGTCCCTTGGAACCCTGCTTCTCACCGCTCCGCAGTCTTTCGCGTCGGCCGAGAAGGAGTCGAAAGCAGTGGAAAAGAAAGAGGTCGCGGTCGCAAAGGACGCGTCCGCTGACGCAAAACTGCAGGCCGAGGCGAAGATCTCGATGGAGCAGGCGCGAGCGACCGCGCTGAAAAAGGTGCCGGGCGGCACGATCGAGAGCGGTGAGCTCGAGCGCGAACACGGCAAGCTGATCTACTCGTTCGACATCAAGACGTCGAAGCCCGGCATCACCGAAGTGCAGGTCAACGCGATCACCGGTAAGATCGCGTCCATCAAGCACGAGAGTCCAGCCCACGAAGCCGCCGAGAAGAAGCAGGAAGCAAAGGAGAAGACGACGAAGCACTGACGTCGCCGTGGTGGAGGACGCGAGTCCTCCACCTCTTCATGACTACCCATTTGCGTTTCATGTTGCCGATCGCCGCGGCCGTTGCTTTCCCGATCGGGGCGCAAACCATGCAGACGCCGCCGTCGAACGCTGTCCCTCAGCCGTCGCCGAGTGCGAGCCCGGTGTCCGCGGCTCTGTCCTCGCCGATGTCGTTATCCGACGCGACCTCGGCCGCTCTCAAACAGGTTTCGTCCCTGCGTCAGGCGCAGATCGATGAGGCCATTGCGGCCCAGGACCTGACGCAGGCGCGCGCGGCGCTGTTGCCCCGTGCCCGCGACGCCTACACGATCACGTACAACTCGCCCTCGCGAAGCGATCCGGCGGTACAGGCTTTCATCGGCGCGAATGCGATTCATGAGTACGAGAACCTCATCGGCGTCACCGGGGAGTGGAGCCTGGGCCTGGTCTCCGCCCTTCGGCGAAGCCGTGCGCTGCTCGACGCGGCGCGCGCCGGCACCGAGATCGCGCGACGCGCGTTCGTGCGCGGCGTCAGCGAGGCGTATTACGGAGCCGCGCTCGCGACGGCGAAGCGCATTGCCGCGGAGCAGAGCCTCAACGCGGCGCAGGAATTCGAACGCGTGACCGATCTCAACTATCGCGCGGGTGAGGTGCCGGAGATCGATGTGATCCGTGCGCGGCTGCAAACCGCGGCGCGTCGCGACGATCTGCTCCAGGCCCAGCAGGCCGAAGTCATCGCCAACGCCAGTCTGGGCACCCTGCTCGGTGGCGGCATCGATCGCGCACCGTCGATCCAACCGTTGCCTCAGACCGCCGACGTTACCGACATCGCATCGTTGACTGCGGAAGGAGTGGCGCGGCGTCCGGAGTTCGTGCAGCTCGAGGCGCAAGTGCGAGCGGCGCGCGCGGACGTTGGCTCGGCACGCGGAGCATTTCTGCCGAGGATCACGTACTCGCTCGACAAGGGCTTCGATACCAATTCGATGGCTGCCGATGCCATTCGCGAGCATCGCGGCACGCTGGCCACGGCAAACGTCGACGTTCCCCTGTTTGACTGGGGAGCGACGCGCAGCCGTTTGCGTCAGGCGCAGCTCCACGCGCAGAGTGCCGAGATGCAGCGGCAGCTTGCAATTCGCGGTCTTTACCTTCAGTTCGCAGCCGCGCGACAGGAAGCGACGACGGCGGCCGAACGGGTGACGAACGCACGGAACGCGCTCGCCGATGCCGAACGCAACCTGACGATCTCGATCGCGCGCTATCGGGCCGGCGAGGCGCCGATCACCGAGGCGACGGATGCGCAGACGACGCTGGCGAATGAGCGGCTCGCCCTGCAGCAGGCGCTTTTCGACTTTCAGGTCGCACGAGCGCACCTTCAGGAGGCGGCGGGGCAGTGACGACGGAGACCGTGATCGAGGAGCGCCCCTGGTGGCGCGAGCGTCGAACCATTCTCGCGGCGGTCGCCGTGGTGTTGCTTCTGCTGATCGTGCTGGGATGGCGCTCGTGTCATTCGTCCACCCCCGCGGAAGGCGACGCGGCGAACATCGTCGTCAGCGTGCAGGTTGCGAAAGCGGAGCGCACGACGATCTCGAATCAGATTACGCAGGTCGCCACGCTCGCTGCCGTGCGCGAGGCGACGATCACACCGAAGATCGCGGCGCCCATCGCACAGATGCCACTGCTCACGAACCGCACGGTGCGAGCGGGCGACATCCTGGCCGTGCTCGAGTCGCGCGATCTCTCGGCACAGCGAGCCGAGGCGGCGGCGGCGGTTGTCGAGACCGAGGCCACGGAGCATTCGATCGCGCAGGGTGCGGTGCCACTGACGAATGCTCAGGACACGAAAGCCGTCCGCGATGCGAAAGCCGCGCTCGAGAACGCGCGCAAGACGTACGAACGACGGCAGGTGCTCTTCAACGAGGGCGGCATTTCAAAGAAGGACCTCGAAGCATCGCAGCTGGCGGTGGTGAATGCGGAAGATGACCTCCGTCTCGCCGAGTCCTCGACGACGCTCCATCGCGGCGTCACGAACCCTGGTGACGTCACGGTGGCGCAGGCGAAGGCGAAGCAGGCGAAGGACCGGCTTGCCAACCTCGACGCGCTCGTCGGATACGCCGTCATTCGTGCGCCATTCAACGGCGTCATTACCGAGCAGTGGCAGTTCCAGGGTGAGCTCGCGAACCCCAGCGGCAAGCTCCTGACGATCGCGGATACGAGCAGCCTGATCGCGAAGATGGAAGTGGGCGAGGAGACCGCGTCGCGGCTGAAGGTTGGCGATCCGGTGATTGTCATCGTCGATCAGGCTGGAGGACAAACCTTTCCGGCGACGATCAGCCTCGTCGGCCGCGGCGCGGACGCGCAGAGCCGCAGCGTCGAAGTGTGGGCCCGCGTTCCCAATCCGGACGGCCGCCTGCGAGCGAACGGTGTCGCGCGTGTCGTCATCTCGGCGCAGACGACGAGCGGCGTTGTCGTCGTCCCGTCGGCAGCGGTGACTCTCGATGCCACGAACGGGAACAGCGGGACGGTGATGGTCGTCGACTCGCAGTCGTTGGCTCACGAGGTTCACGTCACGACCGGCATCCGCAGCGCCGGACGAACGCAGATCACCGCGGGCTTGAACGGCGGCGAGATGGTCGTCATCGAAGGAAACTACGGGCTGCCGGACGGAACGAAGGTCGCGGTGCCCAAGCCAGTCGCGCCCGCGGAGCCGAAAGGCGAATGAAGCTCGGCCGGCTCGTTGACAGGCAATGGCGTGCCGTCGTCGTCATCATGGCGTTGCTCGCGATCGGCGGCCTGATCGCCGCGACGCGCGTGCCGCTCGCGCTCTTTCCGCAGACGAATTTTCCGCGCATCGTCATCGTGGTCGAGAACGGTGAAGTTCCCGCGCAGCAGATGCTGGTAACGGTGACTCGTCCGATCGAAGAGGCGATGAGCGGCATGCCCGGCATCGCGCGGGTGAAGTCGATCACCAGCCGCGGGGCCAGTGAGATTGATCTCTTCTTCGACTGGCGCGGCAACATCGAGCAGACGCTGCAGATGGTGCAGTCGCGGGTTTCGCAACTGGCGACGGCGCTGCCGCCGACGGCGAAAGTGAAACGCGTCGAGCGTCTGACGTTTGCGGTGTTCCCGATCGTCGGCTATTCGATCTCGTCGCCGAAGCGCGATCCGGGAACGCTGCGCACGATTGCGGAGATGACGATCCGTCCGCCGCTGGCGCGCGTGCCGGGCGTGGCGACCGTGACGGTGCAGGGTGGGGAGGTCCGCGAATACCAGGTGCGCATCGATCCCGCCCGTCTGGAGGCCCGCGGGTTGAGCGTGGTGCAGGTCGTCGACGCGGTGAAGAATTCGAACGTCGTCGACTCGCCGGGGCTGATCGAAGAGAACCATCAGCTCGAGCTGGCGCTCGTCAGCGGACAGGCCATGACTCCGGACGATCTGGGCCGGATCGTCGTCAGCAACGTGAACAACGTGCCGGTGCTGTTGTCCGACGTTGCCGCGGTGGGGCCGGGTTTCGAGCCGCGCTACACCATCGTGAATGCCGACGGGAAACCCGCGGTGCTCGTGAACGTGCTGCGGCAGCCGACGGCAAATACGGCGAATGTGGCCGACGCGGTGAAGCTGCAGCTCGAGGAGCTCAAGCCGCAGCTTCCGCGCGACATCGAGATCAAGCCGTTCTACGATCAATCGCTGCTGGTCCGCGCGTCGGTGTCGTCCGTGCGCGACGCGATTCTGATCGGCCTCGTGCTGTCGGTGCTCATCGTGTTCGGTTTCCTGCGCAGTTGGGGAACGACGCTCGTCGCGGTCACGGTCATCCCGATCACGATTCTGGTCACGATCCTCGCCATGTGGCTCGTCGGTCTCAGCTTCGACCTCATGACCCTCGGCGGCGTGGCCGCGGCGATCGGGCTGGTGATCGATGACGCGATCGTCGTGGTGGAGAACATCCACGCGCACGTCGCCGCCGGCGAGTCACGAATGGACGCGGTCCACAACGCACTGGCGGAGATCTCCGGTCCAATCATCTTCTCCACCATCACGCCGGTGGTCGTGTTTCTCCCGCTGTCGCTCCTGACCGGGGTCACGGGCGTCTTCTTCCGATCGCTTGCGCTGACGATGGCCGTCGCGTTGCTCACCTCTCTCGTCCTTGCGTTGTTCTTCACGCCGGTTCTCGCCCAGCGTTTCGTGTCGGCGTCGTCGAAGCATGAGGAGAACGGTCCGATCCTGAGCCGCGCGGTGTCGTGGTACGAGCGTCTGCTGGAGCTGGCGTTGCGCCACAGCCGCATCGTCCTCGTGCTCATTGCCGGGCTGCTGGTCGCGTCGTACGGAATCTACAAGTTGTTAGGCAGCGAGTTCCTGCCGGAGTTCGACGAAGGCGCGTTCATCATCGATTACGTCGCGCCGCCGGGAGCGTCGCTCGCGGAAACCGACCGTTTGCTGCAGCACGTTGAGGCCTTGTTGAAGGCCACGCCCGATGTAGAGAGTTTCTCGCGACGCACGGGCCTGCAACTCGGTCTGGCCGGGGTCACCGAGCCCAACACCGGCGACTTCGCGGTCAAGCTGCGCGACAAGCATCGCGCCAGTGACGAGATCATGACCGAGCTGCGGCAGAAGATCGAAGCGAGCGAGCCGGCGCTGCGCGTGGAGTTCATCGGCATCCTGAGCGATCTGATCGGCGATCTGGCCAGTTCTCCCTCGCCGGTCGAGATCCGGCTGTTCAGTGAAGACACCCCGGCCCTTCAGCGCGTGGCGAAGCAGATCGCCGCTTCGGTCGGCAAAGTGAAGGGCATCGTCGAGATCTTCAATGGGATCGTAGTCAGCGGTCCGGCCGTGACGTTCCGTGTCGATCCGCAACGGGCCGCCGCGTATGGCGTCACCGCGGCCGACATCACGGAAACGATCGAAGCCGCGCTGGGGGGCACTGCCGCATCGACCGTGCTCGAGCGCGGTCGCTCCATCAACGTGCGCGTGCTGCTCCCTGGCAACTATCGCAGCTCGCTCGATCAGCTTCGTTCGCTGCGCGTGCATTCGCCGGTGACGAACGGGTTCGTGCGGCTCGATCAGGTATCCGCCGTCGAATACGATCCCGGCCAGACGGAGATTCATCGGGATGGGCTGCGACAATCGATCGCCGTGACAGGCCGCCTGGAAGGTGTCGACCTCGGCTCGGCGATCCGTTCGATCC
>JBBRMQ010000241.1:0-6510 GCA_038230775.1 Thermoanaerobaculia bacterium
CACATTGATGTGAATGCCCCGCGAGCCGGACGTCTTTGGCCAACCGCGCAATCCGTTTTCCTCGAGGACATCGCGCACCAGCATCGCCACGCGTCGCACATCATCGAATGGCACACCCGGACCGGGATCGAGATCGACGCGCAGCTCATCGGGATGATCGAGATCGTCCGCGCGCACCGGATGCGGATTGAGATCGATGCAGCCGAGGTTGACGATCCAGAGGAGTTGGGCGAGGTTGTTGACGACGATCTCGCGTGCGGTGCGGCCGGACGGAAACTTCAGCTCGACGACGTCGATCCAGTCGGGAAGCTTGTCCGGCGCGCGCTTCTGGAAGAACGGCTCCTCTTCCGCGCCGTTCACGTAGCGCTTAAGAACGATCGGCCGGTTCGCGATTCCTCGCAGCGCGCCATCCGCAACGGCGAGGTAGTACTTCGCCAGATCCAGCTTCGTGTAGCCCGTGCGCGGGAAAAAGACCTTGTCCGGATTCGTGATGACGACTTCACGCCCCGCGGCCTCGAGAATGGCTTGCTTTGACGCGCTCATGTAGAGTCATGAATTCATAGGAGGAGTCGCATGCGCAATCGGACCCTCGGAATCGCTCTTATTCTGACGATGTCGCTCGGCGGTGTCGCGGCATTCGCTCAGGAAGAAAAAAAGCCGGAGCCGCCGCCGCTCAAGATCAAGGTCGGCGACATGGCGCCGGACTTCACGCTTCTCGAATACGACGGGAAGGGCGTGCACCCCGTTTCTCTCCATGATTTCCGCGGCAAGAAGCAGGTCGCGCTCGCGTTCTTCGTCTTCGCGTTCACCGGTGGCTGAACGCAGGAGATGAAAGCCTTCCAGGCCAGCACGGCCAAACTGGAAGGCTCAGACACCCAGGTCCTGGGTGTGAGCATCGACAGCCCCTTTGCCAACCACGCATTCGCCCTTCAGAACGGCATCACCTTCCCCATCCTCGGCGACATGAACGCTGCCGCGATCAAGGCCTACGGATTGGAGAAGGAGGTCAAGATCGGCGGCGTCCCGATGGCAACCGCCCGCCGCGCGACATTTCTCATCGACAAGGAAGGCAAAGTGATCGAGGAGCAGGTCGACGGCGCAGCAGTCGATCCAACGAAGATCATCGACGCCTGTCAGATTCCGAAGAAGACCGCGAAGTAAGGTGCGCTTCTGTGTGTGGACCGGCTTCAGCCGGTCATGGTGCGCTTCTGTGTGTGGACCGGCTTCAGCCGGTCATGGTGCGCTTCTGTGTGTGGACCGGCTTCAGCCGGTCATGGCCGGCTGAAAGCCGGCCCACACACAGAACCAACGCAACTACTTTCCCGACGTCGCGTCCACGAATGAATCCCAGTCCCGCTGCAGCTTCGCGAACGACTTCTGCTCGAGGTACACCATGTGGCCGGACCAGTAGCGCGCGTAACTGATGTTCTTCTGGTACTGCGCGGGCAGGTTGAGCTCGTGCATCGTGTACTCGGCCTGGTAGTACGGCGTGGCGAGATCGTAGTACCCCTCCATCACGAGGATCTTGAGGAACGGGTTGCCGACGATCGCGGCGCGCAGCGGCGAGATCGTCTCCTGGAATCCCTGGTTGCCGCCCGGCGCCGGCGTTCCGCCGGTCGAGGTCCAGAGGAACATTCCGGAGTCGCGCGCCGTCGTGTAGTACGGAAGATCGGTCTTGTAATTGAGCTCCGTGCGCATGTAGTTGTGGAACGTCATCGTGAACGGCGGCGTCGTCGCGGTCGACGCGGGATCGCTGCTGCCGCCACGGCCGCCCGGGAAGCCCGGCTCCGGCAACGCGTAGCGCCCGTCGAGACGGCCGGCGCGCAGACGCTGATCGCGCAAGAGCTCGTGATCGAACGTGCCGACGTCGATGCGCAGGTTGTTCTCGTCGATGACTTCCTTCGATAAGCCCGTGTACTGCGACAGACGATCGATGGCGTCCTGCCGCTGCTGCGCGGACATTGAGTCGCCGCGCGCAAGCGCCGCGGCGTAGTCGGTGATCGCCCACTGCTCCGCCTGCTGAATCGCCGGGCACGGCGCATCGGGATTGGCCTGACACGAATCGATCGCGCGCTGCAGCTCCGGCGAGAGCTTCTTGTGCCAGTAGGCAATCGCCATGTACGTCGGCACGTTCCACGGAAACGGCGTGTCGTTCGACGGTGAGAACGCCAGCGCCTGGAAGTTGAGCGCCATCGACAAGAGTCCGATGCCGTTGAACACGATTCCGCGGCCCTGCAGATATCCGGCGAGGCCCGCCGAGCGCGTCGTGCCGTAGCTCTCGCCGAACAGATACAGCGGCGAGCCCCATCGTTCGTTGCGCGAGATGTACATGCGAATGAACTCGCCGAAGGCCTGCACATCGCCGTCCGGGTTCTGATACTTGCGCGCCGCGGCGGCGTCGGCGGCGCGGCTCCAGCCCGTTCCGATCGCGTCGATCAGCACAACGTCCGTCCGATCGAGCGGCGTGTACTGATTGTCGTGCACGCGGAACGGCGGCTGCGGCATGAAGCCCTGCGGATCCATCATCACGGTGCGGGGACCGAGGGCGCCCATGTGGAGCCAGATGGTGGCGGAGCCGGGGCCGCCGTTGTAGGCGAACGTCAGCGGTCGCGTCGCAGCGTCCGCGCCATCCAGCGTGTACGCCACGTAAAACATCAACGCCTCGGTCATGCCTTCGCCGTTCTTGATCGGCATCCGCCCCGCGGTCGCCGTGTAGCGAAGCAGCTTGCCGTTCACGGTGATCGAGTGATGCGTCACGCTCGGCGACGCCTCCTTCATATCGAAGTGAAAGTTGGTGTTCGTGGCGCCGCCGGCGCCGGCCGACGCCCGTTCCTGCTGCGGCTCGGGCGTCCGCTCGGTCGTTCGCTCGCGCTCGCGTGCAGGCTGCTGCTGCTCCTGCTCCATCTGCCGCGCGCGCGCCGGCGTCTCGGGCTCACTGCTTTGCGCTGTGGGAGGTGTCGGAGCCGTTCGTTGTTGCGCGATTGTGGGAACTGCAAGCGTGGAAATCAGAACGAGCGTCGGAAGCAACACGTGAGATTTCATGGCCGCGAATGATACACATCCGACACAGATTCGACATAAAGTGTGGCCGCGCAAAAGGGGGCCGATGATGATCACCCTGAAGGTCAACCGCAAGGAACACGCAGTGGACGTCAATCCGGAGACTCCTCTTCTCTGGGTCATTCGCGAAAACCTCGGCCTCACCGGAACGAAGTTCGGCTGCGGGATGGCGCTCTGCGGCGCCTGCACGGTGCACCTCGACGGCGAAGCGGTGCGCTCGTGTGTCACTCCCGTCTCTCGCGCGGCGGGAAAGTCGGTGACCACGATCGAGGGACTGTCGTCCGATCTCAGCCATCCGTTACAGAAGGCGTGGATCGCGAACGACGTTCCGCAGTGCGGCTATTGCCAGTCGGGACAGATCATGTCCGCCGCGGTCCTGCTTCGCGAGAAGGCTCACCCGACGGACGTCGACATCGACGAGGCGATGAGCGGCAACATCTGCCGCTGCGGTACCTATCAACGCATCCGGAGCGCCATTCACCTCGCGGCGAAGATGAAAGCGGAAGGGAGCGCCGAATGAGCGACATTCTGAATTTCAGCCGTCGCGACTTTCTGAAAACCGGCGCCGTCGCCGGCGGAGGCCTGGTCCTCGGCCTCTACGTTCCGCTGGGCAACCGGCTCATGGCCGCGGAGAAAACGGGCACCGCCTTCGCGCCGAACGCATTCATCCGCATCGGCACCGATGATCTCGTCACCGTCATCGTCAATCATTCCGAGATGGGACAGGGCGTTTACACCGCGCTGCCGATGCTCGTCGCGGAAGAGCTGGACGCGGACTGGAGCAAGGTGCGCGTGCAGTCAGCGCCCGCGGCGCCGGCGTACAACCACACCGCGTTCGGGATTCAGATGACCGGCGGCAGCTCGAGCACGTGGTCGGAATACGACCGCCTGCGCAAGGCCGGCGCAACCGGCCGCGCGATGCTGATCTCCGCCGCGGCGACGAAGTGGAATGTCGACCCGTCCGCATGTCGCGCCGAAAACGGCGCGGTGATCCATTCCGCTTCAGGCCGGCGCCTGTCGTTCGGCGAGCTCGCCGAAAGCGCGTCGCATCTCGAGCCACCGAAAGACGTGAAGCTGAAAGATCCGAAAGACTTCAAGCTGATCGGCAAGGCGACGCGACGCCTGGATACGCCGGAGAAGAGCAACGGCAAAGGGATGTTCGGCCTCGACGTCACCGTGCCGGGAATGCTGGTCGCGCTGATCGCGCGTCCGCCCGTGTTCGGCGGCAAGGTGAAGAGTCTCGATGCGTCGAAGGCGAAGGCCATCAAAGGCGTTCGTCACGTCGTGCAGATCGATCGCGGCGTCGCGGTGGTCGCCGATGGCTTCTGGCCCGCCAAACTGGGACGCGAAGCGCTCGACGTCACGTGGGATGACGGCGCGCTCGCGGGACTCGACAGCACGGCGCAGCGCGAGCAGTACGCACAACTGGCGAGCAAGCCGGGAGCGGTGGCGAAGAAAGACGGCGACGCCGTAGCAGCAATGTCGGGCGCGGCGAAGAAGCTCGATGCCGTCTACGAGGTCCCCTACCTCGCGCACGCGATGATGGAGCCGCTCAACTGCGTGGCCGATGTCCGCGCCAACAGTTGCGAAGTCTGGACCGGCACGCAGTTTCAAACGATGGAGCAGGCAGTGGCCGCGAAAACCGCGGGACTCAAGCCCGAGCAGGTGCAGATCCACACCATGCTGTTAGGCGGCGGCTTCGGTCGTCGCGCCGTGCCTGATGCCCACTTCGTCCAGGAAGCGGTTCAGGTCTCGAAAATGGTGAAGGCTCCGGTCAAGGTGATGTGGACGCGCGAAGACGACATCCGCGGAGGCTACTACCGCCCCACCGCGTATCACACCGTGGCGGGCGGACTCGATGCTTCGGGCAACATCGTAGCCTGGCAGCAACACATCGTCTGCCAGTCCTTCATGGCCGGAACTCCGTTCGAAGGGTTCGCCATCAAGGACGGCGTCGACGCCACGGCGGTGGAAGGCGTGAGCGACATGCCGTACGGGATCCCGAACGTGCTCGCCGAATGGACGATGGCGCCAGGCGGCGTTCCGACTCTGTGGTGGCGATCGGTCGGACACTCGCACACCGCCTTCGTGGTTGAGAGTTTTCTCGACGAGCTCGCGCACGCGGCAGGCAAGGATCCGCTCGACGTTCGCCGCGCTTTGCTCGCCAAGCATCCGCGTCACCTCGGTGTTCTTGAATTGGCGGCGCAGAAAGCGGGCTGGGGAACGCCGATGGCCGAAGGAAAAGGCCGCGGCCTCGCGGTGCACGAGTCGTTCGGAAGCTTCGTGGCGCACGTGGCTGAAGTCACCGTGTCGAACGATGGCGCGGTGAAAGTCGATCGCGTCGTGTGCGCGATCGACTGCGGACCAACGGTCAATCCCGACACCATCCGCGCTCAGATGGAAGGCGGCATCGTGTTCGGTCTGACGGCGGCGCTCTACGGAAAGATCACCTTCGAGAACGGCCGCGTGCAGCAGACCAACTTTCACGACTATCCCGTGTTGCGCATGAACGAGATGCCCGTGGTGGAAGTGCACATCGTCGCGAGCACCGACAAAATGGGCGGCGTCGGCGAGCCCGGCACGCCGCCGATCGCACCCGCCGTCACGAATGCAATCTTCGCCGCAACCGGAAAACGAATCCGGCGGCTTCCCATCCGCGCCGAAGACGCGAGGAAAGGGTAGCCATGCGGATCACGATCGCCGCTCTCGCGCTCCTGCTCTCCGTCAACGCAACGCCGAAACATGACGATGCCGGCGCGCGCAACGCTTTCGCCGCCGCGTATCCGGTGCTCATCCACCCGCGCTGCATGAACTGTCATCCGAGGGGCGACGCGCCGCTGCAGGGTGACGAGAGCCACCTTCACATTCAGAACGTGAAACGCGGGCCCGATGGTCACGGCAAGTACGGGATGAAGTGCGGCGCCTGTCATCAGACGACAAACCTCAAGGGCGCGCACATGCCGCCGGGAGTTCCCGACTGGCACTTGCCCGAGGCGAAGATGCCGCTCGTGTTCGAGGGGAAGTCGGCGGGCGAGCTTTGCCGTCAGATGAAGGATCCGCACACGAACGGAGGCAAGTCGCTGCAGGGCGTGCTCGACCATCTGCAGACTCCACTCGTGAAATGGGGCTGGCGTCCGGGCGACGGACGTTCCGTTCCGCCGATCAGCTACGCCGACTTCGTCCAGAACATGCGCACATGGGTCGACCTCGGCGGCGCCTGCCCGGATTGAGGTGCGACTGAATAGCGAGGCCAGCCAGAGGGCTGGCCCCACACCTGGCCTTCGGCCGAGCTACGTTTCCGCTCCGTTGATCGGAGATCCAAGTGTGGCGACAGTCCTCTGACTGGCGAGGCCAGCCGGAGGGCTGGCCCGAATGACTGGAGCGCCAGAGCAAGTCCTTGTAGCGCCGGCGTCCTCGCCGGCTGTTCCGCCAGCGTCTCGCTGGCGGATG
>JBBRMQ010000242.1:0-6480 GCA_038230775.1 Thermoanaerobaculia bacterium
AGAGACCCAAACCCGTGCCGCCCCCGCCGCGGAGCGATTTGTTCCCGCTCTGCTTGTACTTCTCCCAGATCTGCGACAGCTCCTGGGCCTTGATGCCCATGCCGCTGTCGGTGACCGTGATGACGATCGACTCCGGCAGCTCGCCGCTGCGAACGATCTGCGCGCCGACGGAAATAAGACCCTTCTTCGGCGTGAACTTGAGCGAGTTCGAGACGAGATTGATGACCGCCTGGGTGAGCTTTTCGACGCTGCCGATGACCTGCGGCACGTCGCGGCCGTGCGCGCTCATGAGGAAGATCTCGTCGCGGGAGGCGACTTGCTGCAGGCTGCGCACAGCGCGTTTGAGAACGCCGGCGATGCGCACCGGCTCCTTTTCCACCACGAAGTTGCCCGACTCGATCTTCGAGAAATCGAGCAACTCGTTGATGAGGCCCATCATGCGCTCGGACTCCCGCTGCGCTTCCTGCAGGAGATCGGCGTAGATCGAGTCGAGCTTGTTCCCTTCCTGGCTCAGCACGAACTCGAGCGTGCCCTGGATGCCGGAGAGGGGACCGCGCAGGTCGTGGACGATCTGGGCCGTAAAGTCGGACTTCGCCTGCTCCATGTCGCGCTGGTGCGTGACGTCCTCGATCCACAGCGCGACGGCAGGCGCTTCGTAGCTATCGACATCCTTGATCTTGTCGATGCGGAAGACTCGTCCTTCGATCTCCACGTCGATCGAGCGCGGTTCGCCGTCGTCCGGAAGGAAGAACGCCTGCAGCCAGCCGCTCTCGCCGCCGACGGTGCGCGCGGCCTCGTTCAGCCAGTCGCGCGCGTCGGGGCCGAACGTCATGTCGAAGGCAGGGTTCGTCCACTTGATCGCGCCCTGCTCGGTCACGATCGCGATCGGCATGCGCAGCTTTTCTGCGATCTGGTAGTTGGCCTCTTGTGTCGTCATTGCGGAACCGTAATGGCGCGCTCCTGCTGCAGCTTCGAAAGATTGAACAACGTGGTGAACGGATCGAAGGGGCTGAGGATCAGCAGCTTCTGCAGATCGAAGCGCCCGTCGATGAGGGAGACCAGATAACCCTCCTGCGCCGAGAGATTGAAGCGGTCGAAGTTCGTGAGGAACTCCGCGGTCAGCTTCGGAACGACGCGCATGCCTTTCGGATGCGCGAGGAAGTCGCGGACGATCGTGTTGCGGACGATCTCCGTGTACCCGCGCAGCCCGAGATCGTCGGGATACGTCGCGCGCGCCTCGATCAGCTTGTAGTACGTGTGCCACAGGCCGTACTGCTTTACGGAGTCGGCGACCAGGCGGCTCCAATCGGGTGGCGCCGTCGTTTGCGGCGACACAACAGAAGACATTCGCCGTTCATTGTATCCTGAGCGCCGTGACCGAAATCGCGGTGCCCGCACCTTCGCGGCGTCGTTCCGGCCTTCTGATCCTCCTGGTCGCGTTCGCGCTCGGCATTCCGGCCGGTTTCACCCTGGCCCACGCCATCCGCGTCCCTTCGGTCAAATCGCTCGAGGACTATCAACCGGCGATCATCACGCGCATTTACGACCGCAACGGTCTGGCGTTCGCCGAATACTCGATTCAGAAGCGCATCGTCGTCGCCAAGAAAGACATGTCGCCATGGATCGTCTACGCGATCGTGGCGACCGAAGACGCGGACTTCTACCATCACGGCGGCGTCAACCCGAAGGCCATCATGCGCGCCGCGCTCAAGGACGCGATCGCGGGCAAAAAGGTCGAAGGTGCGTCGACGCTGACCCAGCAGTTGGCCAAGCAGGTCTTTCTGACGCCGGAGAAGGCGTGGCGCCGCAAGATCAACGAGATGTTCCTCGCGATCGACATCGAGAAGAACTTCACCAAAGACCAGATCTTCGAGCTCTACGCGAACCAGATGTACCTCGGCCACGGTGCGTACGGCGTCGAATCGGCCTCCCGGCTCTACTTCGGGAAACATGCGAAGGACCTGACGTTGCCCGAGTCGGCGATGATCGGCGGGTTGTTCCGCCATCGCGGCGGGTATTACAGCCCGATCGTCCATGCAGACCATGCGGTCGCACGCCGCAACGTCGTGCTCTACCGCATGCTCCAGGAGCGCTACATCTCGCGCTTGCAGTACGAGCAGGCCCGGGACTCTCCGCTCGTCCTCGGCACCTACAAAGACGAGGTGCCGAGAGTCGGCGGCTATTTCTCGGAAGAGATCCGGCAGTACATCGAGAAGAACGAGAAATTCGGCGTCGAGAACCTCTATCAGCGCGGTCTCAAGGTGTACTCGACGCTCGACCTCGCCATGCAGCAGGCGGCCGAGACTGCGTTGCAGCGCGGTCTTCGCCGATGGGACCGCCGCCGCGGCTTCCGCAAGCCATCGCGCAATCTCGTACGCGAGGGGCTGGATCCCGAGACCTACAAAGATCCGAGCTGGGGGAGTGAGGCGTACGTTCCCGACAAGCTGTACCCCGCGGTCGTGACGAACGTTTTCCGTGACAGCATCACCGCGCGGCTCAACAAGGACGCGATCGAGCTGCCGGCGGCCTCGTTCAGATGGACGGGACACACTTCAATGCTCGGCGTGTTGAGCCGGGGCGACGTGATCTCGGTACGCCTCGATGTCGACTCGAAAACAAAAGCGAAGCGGTGGGTTCTCGATCAGGTGCCGCAGGTTCAGGGCGCTGCCGTGATCCTGGACGTGAAGACGGGCGAGGTTCGTGCGCTCGTCGGCGGCTACGACTTCCAGCTCTCGAAATTCAATCGCGCGATCCAGTCGCGGCGCCAGACCGGATCGTCGTTCAAGCCGTTCGTCTATGGCGCCGCCTTCGAGAAGGGCCTGACGCCTGCCGACACACTCTTCGATGCGCCAATCGCGATCCCGATCGGCAATCAGGTTTACTCGCCGAAGAACTACTACGGCATGTACGCGGGCATCATCACCATCCAGCGCGCGCTGGAGCTCTCGGTCAACGTGCCGGCGGTGAAGACCTGGATGATGGTTGGTCCGGATCGCGTCGTCGATTTCACCCACCGTCTTGGCATCACGGCGGACATTCCCAAATACCCATCCTCGGCGCTTGGTGCGGCGGGCATCTCGCCGATCGAGATGACCGCCGCGTACAACGTATTCGCGAACAACGGCGTCTACGTCAAACCGCGGCTGATCCGGAAGATCGTCGACCAGACCGATCGCACGCTGGAAGAACAGATGCCGGAGTTGTCTGAGGCGACGCAGCCGCAGATCGCGTACGAGATGGCGTACATGATGCGCGGCGTCATCCAGCGCGGCACCGGATACGAAGCGCACACGCTGCCACCGCCGATCGCCGGAAAGACCGGCACCACCAACGCGTACACCGACGCGTGGTTCATCGGCTTCTCGCCGGAGTTCTGCGTCGGCATCTGGGTCGGCTACGACGATCCGGGCCGCTCGCTGGGCGGCGGCGCGACGGGAGCCGAGGTGGCGCTGCCGATCTGGATCGATGTGTTCAAGCAGCTCGATGTTCTGAAACTGCGCACGACGAAGCCTGACTTCGATGCGCCTCCGGGCGTGGTCGTCGTGCCGATGGATCTGAAGAGCGGGCGGCGCGGAATCGGTCCATGCGAGCGCGTGATCATGGAAGCGTTCATCGCCGGACAGGAGCCGGACAAGGATTGCAGCGGCGCAACGGTCGCGGTCAGCAAGCTGCCGTACTACATGCAGCGCCCGTTCTATCAGCCGAAAGAAGCCGAGCCGACGCAGGCGGCGGCCGACGCCTCGGCCCAGTCGGGGGAGGGCGCGGAGTCGCCGGCTCCTGAAGTCGACGAGAACCCCGCCTCGCCGCCACCCGTGCCACCGCCGACCACCACGACGCCGCCATGACCCATCCGCTGCCATTCGTCTGGCCCTACGCAGCGGCGTTCTGGATCGCGTACCTCTGGGCTTTCGCGCCGGAGTTCGGATTCATGCGGCGAACGAAAGGCGCGACGTCGACCGACTCCGGCTCGCTGCGATTCATTCTTTTCGGCATGCAGCTCGCGATGTTCGTGGCGTTCTTCGTGTCCTTCATCGTGAAGCCGTTTGCGTCGAATCGCATCCCGCTTTTCTGGGCAGGCATCCTGTTGATGATTCTCGGAAGCGCGATCCGCCGTCACTGCTTCCGCGTACTCGGCGAGTACTTCACGTACGCGGTGATCGTGTCGAAGGAGCAGAAGGTGATCGATCGCGGCGCGTATCGGTGGGTGAGGCACCCCTCGTACAGCGGCGGCACGCTGATGTTCGCCGGTATGGGCCTCGGACTCGGCAACTGGCTCAGCCTGACGCTGCTCCTGGTCATGACGATTGCGGCGTACGGCTATCGCGTCATGGTGGAGGAGCGCGCGCTGGTGGAGACGATCGGCGATCCGTATCGCGAGTACATGAAGCGCAGCAAGCGCTTCATTCCGTTCGTGATCTGACGGCCCCCTCATCCGCGCTTCGCACACCTTCTCCCCGCACGCGAAGGGTTACGCGGGGTGGATTACCCTACGTGGCCCTCGCCCCGCGCAGCGGGGAGAGGGTGGCCGAAGGCCGGGTGAGGGGCAGTCCGCCTACTTCGCGTCGTTCGGCGCAGCGACCCATTCGGTGAGCGCCCAGTGACGCTCGCCGCCGGCGAAGCGCGCGGTCGCCGAGTGCACTTTCTTTGGCTCGATCTTCAGCTCGGTTCCGATCGGAGTCGGCTCCCAATGCCACGTAAACGACGCGTCGTACTTCTCGTCGTCGACGCGCGAGACGTACGTCACCTTGTCGAATGCGCGCTTCGCCGTCGTCAAGGTCCAGCCATCCGATCGCTCGCGCAGATCGAGTGCGAGCGCGCCGTCGCGCGTGACGATCGTTGTGCCGTCAGGCGCCCTTTCGATGTACTTCTTGCGCGCGAGCAGGGCCGTTATTTCATCAGCGGCGAACTTCTTCGCCAGAAACGCAGTCGCGGGCTCGGAAAACTGCGAGTCGATCTCGACCAGATATTGAATCCGCGCGGCGTCCAGACCCTCAGGATAGGTCGACTCTTTCGCGCCGGTCGATTGCGGTGGCGAGCCTACGATCTGTAGACCGCTGGCCGTTGTCTGCGTCGTCGCTACGGTTGCCGTCTCGGCCGGCGTGGGCGTCACCGGCTTTTTCGAGCACATCTTCGGCCCGATGAAGAAAACAATGATGAGGAAAAGAGGAACGAGGAGGACGCGGAATGCTTTGAGCTCGTCCGTCATCCAGCTTTGACGTAGCGATTGATCATGTCGACCATCTTGTCGCGCGTCAGCGGCTTGCGCATCCAGGCGTTCGCGCCCGAGCTTGGGAACATCTCTTCGAGCGACTTCTCCGGAAGATCGGAGATGAGGATGATCGGGATGTCTTTCTTGTTCGACTGCGACTTCAGCACTTCGCTGAGGCGGTTGCCCTTGATGCTCGGAAGGTTGACGTCGAGAAAGATGATGTCGGGCTGATTCCCCGCCAGGACATGATTGAACTCGATCCAGCTTGCGGCCGTGAGCACGGTGCAACCCTCGCGCTCCAGAAGCGCGCGACCGAGCTTCAGGACGAGCGGATTGTCATCGAGAATCAGAACCGTAACTTTTGCCAGAGACACCGTCATTGCGGCGAAGTACCTTCCATCGAGCGTTCCAGAGTGGCTACCGGCGCCATGATACATTCACTTTTCGATCCGTGGACACTTTGCCGTTCCGCAGACCCGCCGATTACTACTCAGCCCCCCTCGAAGAGGTCAAACCCATCTTTCCGCGATGGGTTCCCTTTGGTTGCGGCACAGCGGCGATCGTTCTCATCATTGGACTGGTGGGGATTGCGGCGGGGATTTCCAGCGGGGCGTTCGGCGAAGTGTTCGACATGGTCTTCTCGTCGATGCAGGGCGAAGTCGACAAGATGATGACCGCGGACGTGAAGCCGCCGCAGAAGGCCGCCTTCGACGCCGAGATGAAGAGGATGCGCGACGCAATCCGCTCCAGCCGCTTGAAGATGGAGAACCTGCAGCCGCTCATGCGGACGATGCGCGACGTGATCTCCGACGAGCGCGTCACGCCGCCGGAAGTCGACCAGCTGACGCGCGAAGTACACGCCATCAACGCCTCGATCAAATGAGCCAGTTCAAACTCGTCTCCCCATTCGAGCCGCAGGGCGATCAGCCGCAGGCCATCGCGGAGCTCACGGCATCCGTCCGCGCCGGCACGCGCGACCAGGTCCTGCTCGGCGTCACCGGATCGGGGAAGACATTCACCGTAGCCAAAGTCGTCGAGACGATCAACCGGCCGACGCTCGTGCTCAGTCACAACAAGACGCTCGCCGCGCAGCTCTACCAGGAGTTCAAGAACTTCTTTCCCGAGAATCGCGTCGAGTACTTCGTCTCGTACTACGACTACTACCAGCCCGAGGCTTACGTACCCCAGACGGATACGTTTATCGAAAAGGACTCCTCGGTTAACGAAGAGGTGGAACGGCTGCGGCACTCAGCGACGAATGCCCTGCTCAC
>JBBRMQ010000243.1:0-6458 GCA_038230775.1 Thermoanaerobaculia bacterium
AGTTCGGGACAGTTTACCATCCGAACCCATGGCTTTCGAGGCGTTTGCCGAACGGGACTACCGGCGTTTCTGGAGCGCGCAATTCGTCTCCAACGTCGGCTCGTGGATGCAGGCGATCGCCGAGGGATGGCTCGTCTACCGCCTCACGGACTCTCCCTTTCTCCTGGGCTTCGTCGGCTTCGCGAACTCCCTGCCGATGTTCTTTCTGATGCTTCCGGGCGGCGTGATCGCCGACCGTCTGAACCGCCGGCGCGTCGTGATCGCCTCCCAGCTGGTGCAGACGTTGTCGTCCGTCTTTCTGGCTGTGTCGATCTACACGCACCAGATCACGGTCTGGCAGATCATCGTGGCCGCGGTCGCGAACGGCGTCGCCATGTCGTTCTCGTCGCCCGCGTGGCAGGCGATGGTGGTCGATCTGCTCGAAGATCGCTCGCGCCTCTCGAATGCGGTGGCGATGAACTCGCTGCAGTTCCAGCTCTCGCGGGCGATCGGGCCGCTCCTTGCCGGCCTCGCGCTTTCCGCGTACGGACCGTTCTGGTGTTTCTTCTTCAACTCACTCTCGTTCGTTCCGCTGATCATCGTTCTCGGATTCATTCAGGACCGGCAGGTGATGACCGACGCCAGCGGCCCGATGATGTCGCGGCTCAAGGAAGGCTTTCGTTACGTTCTCGAACAGCGCGTCATCCTGCTGCTGCTGGCGATCGTGGTGGCGGCGAGCCTCTTCGGATATCCGTTCATGACGATCATGCCGATGGTCGCCCGCGCCGTGTATCACGGCGACGACCGCCGAGGCCTCGGCTTCCTGATGGGCGCGGTTGGCGCGGGGGCCGGCGTGGGCGCCCTGCTACTGTCGATCCGCACGCCGCCGCGACGGTGGATGACGAGGGCCATTCTGGTCGCACTGGCGATCTTCGGCGCGGGGTTGATGTCGGTGGGACTCATCCACGAGCACCATCTCCTCATGCTGGCGCTGACCGTCTGCGGGTGCTCGATGGTGGTGAGCCTCGCGTTGTGCAACACGTCGATTCAGCAGCGGATCCCCGACGCGATGCGCGGGCGGGTGCTCAGCATGTACACGTTTGCCTTCAACGGATTCCTGCCTTTCGGGAACCTGATCGCCGGAACGATGGCGGAGCACCGCGGCCTCGCGCCGACGATGCTGGTGTTAGGCGGGGGAGTGTTCGTCTCCGCGCTGATCGCGAGTGCGATTCTGCGGATGGCGACGAGATCAGCAGCTTCTGTGTGAGGACACAGAATCAGAACCAAGCCTTGCGCGCGATCGAGAGTGCGATTCGGCCTCTTGTGAGGACCGGCTTCAGCCGGTCACGGGCGACCGGCTAAAGCCGGTCCACACACAGAATCAGAATCGTTTTACGCGAGGGAGTCGACGATCTCGTCGATCGTGGCGCGGCGGCAGGTGTACATCGGCGTGTCGCGCAGCGTGAACTTCGACGACTCCGTCTCGCGCAGCTCCTGCACGAGGTCGAGGAACTCCGCGGGCTCGTCGGCTTCGAAGGCCACCACGAAGTCCTGATCGTCGAGTCCGAACGAATAGGTCGTGTTGATCTTCACGCGCGGGTACTTGTGTCCGATCGCGATGTGCTCGTTCATGATCCGTTGCCGGTCGGCCTGCGGAAGCAGGTACCAGTCGCGCGTCTTCACGAAGGGATAGACGAACAGGTACGGCTTCTTGCCCGGGACGATGCGCAGGCGTCGTCCTTCCTGTCCCTCGTGCACGTGCTCGTCCACGTATTGCGAATGCTTCGTCATCGCCAGGTACGAGTGCGGCACGTCGAGGTAGCGACCGAGGCGGGATTTGTTGATGTCAGCGGCCATCTGCTGGAACGGCGTGAGGTCGTAGCCGATTCGCCAGAACATGAAGTCGACGCTCGATTTCAATCCGATCGTGGAGTAGGGAAGCAGCATCATCGGGCCGGTGTAACGCGCGACGATCTCCGCGAACTCGCGCTTCGCCTCCGCCTTGAACTCCGCGCTCTGCAGCCGCAGCGCGCGATCGGCCTTGAAGAACATGAAGTTCACATACTGGCGTGCAACAGGTTTTTCTTCTTTGCGCGCGGCCTGGTGTTCGGGGATTGTCGTAGTCATTTTTTCGATTCTAGCCGGAAGCTTCCCAGGTTCCCAGCTTCCTTGTTCTAATGCCTTCCGTGAACCGTCCCGCCACACAACAGCCGTCCGGCGGCGCAAAGTCGTACCAGCAGCTGCTGACGAAGCTGCTGCGGCATGGCGCCTATCCGCAGCTGCGCAAGATTGTCGACAAGACACCCGCCGCCGACCTCGGGCCGGCGCTGCCGCTTCTTCTCGACGACGACCGGCGGCGCGTCCTGTCGCTTCTCATCGAGGCGGGGAAGGCCGGCCGCGCGATCCTCAATCTCGATGACGACGATCTGCGCGACATCGTCGACCACCTCGACGACGCTTCGATTGCGGCGATCTGCAGCTCGTCGGCTCCGGACGATGCGGCGGATCTTCTCGACAATCTTCCCGAGGATCGCCGCGAGCGCATCCTCGAGCTGCTGGGCGCGACGCAGAGCGCGAAGCTCGCGTCGTTGCTGGAAGGAGAAGAGGAGACCGCCGGCGCGCTGATGAATACGGAGTTCCTCGCGCTGGATGAGGAGCTGAGCGTGGCGCAGGCCATCGAGGCGATCCGGCAGTATCCGCGCAAGGAATCGTTCTTCTATGTCTATTGCACCGATGCCGACAGCCATCTGACCGGCGTGCTGTCGCTGCGCAGTCTCATCCTCGCGCCGCCGTCGGCGAAGCTGCAGGACCTCATGGTGCAGAGCGTCGTTCGCGTGCAGATCGATTCCACGCCGGAGGAGGTCGCGCAGATCGTGTCGAAGTACGACCTGCTTTCGGTTCCGGTCGTCGACCTGCAGAACCGGCTGGTCGGCGTCGTCACCGTCGATGACGTCATCGACGTCATCCAGGAGCAGGCGGAAGAAGATCTTCTGCACCTCGCGGGCGTCGCAGCGGAGGAACGCGTGTCGACGCCGGCAAAGCGATCCTTTGCCGCGCGCTTCCCGTGGCTGGCGATCAACCTGCTGACGGCGTTTCTCGCATCGTGGGTCGTCAGCATGTTTCAGGGAACGATCGAGAAGTGGGCAGCGCTCGCCGTGTTCATGCCGATCGTTGCCGGGATGGGCGGCAACGCCGGCACGCAGACGCTGACGGTCTTCGTCCGCGGCCTCGCGCTCGGCGAGGTCGACTGGTCGAGCGGGTTCAAGCCGATCTGGAAGGAAGCGCTCGTCGGATTCGGGAACGGCGTGGCCAATGGTCTACTCACCACGCTCGTCGTCGGGTTCTGGACGCACGACTGGATCCTCGCGTGGATTCTGCTGGCGGCGATGATCTTCAATCTAGTGATCGCGGGCGTGGCCGGCGGCATCGTTCCGCTGGCGCTGGAGAAGCTCGGCTTCGATCCGGCGATCGCGTCGTCGATTTTCGTGACCACCTTCACCGACGTCGGCGGCTTCTTCTCCTTCCTCGGTCTGGCCACCATTTCGCTGCGCTATTTCGGCCGCGGTTAGGCGCGTTGTTAGGCGTCAAAGAGTCGGGAAAAAGGGCAGGCAAAAATTCGTTTTTCGAGATCGGCGCTGTGGAAAGTCACAAAACGGTGTGCACTGTGCACAAGTCACGCTGCTATGGCGAAGTTAGACCGCGACAACACGTTCATTCTCATCGAGTTAGCGGAATGCGCCCACTTGCTTGTGCATTTTGCTCGAAACGGCGAGTTTTTGCGGTTTGCGGAGTTTTTCACAGCGATTTCCGCAGCGTTTTCCGCAGATTCTGTGTAAAGCGGAAATCTCCCTCGCGAATAACTCGGGGAGCATCGCCGGTAAAGTCCACAATCGCCGACGCTTTGCTCTCGCGAACACCATCATCGACGATGCCGTCGAGCGCGCTTTGCAACTCAGGCGCGAGCTGATTCGGAAAAGTTATCGGCGATTCATGCGAACGATTCGCGCTCGTGGAGACGAGCGGTCCCGTTCGCTCGAGCAGCGAACGCAACCAGTCGAGATCGGGGATGCGAATGGCAATGGTGGTTCGATCCGAACGGGTCAGGATTGCGGTGAGCGCTGCCGGCCAGATTTCACGAACCTCATCCGGAACGTGAACGCCAAGCGCTTCGATTTGCGTGACCGATGCGGCGATGGTGACGAACGGTTTGTTCTCTTCGCGTCCCTTCAATTCGACGATGCGTACGACCGCGCTGGATTGCGCGAGCGCGTGCAGTCCGTAGATCGTGTCGGTGGGCATGAGCACGACGCCGCCGTTGAGCAATACGGCCGCGATCTCGTCGAGCTGTGCGTCGGTTGGATGGCCGTCGATCTGCCAGCGCTTCACGAACGTGCGCTTTCGAGCAGCTCGCGGGCGTGAAGGATTGCTGACTCGGGGATCTTCTCTCCACCCAGCATGCGTGCGAGCTCCGAGACGCGCTCCTCGTGTCCCTCGAGGCGGCGGACGCGCGCACGGGTCTGGCCGCGCACGTCTTCCTTCCAGACGAAGAAGTGCGCGTCCGCGCGGCTGGCGATCTGCGGAAGATGGGTGACGCAGATGACCTGATTCCGCGCCGCGAGCTCCTGCAACTTTCGACCGACGACTTCGGCCACGCGGCCGCCGATCCCGGCGTCGATCTCATCGAAGACGAGCGTAGCGGCGGACGACCGGCCGGACGACTTGAACAATGCGGCAGCCGCCGCCAGCTGGATGCGCGACAGCTCGCCGCCCGACGCGATGCGATCCATCCGCTTCGCCTCCTCGCCGCGGTTCGGTGCGATCAGCAGATCGATACGATCGAACCCGCCCGCTCCTTCCGCATCGCGTTCGATGGCGATGTGCACGGTCGTACGTTCCATCGCCAGGTCGCGGAGCTCCTTCTCGATTGCCTTCTCGAAGGTGCGCGCCGCTTTCTTGCGCGAGGCGGAGAGTTTTTCCGCCGCGGCCGCATACGCCGCCGCGTTTTTCGTTTCAGCCTTCTGCAGCTTGTCGAGACTGCTCTCGAAGTCGGCAAGCCGGTCGTGCTCCGCGGTGATGTTCGCGAAATGGTCGAGGACCGATGCGATCGATCCGCCGTATTTCTTCTTCAGGCGCTCGATTGTCACGAGCCGCTCTTCGACCTCGTCGAGTCGTTCCGGATCGAGCCGCACCGAATCGGTGAGCGAGCCGAGGGTGCGCCCGGATTCCTGAAGGCGGTAGACGGATTCCTGCAGCTCCTCCGAGATCTTGCGCACCGATTCGACGTCGCGGGTGAGCGGCTGCAAGCGGTGCAGCGCGCGGACGAGCTGCGATACTGCGGAGCTGTCATCATCTTCGACCAGCGCGAACGCCGCGGCGGTCGAATCGATCATCTCCCGTGCATTCGCCAGCACGCTCTTCTCAGCGCGCAGCGAGTCCTCTTCCGTGGGGTCGAGTTTGGCGGCGGAGATCTCGTCGATCTGATACTTCAGCAGATCGAGTTTCAGCGTGCGATCGTGCTGCGCATCGGTGAGCTCTCGGAGATCGTCGGCGGTCCGCCTCCACTCCCCGTAGATCTCGCGCGCGGCTTCGAGAAGGGGTGCGTGGGCGGCGAATTCATCCAGAATCTCCCGTGCGGTCTGCCCCGCGATGCGTTGTCGCGAATCGCTCTGGCCGTGGATGTCGAGCACCGGCTCCATCACGTCGCCCAGCTCGCGGACCGTCATCAGCGAGCCGTTGACCAGGACCCGGCCGCGGCCGCTCGAGGCGATCTCGCGTTTGACGATCATCTCCTCAGGCGTCTCGAAGCTCGCTTCGGCCGACATCTTGTCGGCACCGGTGCGGATCATGTCCGTCGACCCGCGCGCACCGCGAAGAAACTCGAGCGAGTCGATGAGCAGCGACTTGCCGGCGCCCGTCTCGCCGGTCAGCACGTTGAAGCCGCTTCCGGGCTCGATCGCGAACTCCTCCACGATCGCCAGGTTCCGGACAGTGAGGTAGGTGATCACGTGATTAGTGTAGCGATTTGGCTGGTAGCGAGCAGGGCAGCCTGCCCTGCGGAGTTGTCATTCCGAGCGTAGCGAGGAACCGGTGTGGGCGGGAGATGCGTCGAACCGCCCGCCCACACCGGTCCCTCGCTACGCTCGGGATGACATGGTGGGCCTGCTCGCTGCTCGCCATTACACGGGCCTCAACTTTTGCTGATAGCCAGCTCATGAGACGCTTTTCGATTGCCGCCGCCATCCTCCTCGTCGCTGCCTCATCTTCCATGCGCCGACGACCCTCGGCTCGATCTTCGATCCGTCGCCCGATGAGACCGTGAAGGTGGTGAAGATCATCGATCATCCTCAATTCCATTACGACCCGACGCTGTACTCCGAAGTGCCGGACTGGAAGCCCGATGCGCATTTGAAACCCGGCCCGAATTCTCCGGTGGGCGTGGTGTGGATCGCGCTCAGCAAGCCGCACTACGGCGTGCACGG
>JBBRMQ010000244.1:0-6393 GCA_038230775.1 Thermoanaerobaculia bacterium
CGAAGGCAAGGATCTCAAGCCGCCGGAAGACCTGTACAGCCGATTTGAGCGCACGTCGGGCCGCATCGTGGAGATGACTGTCGGGCCGAATGCGGACGGGACGGGCTCGAGGACGGTGAAGGTCGTGCCGATCGAGGACGAGGCGCAGTTGCGCAATCGCGACTGGGTGGAGCGCAACCTTCGCTACGTCACCGAGAAGACTCAGGGCCGCGTGGCGTACGTCTACGTTCCGAACACCAGCGCCGCCGGCCACGAGTACTTCACGCGCTACTTCTTCCCGCAGGCGAACCGGCAGGCCATCATCGTCGACGAACGCCACAACGGCGGCGGACAGGTCGCCGACTACTATCTCGACGTCCTCAATCGCCCGTTCATCACCTATTGGGCGATGCGCTACGGGCAGGACCTGAAGACACCGCTGGCTTCGATTCAGGGACCGAAGGTGATGCTCGCCGACGAGACCGCGGGATCGGGCGGCGATCTCCTTCCGTGGATGTTCCGCAAATTGAAGATGGGAACGATCGTCGGCAAACGCACCTGGGGCGGCCTCGTCGGCATCCTCGGCTTCCCGACGCTGATGGACGGCGCGACCGTCACGGCGCCGAACCTCGCGATCTGGTCGCCCGACGGCGGATGGGTGGTGGAGAACGAAGGCGTGCCGCCCGACATCGAAGTGGAACAGACGCCCGCGGACGTCATCGCCGGCCGCGACCCGCAACTCGATCGCGCGATCGACGTTGCGTTGAAGCAGCTCGAGGCGAATCCGGTCGTGACGCCAAAGCGGCCGGCGTATCCGGTGAAAGCGGGACGATGAGGAGCAGTTGACGGTTGACAGTGGACGGTTGACGGTTGACGGCGCTCCGCGCTTCGATTCCATCAACCGTCAACTGTCAACGCGCGCGCTCTGCACAAGCAACGTTGCTGCGGGCTGACAGGACCTTGCCCCGTGTCATCCCGAGCGTAGCGAGGGACCGGTGTGGGCGGGCGGCTCGATGCTCGTGCTGCGCACCGCCCTACCCACACCGCTCCCTCGCTACGCTCGGGATGACATTCACACAGCGACGCCGCATAGCCTGCTTCGCAACGCGGCCAGCCCTACTTGTGCAGAGCTTCCCTCGCTACGCTCGGGTGACATTCACACAGCGACGCCGCGCAGCCTGCTTCGCAACGCGGCCAGCCCTACTTGTGCAGAGCTTCCCTAGCTCATCCAGTTGACGCCCGCTTCCTTGTTCCACTTGGTCGTCATCTTCTTCGACTTCGTCCAGAACTCGATCGAGCCGCGGCCGGTGATGTCGCCGACCCCGAACTTCGACTCGTTCCAGCCGCCGAAGCTGAACGGCTCGCGCGGAACGGGCACGCCGACGTTCACGCCGACCATGCCGGCGCTTGCTTTCTCCATCACGTGGCGCGCGACGCTGCCGCTCTCGGTGAACACCGACGCCGCGTTGCCATAACGCGAGCGGTTCTGCACCTTGATCGCGTCGTCGACGTTTTCGGAGCGGATGATCACCATCAGCGGTCCGAACACTTCTTCCTGCGCGATGCGCATTTCGGGCGTCACGTGATCGATCAGCGTCGGTCCGATGTAGTAGCCGTTCTCGCGGCCGGGCACCACGTAACCACGCCCGTCCACCAGCACCTTCGCGCCCTGCTTCTCCGCTTCGGTGATGTACGACTCGATGCGCTGCTTCGCTTCCTTCGAGATGACGGGACCGAGGCTGGTGCCGGGGACCATGGCGCGCATGATGGAGACCATGCGGTCGATGATGTGATCCGTCTTGCCGACCGCCATCATCACCGACGCGGCCATGCAGCGCTGTCCGGCGCATCCGGACATCGACGCCACGACGTTCGACGAGGTCATCTCCGGTTCCGCATCGGGCATCACGATCAGATGATTCTTCGCTCCGCCTAACGCCAGCACGCGCTTCAGATTCGCGGTGCCGCGGCGATAGACGATCTTCGCCACGCGCGTCGATCCGACGAAGCTGATACCTTCGATGTCGGGGTGATCGCAGATCGCTTCCACCGTCTCCTGGCCGCCGTGCACGACGTTGATCACTCCCTCCGGCAGGCCGGCCTCGCGCAGCAGCTCCGCGATGCGGCCGGCGGAAAGCGGAACCATCTCGCTCGGCTTCAGGATCATGCAGTTGCCGAGGGCGATGGCGTTCGGGATGGTCCAGTTGGGGACCATGTTGGGAAAGTTGAACGGCGTGATGGAGGCCACGATGCCGACCGGATAACGTTCCACGCGGCATTCCACGCCGCGGCTCACTTCGAGGACTTCGCCGGCGGTGATCTGCGGCAGCGAGCACGCGAACTCCGTCAACTCCGCCGACTTCAACACCTCGGCTCTCGACTCGCTGTCGATCTTGCCGTTCTCCTCGGTGATCAGCCGCGCAAGCTCGTCGATGTTCTGCTCGAGGAGCGTCTTGTAGCGGAAGAAGATCTGGACGCGCTCCTTGATCGGCATCGCGGACCAGGCCGGAAACGCCTTCTTCGCGGCCTGCACCGCGCGATCGACGTCGGCCGTCTGCGACAGGGGGACGCGCGAGATCACGCTGCCGTCCGCGGGGTTGTAGACGTCGAGATAATTCGAGCCGTTGCCGTCGACGAACTTCCCACCGATGTAGTTCTGTACGGCCGGATACTTCGCGGAAACGCTCTCCATTGTGGTCATAGCTGCGCAATGTACGCTTGTTGCCGTGAGAATCAAGATGCAGCCCGTTTTCTGGCTCGATGAGCCGCACTATCACCGGGTCCGGCCAGGTGAAGTCCATCGCTTCCGCGGCTTCGCGCTGGCGGTGGAGGGCGACGCGATCGACACGCTGACGGCGGGCTCGCACGAAGTAGTGGTGAACGTTCAGAGTCCCGACGGGGCCGCATTCGTCAACCACCCGCGCGCGCAGACCTGCCGCTTCGATTTCGAGATGCGCATCGATGGCCCGTTCCAGTTTCGCGCGAACGGCGAGACCCTGTTCTTCTACACGATGCCGCAGCAGTCCTTACCCGACATCGACGCGATTCCGACGCCGCCTGCGGAGATCATCACCGTGACACAGGGCGGCGGCGACATCGAGTCCTATCGCGACTCGATTCTCTCCGGCCTGACGACGATGAAGACGTTGCTCGATCACGATCCGCGCGACATCCTCGACATCGGCTGCGGCACGGGCCGGCTGCTCATCGGATGGTGGGCCGAGGATCAAGGCCGCAGGCTGGCGGGGGCGGACATCAATCCCGATCTCATCCGCTGGGACCGGGAGAACCTTCCGCGCGTCGCGAACTGGCAGGTCTGCGGATTGGAGCCGCCGCTTCCGCTCCCCGACGCGAGCTTCGATCTCATTCAACTGGTGTCCGTCTTCACCCACCTAACGCTGCCGCGCCAGCGTGCGTGGGTGGAGGAGATCCGGCGTCTGCTGCGCCCCGGCGGAACCGCGATCATCACGCTGCACGGCGAGATCTATGCGGCGCTCCTGCTGGATGACACGCTGCGCCAGCAGTTCGAGCTCGACGGACACGTATCGGTCGCGCGCGGTGCGGAAGGAGAGAACGCGTTCGGCTCCTTTCACACGCCGCGATTCGCGCGCGAGCTGTTCTACGATTTCGAGGTCGCGTTCTACGAGCGCGGCCCGCGCGATGTCTTTCCGATCGCGTCGCTGCAGGATGTCTATGTGCTGAGGAAGCGATGAAGGTATTCAAATCGAGGATTGACGGCTGGCTGGCGATGATCGCCTTCGGGCTGCCCGTGGTCGGAATCAGCATCCCGCTGTCGAAGCTCGGCGTGAGCGTGAAGGCGCTTCCGCCCATCGCCATCGTGGCCGCCGTGCTGATGTTCGAGGCGTGGCTGTTCTCGACGGTGCAATACCGGATCGAGGAGGGAGAGCTTCGCATCCGCGCGGCGTTTCTGCGCTGGAACATTCCGATCCGCGACATCCGCTCGGTGACCCCGACGGGCAATCCGCTGTCGGCGCCAGCGCTGTCGCTGGACCGCTTGTCGATTGTCTACGGCGAGAAAGAAATCCTGGTGTCACCCGTGGACAAGGATCGTTTCATCGAGGCTTTGCGTGCGGTGAACTCGAGGATCGCAGCGCCAGAATCCAGTCGATGGTAGGTTCCATCGCGCGCGGCGGAATCCGATCGAGGCGCGGAACCTCGTCGCGGCCGCCGGTGACGGCGACGAAGCCTTCGTGATCGACATCAGGAACGATCGCGATCTTCGCGCCCGGAACTGCGGCAGAGAGAATCTTCCAATGGTCGCGCGGCATGCGAGTGTCGTGTTCGCCGAAGATGAAGAGTACCGGCATGTGGAGGCGGCGCCACCACTCCGCCGGATCGAATGCCTCGTTGATGCGCCACCAGTGCACGACCGCGGCGTCACGGCCGGGGACGCCGCCGAAGCGCGGATACCACTTCGCACCCCTCGCCTTCGCCGCACCATCGGCCCGCTCGAGCATGGCCAGCCCGCTGCCATCGTGGAAGTAGCGGAAAAGCAGCTTGCGATACGCGAACGCATCGAGAATCTCGTGTTCGTTGAAGCCGTCCGCCCGCAGCTCCGCGTCCGTGTGGAGCAGCTCCTGTTCCGGCATGGTCAATCCGGAACACGCGGAGCAGACGGCGAAGGTGAAATCCTTCGACTTCGCCGCTGCGATCGGCGCGACCCAGCCGCCGTCGGTCGTCGCGTAGATTCCGATCGGGCCGATGTCCTTGCGCGAGCGCATTGCACTCGCGGCGGCGATGACGTCGAGAGCAACGGCGTCGAACGTCTGAGTTTGCCAATCCTTGCGCCGGTCAAGGGCCAGCACGGCGACGCCGCGCCGTGCAAAGTAGGGAGCAGCGAGAGTGATCGAGCTGCCGGGGACGGCGATCATCAACGGATGCTTGCCGGGCATGATCGGCAGGTAAAGCGTGCCTGCTGCAGCCTTCTCGGTCTTGAACGCGTCGAGGCGGTTTGCGGTGACGCGTTTCCCGCCGCGATCCATGCGCAGCGTCTGATCGTCCGCGATCACCCGCAGCGCGATGGGTGAGTCGATCCCGATCGACGGACCGGCGACGTACCCGTCGCCGCCGGGGCGCAATCGCGACAGCCGGCCGCTGTCGTAATCGAGGAGCAGCAGAGCGTCGCCGTCGGTCTTCGCCACGGAATACAGATGGTGATTCGACTGATACAGAACCGTATCGGTCGAGATTGCGAACAGCAGCGCAATTGCAAACATGAGAATGGATACGCGATGATGCCACGCAATGTTGCGCCAACTGCTTCGCACGAAATCCCTCGACGACCTTCTGGCCGAAACGCAGGAAGAAGGACATCAACTGAAGAAGGTGCTCGGCCCGTTGAATCTGATCGCATTGGGTATCGGCGCGATCATCGGCGCCGGCATCTTCGCGACGATCGGCACCGCGGCCGCCGGCGACGCCTCGCGTCCGGGCGCCGGACCCGCACTCATGATCTCGTTCGTTCTCACGGCGATCGTCTGCGGGTTCAGCGCGCTGTGCTACGCCGAGTTCGCGTCGATGGTGCCGGTGGCCGGTTCGGCGTACACGTATTCGTACGCCACGCTCGGTGAGCTCGTGGCCTGGATCATCGGCTGGGATCTGATGATCGAGTACGCCATCGGCAACGTCGCCGTCGCCATCTCGTGGGCGAATTACATGAACACGCTCCTCGAGGGCTTCGGCATCCATCTGCCGACCTGGCTGACCGTGGATTACGGCACGGCGCTATCGAAGATGCCGCTGGTCGTCCAGAACGCACCCCATGTCTTCGGGATCCCGATCATCTTCAACATCCTGGCGATCAGCATCGTCGCCGCGATCACCGTCGTGCTGGTCTGGGGCATTCGCGAGTCCGCCAACTTCAACTTCTGGATGGTGGCGGTCAAGCTCGTCGTCCTCGCCTTCTTCGTCTTCGTCAGCTTCAAGTATGTGAAGCCGGCCAACTGGCATCCGTTCGCCCCCAACGGATGGGAAGGCATCAAGACCGGAGCGGCGATCGTGTTCTTCGCGTACATCGGCTTCGATGCCGTTTCGACGACGGCCGAGGAGGCGAAGAATCCCAGAAGGGATTTGCCGATCGGAATCATCGGATCGCTGATCATCTGCACGGTGATCTACGGCATCATCGCCGCCGTCTTCACCGGACTCATTCCATACCCGGCGCTGGTGAAAACGCTTTCGAGTGAACAGGCGGAACCCCTGACTCTGGCGATGAAGTTCGTCTCGATGCCGGGGTGGATGGTAGGCGTCGTCGCGTTTGGATCGGTGGTCGCGCATACCGCGGTCCTGCTGGTGTTCCAGTTAGGCCAGCCGCGCATCTTCTTCGCCATGTCGCGTGACGGGCTCCTTCCGCCGTTTTTCTCGCGCGTGCATCCGAAGTACCGCACGCCGCAC
>JBBRMQ010000245.1:0-6356 GCA_038230775.1 Thermoanaerobaculia bacterium
CGGCTCCTCGATGCCTTGCAGCCGTTCGTAGAAACGATCGCGCGCGTCGACCGCAATGAAGCGTAAGCCGAGCCGGTCGCTGAGGCGTGAGGTCACCTGCATCGCCTCGTTCTTGCGTAGCACTCCGTTGTCCACGAAAATCGCGGTGAGCTGATCGCCGATCGCTTCCGCCACCAACAGTGCCGCAACGGTGGAATCGACTCCGCCGCTCACCGCCGCGATGGCCTGCTTCTTTCCGACCGTCGCACGGATCTCATCGATCTTGCGATCGCGATAGTCGCCGAGGTCCCAGGAGGGTTTGCAGCCGGCGATGTGAAAGACGAAGTTGCGAATGATCTCCGTTCCGAACTCGCTGTGCGTCACCTCCGGGTGGAACTCGATGCCGTAGCAGCGTCGCGTCGGGCTCTCGAACGCGCTGATCGGCGCATTGACCGACCGCGCGGTGAGCACGAACCCCGGCGGCGCCTCGATGATCCGGTCGCCGTGGCTCTCCCACACCTGCTGACGCTGCGGCGTGCCGGTGAACAGCGGCGACTCGCCAATCACTTCGATCTCCGCCCGTCCGTACTCACGCTCGCCGGCGGGTTGTACTTTGCCGTCGAGAAGGTACGCGGTGAGCTGCATCCCGTAGCAGATGCCGAGAATTGGAACGCCGAGCTCGAAGATCTCTTTTGAGCAGATCGGCGCCGTCTCCGAATACACGGACTGCGGACCGCCGGACAGAATGATCGCCACGGGCGCTATCGCGCGAATCTTCTCCACCGCGAAGTCGAACGGATGAACGACCGAATACACGCTCTGTTCGCGGATGCGTCGTGCGATGAGTTGCGTGTACTGGGAACCGAAATCGAGGACGAGAACCGTCTGGTCGGGCTGCACTTTCGGATTGTATCTGCTCAGAAGGTGAGCTCCAGCGTTCCCTTCGGCAGAAGCGCGCGCCATTGCGCTCGCAGCTCGTTGAGCCGTTGCTGCACTTCATCCAGTGACGTTGCGTTCACCGTTGGAGGCGCTGTCTCGGACATCCGCCGGAACATCTCGAGTCGATCGTTGCCGGAGAGCTCGCGCAGTTGCCAGGACAATCCGGCCAGCGCTTCGGCGAGATAGAGCCCGGTCAGATCGCTGCCGAAGCCTTCGTATTTGTTCGCGCCGCCTTTGCGATTCGCCTGTCGATTGACCTCGAGCGGATCGACGCCGGCGTCGACCCGTCCCCAGAACCCGTCGCGAATGCCGAACTTCGACTCGACGACGAGATGCACGAGATCGTGCGGAACCTCGCTGCCGAACGACGGAAACGTCCACCAGGTTTCGGTGCCGTCGGAGCGCTTGACGTAGATCCGGTCCGCTTCGCCCGCAATGCGGACAAAACGGATGGTCATCACAGGAGGTTGCGCAGCTCTTTGCCGGGCTTGAAGCGGATCGTGTTTCCAGGTGGGATCTTCACTTCGACGCCGGTCTTCGGATTGCGTCCGATGCCCTTCTTGCGCTGTTTGACCTGGAAGACACCGAAACCGCGGAGCTCGATGCGCTGGCCGCGCGCGAGCGCGTTGCGGAGGCCTTCGATGACCGTGTCGACGGCCTGCGCCGCCTTCACCCTCGAGATTTCCGATACCTCGGCGACCTTGTTGACGATGTCGGCCTTGATCATGCGTGCGATTATAACGCCTGATGGATGAACGACATCGAATCGACGCCTGGCTCAAGCTGGTCTGCCTGTTCAAGCAGCGCGGAGACGCCGCGGACGCCTGTCGGGGCGGTCACGTGAAGGTCAACGGGGAGCGGGCCAAACCGGCGACCGCGATCAAGATCGCGGACATCGTCGAATACCTGGGCGGCGACGATCGGTATCATCGCGTCGAGGTGCAGGGTCTGCCGGAAGCTCCGGTCTCGAAACCTGTTGCACGCACAATGTACGTCGATCACACCCCGCCGCAGGAGCCCAACCCGCTGCGCATGATGATGCGGGATCGCGGCGCCGGACGTCCGACGAAGCGCGAGCGCCGCGACATGGATCGGTTGAAACGGTCATGAGAGATCGCGCCGCCGGCCTTCTGCCGATCCGCAAGGGTCATTTCCGTCTGGAGTCGGGTCATCACAGCGACACGTGGATCGATCTCGAGCTTCTCTTCCTGCATCCGGAGAAGTTGCGATCGCTGGTCACGAAACTCGCGTCGCGACTGCGCTCGTATAAGCCGGAAATCGTCTGCGGTCCTCTCGTCGAAGGCGCGTTTGTCGCGCTGCTCGTCGCGCCGAAACTACGATTGCCATTCACATACGCCGAGCGAGTCTCCGACGACACGATGGGTGGCCTATTCACGGTCCGCTATCGTCTGCCGGGCGCATTGCGTCAGGCCGTGCAGGGGAAACGCGTGGCCATCGTGAACGATGTGATCAACGCGGGTTCGGCAGTGCGCGGCACGTTCACCGATCTCGTGGCCTGTGGCGCGAAGCCCGTCGCCGTCGCTGCGCTCGCCGTTCTGGGCGGGAAAGCGGCGGAGTTCGCGAACGCGAACCAGCTCGCGCTCGAGGCGCTCACGATGCTGTCCAACGAATCCTGGATTCCCGAGTCCTGCCCGCTTTGCAGTCAGGGGATCCCGCTCAGCAACTGAGTGAAGGGCGGCCGTCTGGCCAGCCAGCCAGAGGGCTGGCCCCACACTTATGCGTTCGTGAAGCAGCACATGTCGACGTCCAGCATGATCTCCTCCGGAATCCGTGCAGTCCAGAGATGTTCGTCTTGATCAGCACGAGCTGACGTTTGGCGACTATTCACGTCTCGTCGTGGGTTGGTTGAAAAAAGATCCCTGGTAAAGCCTACGCGTTCGCGAAGCGGTGCATGTCGACGTTCAGCATCAGGCCGATTGCGATGAGGAACATCATCGTCGACGATCCGCCGTAGGAGATCAGCGGCAGCGGGATTCCGGTCGTGGGCAGGACGCCGATCTGCATCGACACGTTGATGAACACGTGGAAGATGAAGAACGAGATGAGGCAGATGGCCAGGAAGGCGCCACCTCGATCCCGCGCGTGTTTGGCAAACGTCAGCGCTTGCGCGATCAGAAAGAGATACAGCGCGAGGACGATCGCCACGCCGATGAAGCCCCACTCCTCGCCGAGGACGGCAAAGATGAAGTCGGTGTGACGGGCGGGAAGGTACTCGAGCTTCGCTTGCGTGCCTTGACGGAATCCCTTTCCGTGAATCCCGCCCGAGCCGATGGCGATCTTTGCTTGCGTGACCTGGTAGCCCTTGCCGAGCGGGTCGCGATCGGGATTGAGAAAGGTGACGACGCGATCCTTCTGATACGGGTGAAGCTGGCTGTAGCCGGCAATGCCAAGGATTGCCACGGCGATTCCCATCGCCACCCATGCTTTCCAGCGGATTCCGCCGAAGAACATGGCGACCGCGACGAGCGGGAAAAACGTGGCCGCCGTTCCGAAGTCGGGCTGGATTGCGATCAGCCCGACCGGGACGGCGATGATCAGCATGATGCGGATGAACGACCGCAGGTTGAGATACGCCGCCTCGTGATTGTCGAAGAATCGCGCCAGCATGAGCGCCGTGAAGATCTTCATGAACTCTGATGGCTGGAATTGAAATCCGGCGATGTGGATCCACGACTTGACGTTCGCCGTCGTCCGTCCCAGGACCAGCAGGTAGATCAACATGATGACGCCGATGCCGTACGCGATCGGAGCGATGTCGAAGAACACGTGGTAGTCGACGAAGAGAAAGACGACCATCAGCGCCAGGCCGATGCCGATCCACAGCAGTTGCTTCTTGAAGATGTTGAGGCCCGGATCGTTGAAGTAGGTCGCGCTGTAGATCAGCAGGCAGCCGATCGTTGCGATCACCAGCGCGGTGCCGAGGAAGTTCAGATCAAGTCTGGCGAGAGTGCGTTCCCGTACGGCCATCAGTGTCCGAGGTTGCTGTCGTTGGCGTTGGCGGCGGGAGCTTTGGTCGTCTGCCCGGGCATGGGAAGCTTTCCGTCGCGAATGGCCTGCAGGGTTTCGGGATTGGTCAGATCGAGCGTCGTGGTCTGAATCTCTTTCTGGAATCGCGATTCATAAAGCATCTTCGCCAGCGGTGCGGAATCGACGCCGCCGTGCGTCCCGGCGTGCTCGACGAACACCACCACGACGAGCTGCGGATTGTCTCTCGGCGCGTAGGATGCGAACCACGCGTGGTCGCGATCGAGGAACGGCATGCCGGCGGTGCTGAACCAGCCCTTCTGCGCGATGACCTGCACGGTTCCGGTTTTTCCGGAGATGTCGAGGCCGGCGACACGCGAGTTGCCGCCCGTTCCGCCTTCTTCGTTGACCACTTTCCACAGGCCGAGCTTCACCGTCTCCAGCGCCGCCGGTGACAACTTCACCTGATGCAGCACCTCGGGTGCGACCTGGAGTTTCTCGGTGCTGCCATCCGGCTTGATGCGCTCGATCATCCTGACGACGTGCGGCCGGTACACGGTGCCGCCGTTGGCAACGGCGGCCATGAGATTTGCGACTTGCAGCGGTGTAACGATGAGCGGGCCCTGTCCCACACCGACCGAGATGGTCTCGCTGGGATACCACTTGCGGTGCTGTTTCTGTTCGGCCCATTGTGTTGTTGGTACGAGGCCGGCTTTCTCGCCATCGAGGTCGATCTTCGTGACCTCTCCGAAGCTGAGGTCGTGGGCATACTTCGCGATCTTGTCGACGCCGAGGCGCGCGGCGACGTTGTAGAAGAAGATGTCGCAGGAGACTTTCAGCGCGTTCGCGTCCGCAACGTCGCCGTGCCCCTGTTTGCGCCAGCAGCGGAATCGGCGGCCGTAAAACACGCCGCTACCGCCGCAGAAGAATGTCGTTCCCGGTCCGATCGCGCCCTCGGAGAGACCGGCGACCGACATGACGGTCTTGAACACGGAGCCGGGTGAGTAGAGGCCCTGAATCGCGCGATTGAGCTCGACCTTGAACGGATTCGACGCGATGAGCTTCCACGTGTCGGGGGTGAACCGCCTCGAATAGATGTTCGGATTGAACGCCGGCGCAGACACCATTGCGAGCACTTCGCCATTGCGCGGATCGAGTGCCACCGCGGCGCCGACGAACTCGTTCTCGACGAAATACTGTTCGGCGCGACGCTGCAGATCGAAATCGAGCGTGAGGTAGACGTTGCTGCCGGCCACGGGCTCCTGACGCGCATTTTTTACTTCCGCCAGGCGGCGGCCGTGACTGTCGTACTCCCAGAACTGCGTGCCGTCCTTGCCGCGCAGGTATTCGTCGTACATCAGCTCGACGCCGCGCTTGCCGATCAGGTCACCCTGCTTCATCTCCTTGTGATTGACCAGCTCCTTCTCGGAAATCTCGCCGAGGAAGCCCATGACGTGGGCGGCCATGATGTCGTACGGATAGTTGCGGCGCTGCACGGGCTCCACGTTGAGCTCGGGGAACGAGAGCGCCTGCGCCTGGATCGATGCGACCTGCGGCATCGAGACGTCTTCGGCGAGCGGCATCGGCCGTGCGAACTGCACGAGCTTGCCCTTCTCGAAGCGGTTCTCGATTTCCTGCGGTGTCATGCCGAGAACGGTCGACAGGAAAGCCACGAGTTTCGCGCGATGGCTCGGGTCGCCCTTGATGATCGGCTTCATGACGACACGGTCCAGCGTGAGCGCGTACGCGGGCTGGTTGTCGGCGAGGATCTTCTGGCCGGCGCGGTCGTAGATCAGGCCGCGCTTGGCGGGCATGGGAACGGGGCGCAGCGCATTGGCATCCGAGAGGTTGCGGTATTTCTCCGCCTGAACGCCCTGCACGAACCAGAAGGATCCCGCGAGGAAGACGAAGACCGCGACGATCGCCCAGAGGAGCGCGTTGATCCGAAATGTCAGGAACTTCTGGTCGTCACGATAGACACGCATGTCGGAATTACCATCCCGCCGGTCGCCGTGTTGCTTCGATCGGCTCCTCACGCAAGAACAGCGTCAACAACTGATAGACCAGCATGCCGAAGAGGCAGGTGAAGATCGTCTTGACGATCATGCCCTGCTCGAACATCTCGATGCGTTGTTTGAGGAGGATGTTGACGAGCACGAAGATCACGAGCTCATTCACGATGACGGCGCCAATGAGGCAGGCGCCGAAGGCGAGCGTTCCGCGCAGCACCAGCCGCGCGTTGATGTACGCCACGAGATACGCAATCACCGTGAGCGAGAACGCGTGCAGACCGAAGATCGAAGCCGAATACGCGTCCTGCACCAATCCCGCGGAGATCCCGGCGAAGATGGCACCGATGAGATTGCCGCCCATCGCGTAGTACACGATCAGGATGAGGTACGGATTGAAGAACGCGAGCGCGTTCGGATAGAAGCTGTCGAGAAGCGAATGAA
>JBBRMQ010000246.1:0-6295 GCA_038230775.1 Thermoanaerobaculia bacterium
CGTACAGCACTTCGTCGACGCTCTCATTTCGGATTGCGCCGCTCCCTTCAATCACGCGCAGCGTCACGTTGACGCCGCGAAAGTGATTCCAGATTCGCAGTTCGCCGTCGCGCACGGGCTCGCCGTCGCGGAGCGGCGCGAACATGCAGCCTCCTTCGAGTTCAACCGGCACGTTTGAATTATGCTGACACCGTGCACTCGAAGGAAGACGGCGTCCGCGCAGTCAATCAGGACTTCATCCGCTACGAGCAGGTGAAGAAGAGTCAGGAGTATCACCTGGCCGAGACCGCGGACGAACCGTTCGACGACGATTTCGAGGTTCGCGTCTGCGACATGCGCAGCCCGTCGTTCGCCACCGATCTCGGCGACGCGCTGCGTGACATCGGCTTCGCCATTCTCGAGGGCCACGGCGTCGATCCCTCGCTCTACGTCGAAGCCGAGCGCAGGATCGTCGAGTTGTTCGAGCGGCTCACGCTCGAAGAGAAGATGCGGTTCCGCGCGCAGCGATTCGGGTCCGTCAATCAGGGCTACTTTCCGATCAAAGAGACCAGCAACATGCATCCCGATCTCGTAGAGGGGTGGGTGTTTTGCCGGCGCGCATTCGAGCGGCAGCAGGAGTTCTGGCCGCAGATCGACGACGCGGAGTTCTTTGGCCGGATCGCGCAGGCGCACGAGAAGCTCATCCTCCCCGTCATGCAGGCCATGCTCTCGTCCCTCGGCTGCGATCCGCATCTGTACGACGCGAGGCTGACGGGCACGAACTTCGGCCTGCGGCTGAACTATTACCCGCCGATGTCGGAGCAGGATGAGCAGTCGGGCGCGGCGCGCCTGTTAGGCCACGAGGACATCGACATGTTCACGTTCCTTCCCGCTCCGCTCGTAGAAGGGCTGCAGGTTCTGAATCGCCGCAACATGAAGTGGGTGCGGATCAACGCGCCGCGCGGCTCGATCATCCTGAATACCGGCGACTACATGCAGCGGATCACCAACGACGTCTTCCCGTCGACGACGCATCGCGTCAGCAAGCCGCGCGACCCTGCGATGCGACGTGAGACGCGCGTCTCGTTTCCCATGGCGGTCTATCTGTGGGAGGAGGAAATGCTCGAGGTGCTGCCCTGCATCGACACGCCGAAGTACGAGCCGGTGAAGGCCATCAACTTCCACACCAGCATCACGAGCAAGTTCTACGGCGACGACTACGCCGTCAAGGGATGAGCGATCCCCTTCTCCGCTACCGCGATCGCTTTCCGATCCTCAAGCGCACGAAGTACCTCGTGTCGCATTCGCTCGGTGCGATGCCGGAAGCGACGCGCGACGCGCTCGAAGAGTACGCGGACCTCTGGGCGACGCGCGGTGTGCGGGCCTGGGGCGACAAGTGGTGGATGATGTCGGTCGAGATCGGCGACATCATCGCTCCGCTGATCGGCGCGCCGAAGGGCTCGGTCGTGATGTTGCCGAACGTCACCACCGCCGAAGCCGTAGTCCTCTCGTCGTTCGATTACACCGGCCCGCGCAATCGAGTGGTGATCGTCGATGGCGAGTTTCCTTCCGTTCGCTACATCTACGACCGGCTGGCGCGGCGGCTCGGCGCGGAGATCGTCGACATCCCGCACGATGCGAGCGGTCTCGGCTTCGATCTCGACCGGCTGCTCGCGGCGATCGATGAGCGCACGCAGATCGTTCCCATCGCGCATGTCCTGTTCGAGTCCTCCTTCATGATCGACATCGAGCCGATCGCGAAACGCTGCCGCGAAGTCGGCGCCACACTGGTCCTCGATCTCTTCCAGTCGGCGGGGATCGCGCCGGCAGACGTGCAGGCCTGGGACGTTCCGATCGCGGTCGGAGGCGTTCTGAAGTGGCTTTGCGGCGGACCGGGCGGATCGTTTCTGTACGTGGACCCCGCGCTGCGGCCCAAACTGGAGCCGAGCTTCACGGGATGGATGGCGCACGCCAATCCGTTCGGCTTCGAGCCGCCGCCGATGCGCTTTCGCGACGACGCTCTTCGATTCGCGCTCGGAACGCCGCCGATTCCCGCGCTCTACGCGGCGCGTGAAGGCCCGAAGATCGTTGCGGAGGCGAACATTCACGCCATTCGCGAGAAGTCGCTGCGCCAGACGCAGCGCGTCATCGACCACGCCGACAAGCGCGGCTTCGAGTTGCGCACGCCGCGCCCCGCCGAACAGCGCGGCGGCTCCGTATCGATGCGCATTCCTAACGCGCGTGAGGTCGCGCTCGAGCTCAATGCGGAGGATATCGTGTGCGACTTCCGCCCGCACTCGGGAGTCCGGTTCTCGCCGCACTTCTACACGACGGACGACGAGATCGATGCCGCGTTCGACGTCGTGGACGACATTCTTCGCAGCGGCCGCTGGCAACGCCAGCAGGCCCGCCAGACGATCGTCACGTGAGCCTCTTCCTCGGGCTGATCTTCGGCGCGGTGGGGACGGTCTACTTCATTTGGGGGAAGAAGCAGCACGATGCGCTCTTCCTCGCCGTCGGAGTGGCGCTTGCCATCTATCCCTATTTCTTCGACAACGTCTGGCTGGTGCTGCTGATCGGCGCCGTGCTGTCAGCGATTCCGGTGGCGAGGTCGAAGGGGTGGTTTTGAACTGATACGATTGGTCCATCATGCGTTCACGTTCGGTCATCACGATTGTCTGTACCACCGTTCTCGCCGCCTGTGTCCACATCAACAACGACAAGCCGATCTTCGGCGACTCCGAGGTTGCGATGGTGATGCGGGTCGCCAACCTCGGTGAAGTCCGCGAGGGCGAGGTTGCCCGCGAGAAAGCCGCGGATGCTTCGGTGCGCGAGTTCGCCACGATGATGGTGACCGAACACTCGGCCGCGAACAGCAAAGCCGAATCGGAGCTTTCGAAAGCGGAGATCGTTTCGGCCGATTCAACGCTGAGCAGGCAACTCGATGCGGAGTCCGGCACCGCGACGGAGAACCTTCGCACCCTGACTGGACGCAACTTCGATCGCGCGTACATGCAGCGACAGATTCAGGTCCATCAGAACGTGCTCAATCTGATCGACTCGAAGCTGCTGCCGGTGGTGAGGAAGAAAATCGTCAAGGAGCAACTGAACGCGATGCGCACCGCGGTGCAGCAGCATCTGACCCGCGCGCAGCAGACCGCAGCGGCGATCCCGGCGAACTAGTTCGCGGTGACGTTGTGATCTGGAGTGCGGCGGCCGTGCCGCCGCTCTCTTCCACATTTTGCGAAGAGCGGTGACAGGCCACCGCACTCCAGACCGCCGCTCGACATCGAACCAGGATGAGCATTACCGGCCGCTTCGCCCCATCGCCCACAGGCTCGCTTCACTTCGGCAGCCTCGTCGCCGCCGTCGGGTCGTGGCTTTTCGCGCGCGCCGCGCGCGGGCGATGGCTGGTGCGGATCGAGGATCTCGACACCGCGCGCGTCGTCGCTGGTTCGGCAGAAGAGATTCTCGCCGCCTTGCGACTCTACGGCCTGAAGTGGGACGGCGATGTCGTCCTGCAGGCGACGAGAACGCGTTTGTACGAAGAAGCGCTCGCGACGCTGAGCGCGAAAGGCCTGACCTACGAGTGCGCGTGTTCACGCGCCGACGTGCAGCGCGCGGCTTCCGCGCAATATGAGGAGGAGCTCGTGTATCCGGGAACATGCCGCGACGGGCTGAATGGACGGGTCGCGCGGTCGATTCGTTTTCGGGCGTCTGAAGAGCCAATTTTCTTCGACGACCTCATCCGTGGTCCGATCGAACAGACGACCGGCGGGGACTTCGTCATCAAGCGTGCGGACGGCGCATGGGCGTATCAGCTCGCGGTGGTGGTGGACGATGCGGATCAGGGCATCAACCAGGTTGTTCGCGGCGGCGACCTCCTCGGGTCAACCGCGCGCCAAATCGCACTGCAGTCAGCACTTGGCTTCTCAAGCCCGCAGTACGCCCACCTGCCGCTGGTCGTCGGCGCCGACGGGATGAAGCTGGGAAAACGCGAGGGAGCATTGTCCCTTCCGGCGCTCGATCCTCCGCGTGTCCGAGACACACTTCGCGACGCTCTCATGGCCCTCGGAATCGACGCAGAGGGGGAGCAGCCGCGCGAGATTCTCGACTCCGCTCTCGAACTATTCGCCCGGTCGCGTTTGACCGCGCGCACGACCGTAGTCCACAATCCGGCAAAACGGTTGTAAAGGAAGGAAACGAATGGCGACTGCGAAAAAAGGATCTGGTGCTAAGGGTGGCGGCAAGGGCCTCGCTGCAGAGGTTCAGCCGAGTGCCGATCTCTCAGCGGTTGTCGGCAGCAAGCCGATTCCGCGCAGCGAAGTGACCAAGAAGGTTTGGGACTACATCAAAGCCAATGGTCTGCAGGACCAGACGAACAAGCGCATGATCAACGCGGACGACAACCTGAAGAAGATCTTCGGCGGGAAGAAGCAGGTGTCCATGTTCGAGATGACGGCGCTGGTCAACAAGCACCTCACCGCAATCAAGTAAGGTTCGTCGGGTTGTCGCGCCTCCTCTGCCGGCAACCCGACAGCTTCTCTTCATGAAGCGTCTACTCGTTGTCGCCGTGTATCTGCTCGCGGCCTGCGCGACGAGCCACGTCTCGTCTGAATTCGAATCGGGCGATGCGGAGAACGCGATCCGGACGGCCAACTCGGCGTTCATGACCAACATCCGGTCGGGCAACATTGAAGCCCTCGTGAATGACTATTACGCCGAAGATGCGGTCGTGATGCCGCAGAATGCGCCGGCGTTTCGCGGACGCGACAGCATCAAGCAACTCTTCACGGGGCTGAGTGCCGGCGGCGGCGTCGACGTCACGCTGACGACCGACACCGTCACGCAGTCCTGCGACATGGCGACGGAAGTCGGACGCTACGACCTGCGGCACGGCGCGACGCACGAGTCAGGCAAGTACCTCGTGGTGTGGAAGAAGACGAACGGGCGTTGGCGCGCGATCGCGGACAGCTTCAGCGCGAACGGTTCGCCTCAGTAACGATCCGCTCGCCGATCTCGCGATACTTGCCGGCGAAGTGATGTCCGCCCGGTTCGCGCACGATGGTGAACGCCGCCGGATCGAGAGAGGGGCAGAGCGAATCCGCTTCCTTCTCGCCGTAGACGCATATCACGGGCATCCCGCGCAGCTTCTGCAGCTCCGGCAACACCTCGACCTGCGGCTCGTGGCTGAACCAGTGTTGAATCGTCCACGGCGGGTTGTACTTGAAGTCGATGAGTGACTCGAGGCCGAGGAGCGCGACGAGCGTCGTCGACCGCCGGAGGTCCTGGGGAAGGCGCGAGAGCATGAACGGCAGCGCGTCGGCACCGCGCGAGTAGCCGATGAGGATCACGTTCCGCTTGTTCCAGCGGGTCTGATAGAAGCGAATCACCTGCTCCAGCGATTGCGCGCTTTCTTCCGGCGTCCGGCGCTTGCGGTAGTAGTCCGACGCGAGGAATCCAACGACCGGAATCCCGCTGGCCCGCAGCGGCTTCGCCACTTCTTCGTCCACTCGCCGCCAGCCGCCGTCGCCGGTGAGCATCACCGCGAAGCGATCGCTCTCCGGAGCCGTAGCCGGCAGTTCCTTGATCGGAAACCCGGAGAGCGAGACAGCAAAGAGCAGAGCGGCGATCACTTCATGTGCTCGAGGATGATCGTCGCCAGTCTTTTGTAGCCGCCGTCGAAGTGATGCGCGCCCTTGAGCATGACCTTGTCGATGTTCGCGCCGCCGAGCGCCGGACAGAGCGAGTCCTTGTCGTCTTCTCCCCACAAGCAGAGGATGTGTTCCTCGCGGAGTCTTGCAATCTCGGGCGCCACGGCCACTCCCGCATCGGAGTTGTGCAACCAGTCGGCCATGTGAAACTCGAACTGAACCCTGGGGCTCGGTCCGAGAAGCGCGATGAGCCGGATACGCGCCCGGGTCTCGACCGGCAGACGGCTGATCATGGCGGGCAGAACATCGGCGCCTCGCGAGTATCCGACGAAGACCACCCGGCTTTTTTTCCACGTCGCGAGATACGTCTGCACGATCGACTGCAGATCATGCGACGCCGACTCCGGCGTCCGCTTGGTCCAGAAGTACTGCAGAGCGTTCAGGCCGATGACGGGTGCGCCGTTCGCGGCGAGCACCTTCGAGACCGACTTGTCGATCGCGGCCCAGCCGCCATCGCCCGATACAAACATGACGAGCGTGTCGCCGCCCGGTTTCGTGGCGGGGACTTCGACGATAGGAAACTTGAGAGCAACGGCCAGGAGGAGCAAATGCATGCGGCGGAAGAACACCGGCCGGCCTGGCTGTCATCCCTCGCTACGCTC
>JBBRMQ010000247.1:0-6168 GCA_038230775.1 Thermoanaerobaculia bacterium
GAGTTCGCCAGCGACTGCAGCACCATCGTCTTGCCGGTGCGCGGCGCCGCGACGATCAGTCCGCGCTGGCCTTTGCCGACGGGAGCGATGAGATCGAGGACCCGCGACGACATGTTATCCGGCACCTCGAGCTTGATGCGCTTCTCCGGATAGAGCGGCGTGAGGTTGTCGAAGAGGATCTTCTCGCGCGCGACGTCTGGATGTTCGAAGTTGACCGCTTCGACCTTGATGAGAGCGAAGTAGCGCTCCCCTTCCTTCGGCGGCCGGACCTGGCCGGAGACCGTGTCACCGGTGTGCAGATCGAAACGGCGGATCTGCGACGGCGAGACGTAGATGTCGTCCGGACCGGGCAGATAGTTGTACTCGGGCGCGCGCAGGAATCCGAAACCGTCAGGCAGACACTCCAGGACGCCTTCCGAGAAAATCAGGCCGCTCTTCTCGGTCTGCGCCTGGAGGATCGAGAAGATCAGATCCTGCTTGCGCATGCCGGTGGCGTTCTCGATGCCGTGATCCTTCGCCAGCTTCGAGAGATCGGGAAGCTTCATCTCTTTCAGCATGCGGATGTCGACGGTCTCCGCCGCCGGCGTCTGCTTGGCGGACGGAGCAGGACGCGGAAGGCTCTCGGCTTCTTCGATCACCGGCTCGTCGACAACCGCTGCAGGTGCTTCCGCCGGCGCCGCGACTTCGGCAACCTCCGCGGGCTGCGCGCTGTTGTCGTCGGCCTGTTCCTCGGCCTCGGCCTTCTTCTTTTTCGCCGTCTTGCGCGGCTTCTTCTCCTCGGTCGCAGGAGCTTCGACCGCGGCGTTTGTTTCGAATTCCTGTTCTGACATGGTCACCTCGCTGTGTGTGTGCGGACCACACACTCAAATTCGTAACGCGATTTCTTTTCGCACATCTTCAATACCCTGCTTCGTTACGACGGAGCAGGGAATCATTTGGTCGCTGGAGATCTCGAGCTCGTGCGCGATGTGGGTCGTCTGTTTCGCGCGCTCGTTGTTGGAGAGCTTGTCGGATTTCGTGAGCACCACGCGTTCCTCGATGCCGGCGCCGAGCGTCCACTCGTGCATCTGCTGGTCGTGGTCGCCGGGAGTGCGGCGGATGTCGAGGAGCAGAAACATGAGCTGCAGCGCGTCCGCGCCCTGCAGGTATTCGTTGATCAGTTCGCGCCAGGCATGCGAGATCGATTTCGAGATCTTGGCGTAGCCATAGCCGGGCAGGTCAACGATGTGAAAACGATCGTTGACCAGATAGAAGTGAATGGCCTGCGTTTTTCCGGGAGTCTGACTCACGCGAGCGACCGCTTTCCGCTTCAACACGGCGTTGATCAAGCTCGACTTGCCCACGTTCGAGCGGCCGACCATGGCGAACTGCGGCCGCTTGTCCGCGGGAAAATCGGCAGGCTTGTACGCCGCCCTGTAAAACTCGACTGATCGAATGTCCAATGGGTTGATGGAGAGCTTCGCGTTGCTGCGAAGCAGGAGTGCTACGGGAGCTGATTTGAAGGTATGCGGTAGATTGTGCGGATATTCGCTGGATTGTCAACTCGATTAAGGCCGTAAGGCCGTAGAAACCGCGGTACGACCAGTCCTACCGCCTTACGGCCTTACTTTCAATGAGTTACCGGTGGTTCCGTGGTTCCAATGATCTTTTCGGGTTCGAGTTTTTTCAATGGAACAATCGTGCCATCGAGCGCGACAGCAACGACTTCGTCCATCGACTCCACGAGGTGGAATTCCATCTTCTCGCGGACATCGGACGGGATCTCGTCGAGGTCGCGTTCGTTTTCGGCGGGGAGGATCACTTTCGTGATTCCCGCGCGCGCCGCGGCCAGGATCTTGTCCTTCACGCCACCGACCGGCAGGACCTTGCCGCGCAGCGTGATCTCACCGGTCATCGCGATATCGCGGTGAATCGGAATCTTGGTGACCGCGGAGAGAAGCGCCGTCGCCATCGTGATGCCGGCCGAGGGGCCGTCTTTGGGGATAGCGCCCTCGGGCACGTGAATATGGATATCGAGTGCGGCGTGGAAATCGGGATCGAGGCCGAAGAGCTCCGCGCGCGAGCGAACGTACGAGAGCGCCGCGCGTGCCGACTCCTGCATCACGTCGCCGAGCTTGCCGGTGAGCGTGAGGTTGCCCTTGCCGCGTGAAAGCGCGACTTCGGTGGAGAGAATCTCGCCGCCGACTTCGGTCCATGCCAGGCCGGTGGCCAGACCGATCTCCGCCTTGTCGTGAATCGTCTGCGAGCGATACTTCGCCTTGCCTAACAGCTCGCGAACCTTCGGCTTGTCGATCGTGAGCTCAAAGCCATCCGGCGCTTTCAGCACCTGACGCGCGACCTTGCGCAGCACGGAGCCGATCTCGCGCTCCAGGCTGCGGACGCCGGCCTCGCGCGTGTACGAGTCAATGAGCTCTTCGACCGCGGTGTCCTGGAAATTGACCTTCGCGTCTTCGAGGCCCTGCTCCTGGCGCTGCTTCGGAACGAGGAACTGCCGTCCGATGGCGAGCTTCTCCAGGTGCGTGTAGCCGGATAGCGAGATGATCTCCATGCGGTCCTTGAGCGGGGCCGGGATGGTGTGCGTCACATTCGCGGTGGCGATGAACATGACCTTCGACAGGTCGTACTCGACGTCGAGGTAGTGGTCGGTGAACGCATTGTTCTGCTCGGGGTCGAGCACTTCGAGGAGCGCCGCCGACGGATCGCCGCGGAAGTCCATCGACATCTTGTCCACTTCGTCCAGCAGGAACACCGGGTTGATCGTGCCGGCCTTCTTCATCCGCTGGATGATCTGGCCGGGGAAGGCGCCGATGTAGGTGCGGCGATGTCCGCGGATCTCCGCCTCATCGCGTACCCCGCCTAACGACAGGCGGACGAACTTGCGGCCCGTCGCGCGGGCAATCGACTTCGCGAGCGAGGTCTTGCCGACGCCCGGAGGTCCGACGAAGCAGAGGATGGTGCCCTTCGGCTGCTTGATCAGCTGGCGCACCGCGAGGAACTCGAGGACGCGCTCCTTGATCTTGTCCAGGCCGTAGTGATCTTCGTTGAGAATCTGCTCGGCGAGCTCGATGTCCTTGATCTCTTTCGACGACTTCTTCCAGGGGACGGAGACGAGCCACTCGATGTAGTTGCGCGAGACGGTGGCTTCCGCCGAGACACCAGGCATCGCTTCCAGGCGTTTCAATTCCTGCAGCGCCTTCTCCTTGGTGTCCTTCGGCATCCCTGCTTCTTCGATCTTCTGCCGGAGCTCCTCGACCTCGTCCGTGCGATCGTCCTTGCGACCCAGCTCGTGGTGGATCGCCTTGATCTTCTCGTTGAGGTAGTACTCCTTCTGGGCGCGCTCCATCTGCTTTTTGACTTTGGAGTTGATGCGCTTGTCGATGTTGATCTTCTCGATCTCGATCTCCAGGAAGTCCTGGAGCTTCTGCAGGCGCTCGTACGGGGAGGTGGTCTCCAGAAGCTGCTGCTTCTCGGTGGTGGTGATGAGGATGTGGGAGGCGAGCGTGTCGGCGAAGCGGTCGGCGTCGTCGAGCTTCAGCGTCGACATCACGCCTTCGAACGCCAGGTGATGCGACATCTTCGCGTACTGCTCGAAGATCTCCACCAGCTTCTGCATGTATTGCGACACCTCGGGTGTCAGCGCCACTTTGCTGTCGATCTCCCGCACGCCGACGACGACGTAGCCGTCGACGTCCTGGTGCGAGACGATCTCGGCGCGCGTGAGGCCCTCGACCATCACCTTCACGTTCTGGTTCGGGAGCTTGAGGTTCTGGACGACGGTGGCCACGATGCCGACCTTGTAGATCTCCTCCATCGACGGATCGTCGACTTTCGGATCGCGTTGCGTCGCCAGGAAGATTTTCTTTTCGGTGGTGGAGAGCGTGGCCTCCAGCGCCTGGATCGATGCGCGGCGTCCGACGACGAACGGCGCCATCATCGACGGAAACACCACCATGTCGCGCAGCGGCACGAGCGGGAGATTATTGATTTGGTCTGTCATTTGGTTGTTTGTCTCTACCGCGTTCAACAAACGGCAATTCCCGCTTCTGTGTGCGGACCGGCTTCAGCCGGTCGCCCCAGGCCGGCTGAAGCCGGCCCTACACCTACCCCGCCTTACGGTAGAGAGTGATCGGCTGACTCCGGTTATCGACCACTTCGCGCGTGATCACGCACTCGCTGATCGAGTCCTGCGACGGGATCATGTACATGATCTCGAGCATCAGCTCCTCGATGATGATCTTGAGGCCGCGCGCGCCGACGTTGCGCTTGAGCGCCTCTTCGGCAATCGCCTCCAGCGCCTCGTCCGTGAACTTCAGCGTGACGTTCTCGAAGCCCATGATCGTCTGGTACTGGCGGACCAGCGAGTTCTTGGGCTCGCGGAGGATCTCGATGAGCGTGCCCTTGTCGAGCTCGTTGAGGGTCGCCACGACGGGCAGCCGGCCGACGAACTCCGGGATGAGACCGAACTTGATGAGGTCTTCCGGATGCACCTGGGCCAGCAGCTCGCCGGTGCGCTTCTCGCGCTTGGTGGCGATCTTCGCGCCGAAGCCCATCGACGTCGACGACAGCCGGCGCTCGATCACATTCTCCAGGCCAACGAACGCGCCGCCGCACATGAAGAGAATGTTGGTGGTGTCGATCTGGATGAACTCCTGGTGCGGGTGCTTGCGTCCACCCTGCGGCGGAACGTTGGCGACCGTACCCTCGAGGATCTTGAGGAGCGCCTGCTGCACGCCTTCACCGGAAACGTCGCGCGTGATCGACGGGTTGTCGCCCTTGCGGCAGATCTTGTCCACCTCGTCGATGTAGACGATGCCGCGCTGCGTCTTCTCTTTGTCGTTGCCCGCGGCCTGGTAGAGCTTGAGGATGATGTTCTCGACGTCCTCGCCGACGTATCCCGCTTCGGTGAGCGTCGTGGCGTCCACGATCGTGAACGGCACCGACAGCATCCGGGCCAGCGTTTGCGCCAGCAGCGTCTTGCCGGTCCCGGTCGGACCGATGAGCATGATGTTCGACTTCTGCAGCTCGACATCCTGACGCGAGTTGCGCTGGTGGTAATCGATGCGCTTGTAGTGGTTGTAGACGGCGACCGCGAGCTTCTTCTTCGCCCGCTCCTGCCCGATGACGTAGAGGTCGAGAAACTCTTTGATCTCTTTCGGCTTCGGCAGGGCGCCGGCGCCTTCCATCGTGCCCGGTTCATCCTTGCGATCCTCAGCAATGATGTCGAGGCAGATGTCGACGCACTCGTCGCAGATGTAGACCGTCGGACCGGCGATCAGCTTCTTTACGTCGCGCTGAGACTTGTTGCAGAAGCTACAACGCAGGACGTCGCCGCTGTTCCCCTTCTTCGACATGTGTGGATTCCTTTTAGATTCTAGGTGCCGCTACCCAAGGTTGCAACTGGACTCCGCATAACTGCATTCCACGAGCTATTCGCGCTTGGCGATGACGTGATCCACTACTCCGTAGTCCACCGATTCCGCCGCCGACAGGATGTAGTCGCGGTCGGTGTCTTTATCGATCTTTTCGAGAGGCTGGCCGGTGTGATTGGCCAGGATCTCGCTGATGCGCTTCTTCATCCTCATGATGTCCCGCGCATGAATGTCGATGTCCGTCGCCTGACCGCCCAACCCCTGCAGCCACGGCTGATGGAGCAGGACCCGTGCGTTCGGCAGCGCGAAGCGCTTCCCCTTCTTGCCGGCCGCGAGAATGACCGCCGCGAACGACGCCGCCTGACCGATACAGATCGTCTGGATGTCCGGCTTCACGTACTGCATCGTGTCGTAGATCGCGAATCCCGACGTCACCGACCCGCCCGGCGAGTTGATGTAGATCGAGATGTCCTTCTCCGGATTCTCCGCTTCCAGAAAAAGGAGCTGCGCGATGATCAGGTTCGCGACGTTGTCGTCGATGGCCTGACCGAGAAAGATGACGTTGTCTTTGAGGAGGCGGGAGTAGATGTCGTAGGCGCGTTCGCCCCGACTCGTCTGCTCGACCACCATCGGAATGAGAACCATAGGTTTGCTGACCTCTAACGGAAAGTGTAGCGATGAAATTCGTTTGCACGCCTAGCCGAATGGCTAGGCATTGCTCGCTTCGCTCGCGTTGTCGGTTGTCGGTTGTCGGTTGTCAAAAGCACCGGGCGGGTGTTGTGGACAACCGACCACTGAC
>JBBRMQ010000248.1:0-6165 GCA_038230775.1 Thermoanaerobaculia bacterium
CGGGTTTCCGTCATTTCTTCCCAACGTCCCAACTTAGTCGAACTCGAACCGCACCCGCTCGCGCAAATGGCCGAAGATCGCGCCGATCAGCGCGCCGGTCGTATTCCAGATGATGTCGTTCACGTCGGCGACGCGCGACGGCAGGAAGTACTGGTAACCCTCGATGCAGCACGTGAGCGAGAAGCCGATGAGCATCGTGAGGACATAGGTCTGCACCGTCGGGCGATCGGTGCTGTACAGCGCGATGAACATCAGGAATCCCCACGGCACGAAGAGAAGAATGTTCGCCACGATGGGCACGAACACGATCGCCAGCACGCGCGTGGAAACGGTGTGGTGCTCGAGGCGGTGCGCGATGTGGCGGATGTCTTCAAAGGGAATCGGGTCGACCTTCGAGTAGCTTTTTCCCGATGCCCAGAGCGTCGCGGCGCAGATCGCGGCGGTGGCGACGAGCAGCAGCAGGATCGTGACCGGTCGCCCGATGACGATCGAAGTTTGAGGACTGAGAATGGAGGAGTGAGGACTGAGGACTGAGGACTGAGGCGGCTCGGACTCGGTCGTTGTCATCACTCAGTCCTCAGTCCCCAGTCCTCAGTCCTCAGTCCAGTCCTAGACATTGACGAACTTGCGGAAGTCGACATTCAGAATCAGGCCGACGGCGATGAAGAACATCATCGTCTGCGAGCCGCCGTACGAGATCAGCGGCAGCGGGATTCCCGTCACCGGCAGAATCCCGATCTGCATCGACACGTTGATGATGATGTGAAAGATGAAGAAGCAGATCAGCGACAGGACGAGAAATGTCCCGCCCCGGTCGCGCGAGGATTTCGCCACCACCAGCGATTCGACGATGAGGAAGAGGTACAAGGTCAGCACGACGAGCACGCCGACGAATCCCCACTCCTCGCCTAACACCGAGAAGATGAAGTCCGTGTGGCGCGCCGGCAGGTATTCGAGGTTGACCTGCGTCCCGCGCAGGAAACCCTTTCCGGTGACGCCACCCGATCCCGTTGCGATCTTGGCCTGCAGGACCTGGTAGCCCGATCCCTGCGGATCGCGCGTGGGATCCATGAAGATCTTGATGCGCTCTTTCTGGAACGGCTTCAGGAAATGCCAGCCGATGGGCAGCGCGACCAGTCCGCAGACGATCGCGATCACCCAGAACTTCGGGCGGACGCCGCCGAAGAACATCGCCACCGCGACGAGCGGGAAAAAGCTGGCGGCCGAACCGAACGCCGGCTGGATTGCGATGAGGAGCACAGGCACGCCGATGATCGCCATGACGATCGCGAACGTCCGGAAGTTCAAATAGGCACGGTCGTTCGAGTCGAAGTACTTGGCGATCAGCAGCGCCGTGAAGATCTTCATGAACTCCGACGGCTGGAACTGAAACGATCCAATGTGAATCCACGACTTCACGTTGCGTGTGAACCGGCCCCACACCAGCACGTAGACGAGGAGCGCGAGGCCGATGCCGTAGAGCACCGGCGAGATCTCCATGAGCGCGTGATAGTCGACCATGACGAAGAGCAGCATCAGAGCGATGCCGATGAACGTCCAGACGACCTGCTTGTGAAACAGCGGCGCATCGGTGCTGGAATGCGTCGCGCTGTAGACGAGCATGCAGCCGACCGACGCGATGAGGAGCGTGACGGTTAGAAGATTGACGTTGAGTCGGGAAAGCGTGCGCTCGATGGACATCGTGCGCGACGATTATCGCGCGGGCGGTTCCTGGTTGTAGAAGAACATGCAGGTCACCCTCTCCGTCGGATTGGGAAAATCGCGCGGCAGGGGAGCCAGTGCCGACGACAACTCGATCGCTTTCTTCGCCGCGAAGTCGTATGGCGGTACGGTCGAGCTGCTGAGAATCGTCAGATCGGTGAGCGTCCCGTCGCGCTGAATCGTGAAGCGGATGGTGACCACGCCCTTCATGCCGGTCTGAATCAGCTGCGGCATGTTGTTGTACCAGTTCACCCGGATCTTGCTGACCATCGAGGACGCGTACTCGCCCCAGTCGTACCACTGGCTCTCGAACGAGACGGGACCCGATTCGGCGAATCCCTTCTCGCCGCCGCCGTTGCCGAGGTCGATGCCCTGCTGACCCGTGCCGAGGGAGGCGACCTTTCCGACTTCCTTGATGGCGTTGCGCCAGTCGACCGCGGCGCTGGCCTGCTGCGGGCGATAGCTGAAGGTTGGAGCACTCGAGGCGCGATCCACGGGCTGGACCGGCTCCGTCTGCATCGGCTTGCTCGCGTCCCGGGCCTGCTGGGGTTGTGGAGCTTGCGGCGCCGGCTGCTGTGGAGCAGAAGTCCCCGCTTGAGCCGAATTGCCGCGCGGCGGCGTATAGAACCCGCCATCCCCCGGCCTCGTCGTGGGTGTCGGCCCGGTTGGCTTCGGCATCGATGCCTTGCGGTTCGCGTCGGAATACGGTGCGTTGAGTGGCGCCGTATCCCTTTTTGGCCCCGGCGCTTCGGTAAATTGCTTGTTCTGGCGGATCAGCTCGACGTAATGCACCATCGGTGTCGGAACGTCGCCGTTCGAGACCGGGTGATAGTTCGCGATGATGTAGGCAATGAAGATCGCGTGAAATACGATCGAAAGCGCGACGGCGATCGAGGCTCCGTGGCCCGGCCGTTTTTCTTCGAAGACAAAGTCGAGCGATTCGTCGTCGACCGACGGCGCGACGGCGATCGAGAATCGACTGCCTTGCCGTCTTTCATCGAAAACAAAGTCGAGCGGTTCGTTGTCCAAGATTGAGGGGTCCGTTGGTAGAAGTTTAGACCAGTGGGTTTTCTTCCAGGTTGCGGCTAGACTGAGGATATGTCGTTGGTTGTGCCGGAGCCGCCGCCACCCCCGCCGCCTCCACCACCTCCCCCTCCGCCACCGCCGCGCTCGCCGAGCTTCGACATCGTGCGTCCGCTGGGGTTCGTCTTCGAGGACCCTCGCTGGGTTCCGAAGGTCCTGATGGGCGGAGTCTTCTCCCTGGCGTGCGTCATCCTCATCGGCGTTTTCTTCATCTACGGATATCTCGCCCGACTGGTACGAAATGTGATCGCCGGTGTCGAGCATCCGCTGCCCGAATGGGAAGATCTTGGCGAATTCTTCTCAGAAGGTTTACGGATATTTTTGGTGACGCTCGTCTACGCCCTCCCGGTGCTGATCATCTCGTTTGGCATCATCATCCCTGCGGCCATCATGGGCAGCGGTGATTCCGACGCCGTTCGACAGCTCGGCGGCGGAATGATGTCCTGCCTCATGTGTCTCATGATGCCGCTCGGCCTGGCGATGGCGCTCTGGATTCCGGCGGCTCTGTTGATGGTCATCGTGTCGAAGGACTTCAAGGCCGCGTTCGACTTCCGCCACATCTGGTCCTTCATCCGCGCCAACCTCGGCAACTACCTTCTGGCGTTTGTCGTGTGGCTGATTGCACGATTCGCGGCCGGGATCGTCGGCGTGGTGCTGCTGTGCATCGGCCTGCTGTTCACGTTGTTCTGGGCGACGGTCGTGGGCGCGTACGCGTTCGCGCAGGTCTATCGGCAATCCACGGTCAAATGAAACGCGATACCGCGATCCTCGGTGCCGTGCTCACGTTTTTCTCGGCATCGGTCCTCGGTGCCAGCGCGCTCTGCACCTGGGCGGTTGCGAACGGCGCGTCGCCGCGGTGGCGGCTTCTGTTCCGGGTGATGTGCCACGGCATTCCTGATCGATGCTTTCATTTCGCCGGCGTTCCCATGCCGATCTGCGCGCGGTGCACGGCGATCTACGCCGGGCTCACGCTGGGCGCCGCCATCTTCTGGATGCTGCCGGTGCTGAGTGAAATCGCCGCGCGCCGGCTGCTGTACTTCTCGGCGATTCCGATGGCGATCGACGGCCTCACGCAGCTCGTGCACCTTCGGGAAAGCACGAATCTGCTGCGTCTGGAAACCGGCCTTTTCGCGGGCGCTTGCTTCGCATTTTGGGCACTTACAGCCGTCGAAAAGCGTGTGTTAGACTGGAATTCAGTTAGGTCGCGAGAGGCTAATGGCGTTCCAGGGTTCGCTCAAAGAACTGCCGCTGCCGGACATCATTCAGCTAGTGAGTGTGTCGGGGAAGACGGGAAAATTCACCCTCTCTCGCGAGGCTGACCAGGGGTTCATTTACCTGAAGGCGGGACAGATGGTCCACGCCACGGTCGCCGATCTGGTCGGCGAGGAAGCAATCTACTCGCTCGCCATCTGGAACCAGGGCGAGTTCCAGTTCAACGCCGGCGAAGAGACCGATCGCCAGACGATCACCAAGTCGAACACCAACCTCCTGATGGAAGCGGCGCGCCGCCTCGACGAGTGGCGCGTGCTCTCGAAGAAGATCGCGTCCGTGGACCAGGTGCCGGAGCTTCAGAGCCGCGAGAACCGGCACGAGCAGATCACGCTCAATCCGCAGGAGTGGATGCTCATCACGCGGATCAACGGCCAGCGCACGATCTCGGACATCGGCAAGGCCCTCAACATCTCCTCGTTCGAAGTGGCCAAGATCCTCTACGGCATGATCACCTCCGAGCTCGTCACGCTAAAAAAAAAATCTAGCCAGCCCGCGGACGACGAAAACGGAGAACTGGTCGACCTAGCGGCGCGCATCCGCGGAGCCGCCGAGGAGTGCATCGGCAACGGCGCGCGCAAGACGATCGAGAAGTACTTCCTCCACGCCCTCGACGGCATCATGAGCGGCAACGGCGACCGCGCACTCAGCGAGATGATCGTGGAGTTCGAGAAGACCGCCTCACTGCTGCGCGGCGTCGCGGTCACCGAGCAGCTCCGCTCGCGGATCAACGCGATTCGTGGGTCGATGTCGACGGCGCATTAGAGTTCTTTAGCTCTTGCGAGAACGAAGCGTGCGTCGGCCGTCCGCCTAGTCATAAGCGCTGTTGGCGAGCAGGATGTGAATGTCATCCCGAGCGTAGCGAGGGACCGGTGTGGGTAAGGGCGGTGCGCAGCACGAGCATCGAGCCGCCCGCCCACACCGGTCCCTCGCTACGCTCGGGATGACACCTGGGAAGTCCTATCAGCGCGGTGCAACGTTTCTTTGCTAAAACGCCTGCCCACTCGAGAACGACAGCATCGGTCGCTTGTGTCCGAACGGATCGGTCTGCAGCGGGAAGGCGAGGTCGATGCGGAGGAGGTTGCGCGGAGATCGCGGCAGGCCGATCCGGACGCCGACTCCGAAGTCGCTTTTGATGTTCAGCCCGCGGTTGCCGGCGGCGCCGGCGTCCATGAATGCGACGACCCCCGGCGACGCGAATTGAAGGAGCTCGCGGCCGAGGTACAGACGTTGCTCGAGGTTGATGACGGCAGCGCGGTTGCCGGAGAACGCGTGCACGCGGTAACCGCGCAGGCCCGTAGCTCCATCGGCGAAGAACTGAACGTTGTCATCGGTCCGCCATCCCCGGTTCAATGTGGTGCGCGCGACGAACGCGCGCGGAAAGTTGCCGAGGTCGCGGTGGACGTATGTGGCGGAGACGTTGGCGATGGCATTCTTCAATCCCGACTCGATGCGGGTCGACGCGTTTGCGGCTGCGAGGATGAAGCCCTCATCGCCGAGCGGTCTGCCGCTGGCCGCGGCGAGGCGGACGAATCCGGTCGAGCGCGGCGCGCCGAGGAACGATGGTGAGATCGCCGCTTCGATCGAATACTGGCGGCCGAGATCGAAGTCTTCGTAGCGGAGATCCTTGTTGACGAAATTCAGCTTCATGAAGCGATTCCGCCCACTGTCGTAGCGGAGAAACAGATAGCGGAACTCGCGCGACTGCGGAACGAACGCCGAGAACTTGCCTGCGGCAGAGAAGTCGTCGTCCAGGAAACGGAGACCGGCGGTGACGCGCTCGGCTTCTGAGGCGGACGGGTTGCGCGCGATGCCGAAGCTCGCCAGCAGCAGGCGATGCGCGTGATTGAACTGCGAGACCTTCAGTCCCGACCGGTACATCCGGTCGTCCTGCCGGATCGAGGTGTACGCGAAGTGCGTCGCCCACGGCGTGGTGAACGAATAGAACGGACGCGCGATGCTGAAGCGGCGATCGTAACCGTCGGACGTGATCGCGTAGCCGACATGAGCGCGCCAGTACGGCGCGAAGAACGAGGGGTCGTTGTAGGTCATGCCGATGCTGTTGCGATCGACGCCATGGCTGTAGCCGAG
>JBBRMQ010000249.1:0-6111 GCA_038230775.1 Thermoanaerobaculia bacterium
AGTGGATGCGACTCCGGCAGTTCCCGTCGCTCAACATTGAGCTCGACGCGCGCGCGGGTCCGGCTCGCGGTGGCCACGTGACGAATCACGGATCGGCGCGACCGCGCCTGATCGATCTCCGACTGCGTCACGTCTTCGATCCCGTGGACACGTTTCCTTACCACCTGGTCGTCTCGCATGTTGAACGCAAACCCGGCCAGGATCCGCAGCTTCTGTACCGCGTCCTCGCCGGAAACATCAAGTGATGGATCAGCCTCGGCGAACCCTCTGCGCTGCGCCTCCGCCAGAGCCTCGTCGTACTCCGTGCCGGATTCCTCCATGCGCGTCAGGATGTAGTTTGTGGTGGCGTTGAGGATTCCGGTCACGCTTTCGATCGAGTCGCCGGCCAGCCCGTGTTCCAACGCGCGGACGATCGGAACGCCGCCACAGACGCTGGCCTCGAACGCGATCCTGGCGCCGTTCGCATCAGCGAGACACCTCAACTCGCCGCCACAGGTCGCGATCAGCGCCTTGTTCGCTGTCACGACATCGGTCCCGCTTCTCAACGCCCGGCGGACGTACGCGCCGGCGGCGTGGATGCCGCCGATGAGCTCCACGATCACGTCCGAGGAATCGATGACGTCCGTGGCCGCCGTGGTCAGCATCGTGTGCGGCACTCCGTCGCGCCGCTTCGCGGGGTCCCGGACCAGGACGGCGGTGATCTGCAGATCGATGCCTCGCTGGGCACGGAGGCGCTCACGCTCGCGCGACAGGAGGCGGACGAATCCGCCTCCCACCGTGCCGCAGCCGAGGAGCCCGATGGTTACGCGACGCATGCGGTGCTCCTGACGAGTGCCCGGTCAAGCTCCTCAATGAGATCGCGCGGATCCTCGAGTCCGACGGAAAGCCGAATCAAGTCATCCCCGATCCCCGCCTTTTCCCGCGCCGCGGCATCCATCGACGCGTGCGTCATCGTTGCCGGATGGCAGAACAGGCTCTTGACGCTGCCGAGGCTTTCGGCGAGGGTCCAGAGCTGGACGTTGCGCGCGAATGCGCGCGCCTCGTTCGTCTCGAAGGAGACGATCGCGCCGAAGCCGGGATAGTAGACACGACGAACGGCGTCGCTCTGTCGCAGATATTCGACGATGAGCGCCGCGTTTGCCGACTGCCGCTCGACCCGCAGCGAAAGCGTTTTCACGCCGCGGAGGATCAGATAGCAGTCGTTCGGCCCGGGCACAGCGCCCACTGCATTCTGGAAGAATTTCAATTCGTTATAGATCGATTCGTCATTTGTTATGACACAGCCGCCGAGGCAGTCGCTGTGTCCGTTGATGAATTTCGTCGTCGAGTGAACGACGATGTCCGCACCTCTGGCGATCGGCTGTTGCAGGACGGGCGTGGCGAAGGTGTTGTCGACGACCGTTCGCACGCCGTGGGAGCGCGCGATTGCCGAGCATTTCTCGATGTCCGTCAGCTTGAGCAGCGGATTCGAAGGCGTCTCGAGCCACAGCAGTCTCGTCGACGGACGAATCGCGGCTTCGACCGCGGACGGATCGCTGGTGTCCACAAAGTCGAACTCCACGCCGAACTTCGCGAAGAAGCGCACGAAGATGCGCCACGCGCCGCCGTAGAGATCCTGCGTCGTGACGACGTGATCGCCTGAGCGAAGCAGCGAGAGCACGTTGTGAATGGCGGCCATTCCGGATGCGAACGCCAGGCCGTACCGCGCGCCTTCGAGCGCGGCGAGGTTGTCTTCGAGCGCCTTGCGCGTCGGATGCTCGGTGCGTGAGTAGCCGAAGCCGCGATGCACTCCGGGCTCGAGTTGCTGGTAGGTAGAGGTCTGGTAGATCGGAACGTTCACCGCGCCTGTGGCGGCGTCATTGGGCTGGCCGGCGTGGATCGCCAGCGTATCGAAACGGTAGGACATGCGTCCCCTCCTTGAATGTGCTTTGCGTGAGAGTGAGGAGGATTGCGGAGGGACCCGGGTCGAAGACGGCTTACGCGTCCGCGCCCGGGCGGCGCATCACCATTCGGCCCATCGTGGTGGTGCAGTGCATGTTGACGCGGGAGGATATGCGCGGCGCGGTTTGGTGTCAACAGCCGGCTATCGCGGACACACCTGCTGCAGCAGCGCGGCGGCATCCTGCGTGATGCGCATCGGACCGGGCTTGGCGAAGGTATGCATGATGCGGACGTTCACCGGCCTCAGGTCGGCGCCGATGTTCCAGCGTGGCGTGTCGTATTCGATCCAGCGATTGCGGTCGGTGTTGATCACTGCCGTCGTCGCCACCCGCTTCAACCGATCGATATCCTCGGGCGAAAGCAGGCGGCCGTTCAGCAGCGCGCACAACACGCCCGAGGCGATGCCGCTCCGCTGCATCGCCTGCATGGCGCCGCGAACGCCTGCGGCCCGGATCGCCTGCGGCTCGTTGGAACCAAGCATGATCCCCTGATCGCCGGCCACCCACAGGCTCACGTAGCGAAACGCAGCCCGCATCGTGAGAAGCGTGGATGCGATTTCCCGGGGCCTCGTGTGGTGCAGCTGCATCCACTGCTGGATCACGCCGCCGGGCCGCAGGCGCCGCGCAGCGAGCTCGTAAAACTCACGGCTGTACAGATTCGTCGCGCCCGCGAACCAGTAGCTGGTCAGCTCGATGGTGATGACGTCATAGCTCTTGTCGCGAAGCAGGAGGACGTTGCGCCCGTCCTCGAGCAGCACCCGCACATTGGGTTGTCGCACGACGTCGTGATTGAGATGCTGGAACTCCTGCGACGAGGCCTCGATGATTCCCGGCGCAATCTCGGCGATGTCGACCCGTCGGAATCCGGCCATCTGCGCGGTCGCCGCGGATTGCCCGGTGCCAAGGCCGATGACGAGAACGTCATCGAGCGCGGCGGAGTGCAGCATGGGAATGACCGCAAATCCCAACTGCGCCACCGGTTCTCCCCAATCGCTGCCCTGGAACTTGCCGTTCGTCAGCAGCGTCCGCAGTCCTGATTTCGGATTCTCGACCACGGTCGTGATCCCGCCCGCCGCGTCTTCATGAAAGAACAGCATCCGCATGCCGGCTCGGGCGAACGTCGGCGTGAAATACACATGCTCGCCGCTCGTGAGCTGAAGCCGGTCCCAGGGCGGAACGACGCCGCAGACGAGCAGTGCGACGGCTGCGCTGATGAAGCCGGCGAATCGCAATCGCGATGAAGGCACGGACAGCAACAAAGACACCCCGGCGATCGCATAACAAATGGCGATCATCAGCAGGGTGGTCTCCGATCCGAAGCGGGGAATCAGCACGAACGCCGCGACGAGGGCACCGGCGCAGCAGCCGATCGCGTTCGCGGCCGTCATCGCGCCGGCCGTTTTTCCGCGATCGCGGATCGGGAACTCGCGCAGCCGGAAAAGAAGCGGGAAGACGGTGCCCAGGATGAGCGTGGGCGGAACGATTACCAGCGCGGTGATGAGTCCCCGCAGCAGTTCCGCGCCCGCAAAGGATTGAAGGTTGTGCCCCCAGAGGGTGAAGCGATGAGGCACGTGCGGCCACGCCATCTGCTGGATCGCGAGAATGATCGCGCCGATCGCGAACGCCATCGCAGGAATGGCCACCGGCACCTCGGCCTCCTCCGGCAAGAGGCGCGTCGCGATGAATCCGCCGAGAAACAGCCCTGCGAGAACGGCCGCCAGCATGGAGGCGAACGCATAGACACTGTTTCCGCAGACGGCGGCGATCAGGTGCGTCCATTCGACCTCCAGCGCGAAAAAGAGAAACCCGCAGAGAATCGAGATGGCAATCAGCAGCGTCGGGGGTGCCTGCGTGGCTCCCGATGTCTCGACCGGCGAAGACTCCGGCACGCCTTCCGGAAGCCGCGTCGACAGCCAAAGCGCGATCGCGGCCACCACGAGATCGAGGGCGGTGACGAGAAGCGCACCGTCCACGCCGATGGTCGCGAAGACAAGGTAGGGTCCGATCGCCGCGGCCAGCGTCCCGCCGAGAATGTTGAGCGCGTAGAACTTCGTGACGAGGCGACGCGCGTCGCTCACACTCTCGCGGAGCACTTCGACCATGGCCGGAAACGTGGCGCCCATGAAGAACGTCGGGGGAAGAATCCAGGCCGAGGCAGCCACGACGCGCAAGGCCTGCAGCAGCATGGGGTCGCCGATGCCTAAGCGCAGCATCGGCACGAAGATCTCGATGAGATGTTCCAGACCCGCGAACAGCAGAAGCGCCCACAGACCGATCGCCGCTTCGAAGGCGGCATACAGGACGAGGGGACGCGCGCCGAGGCGCCGCCACCAGCGCCAACTGAATCCGCCGATGGTCAGGCCGGCGAAGTAGATCGTGAGGACGGTCGCCGCGGCATGCGTACTGGTTCCGACGAGCGTCTCGAGCAGCTTCTCGTACGCCTGTTCCGCGATCAGAGCGGTGGCGCCCGTGGTGATGAACAGCGCCGCCAGAATCCGTTGTGCGGAACGGCGCGGCAAAGGAGTACTCAAGCCCCGCTTTCGAGCCGCCGCAGCAGCTCACGCAACGCTTCGGCAATCTCCCGCTTGTCGACGTTCGACTTCTTGAAACTTAGATTGAACGAGAACGGCAGCGATTTGTCCTTGATTGCCCAGGTGAAATTCTTCGGCCGGCCCGCCTTCTTTTCCGGTTTCTTCCGCAGCTCGTCTCGCGAGGTCTCCCCTGCCGCAAACCGGCGCAGGACCTCTTCCATGGCCTCTTCACTGCCGGCGCGCGCGATCTGGATCAGGAGCGACTTGTTCGCGATCCCGGCCTCGCGGCACATGGCGCGGATGCGATCCGGGATGTCGTTGATGAGCAGCGTCTCGGACACCGTGACGCGCGACTTGCCGATGACCTGCGAGATGCGCTCGTGTGTGTAGCCGAACTTCTGCTGCAGCACCAGGAGGCCCTCCGCTTCTTCGAACGGTGTCAGATCTTTGCGCTGGATGTTCTCGATGAGCGCGATCTCGAGCGTCTCTTTGTCATCGGCATCGAACTCGATGGCCGGAATCTCGTCGAGCTCCGCCAGCGTCGCGGCGCGGAAGCGGCGCTCGCCGGAGATGATCTGGTATCGATTGGGTCCGATCGAGCGGACGAGGATCGGCTCCAGCACGCCCTTCTCCCGGATGGACGCCGCCAGCTCCTCGATGTTGCCCATGTTCGTGCGCGGCTGCTCGGCGTTGGGCTCGATCCACTGGAGCGGAATCATCGATCCCACCTGCCGGCCGGAGCGGCGGGTGAGCTCCTCGACGAAGTGCGCATCGTGGCGCATGGCTTTGCGTTCTGGTAACCCGCGTTTCATGGTCATCAAACCCTCGACAGAATTTCTTCCGACAGCGAGTAGTACTCCATCGCGCCGCTGGACTTCGGCGCAAAGGTGAAGATCGATTCCTTGTACGCCGGACTCTCTTCGAGCCGGATGGACTTCGTGATCACCGTGTTGAACAGGCGTTCGCCGAACACCGCGCCGATCTGCTCGTGAATGTCGCGCGCCAGCGTCGTCCGCTTGTCATGCATCGTGATCACCACGCCGAGCAGCTGCAGGTTCGGATTGGGACGCGCCTTGATCTTCTCGATCGTCTCCAGCAGATCGTCGGTGCCTTCCAGCGCGAAGTACGACGACTGAATCGGCACCAGCACGTGCGTGGACGCCACCATGGCGTTCACGGTGATCATGCCGAGGGTCGGCGGCGTATCGATGAAGATGTAGTCGTAGTTGGTGACGATCGCCGACATCTTGTCCTTGAGCCGGTACGGGCCGTCCAGATCACCGATCAGCTTGGACTCCAGCTTGGCCAGAGCGATTTTCGAGGGTGCGACGGAGAGGTTCGGCACCTGGGTGGCGACGATCACATCCTCGAGCGGCATCTCCTCGCTCACCATCACATCGAACATCGACCGTGTGACGCCGCGCGGATCGACGTAGCTCATCGTCGAATTCGCCTGCGGATCGAGGTCGATCAGCAGCGTGTTGAACCCTTTGTTGGCGACCGCCGCGGCGAGGTTGATGGCGGTAGTCGTCTTCCCAACGCCGCCTTTTTGATTGGCTACGGTAATGATCATCTGGACGCTCGTTGATTGTACTGGAAGGACTGGGGACTGAGGACTGGGGACTGAGGACTGAGGACTG
>JBBRMQ010000250.1:0-6111 GCA_038230775.1 Thermoanaerobaculia bacterium
ACGAGCGAGTCCTTCGAGCAAAAGCTCCGATCGATGCTCACCGCGAAAATCGAGTTCTTCCGCCAGAACCGCGAGTTCTTCCGCCTCTACATGTCGCTCAGGTATCCCGAAGGCAACGCGCAGCAGCAGCGGCGCCAGCGGCGGATCTGTCAGCCGCAATACCAGACGCGCATGAAGCAGCTGGCGGGCGTTCTCGAAGTGGCGATGGAACGGGGTGAAGTCCGTCGCATGGATCCGAACCGTCTCGCTCTCTTCATCGTCGAAGCGAGCAACGCCGTGATCATCGAGCGCGTCATCGAAGAAGCACCTCCTCCCGAAGCAGAAGACGTCGAGCTGATCGCCAGCACCATCCTCGACGGAATACGGAGCTCACATTGAAGAAGTTGATTCTCATATTCTGCCTGGCCGCATCCAGCCAGGCACAGGTCCATCTCAGCTTTCACGACGCGCTGCAGCGCGCACTGCAGGTCAACAACGACGTGGAGCGCTCGCGGGCCGAAGTGCCGGTGGCGGAAGCGAATCGAAAATATCTGCTCTCGCAGGTTCTGCCTCGCGTCAACGCCAGCGGCGCGACCATCCGCAACAGCGAGAACGTGACCTTCGGCAATGGATCGGACGCCCGCACGATCCTCCCCGGGACCGACTGGAACTACCGGCTGGTTCTGTCGCAGCCGGTGTTCGCCGGCCTTCGCGAGAAACGTGCGTACGAGCAGGCGAAAATCGGCGTCCTGATTGCCCGCGAAGGCATCCTCGGGACGGAAGACGCGGTGCTGCTTCGCGTGGCGTCGAACTATCTCGCGATCGTCGACACGGACGCCCGCATCGACATCGAGAAACAGAACATCTCCCTCGCGCAGAAGCGTCGCGAACAGTCCGACGCGTTCTATCAGGCCGGCGAAGTGACGAAGGTCGATGTCCTGCGAGCGGAGACGGCGATCAAGTCCGCGCAGCGCCTCCTCGCTCTCGCGCAGCAGCGCCGCGATCAGGCCATGAGCCGCCTCCGCGCCGACCTCGATCTCGACGGCGAGATCACCGTCGATCACCCGCAGCAGCCCGTAGCGCCGCCGCCCGACGAGCAGACACTCGTGGCACGTGCCGAACAGGACCGCCCGGACGTGGCGCAAGCCGCGAACAACATGAAGGTCGCGCGACTGGAGATCCAGAAACAGCGCGGCTTCTGGTGGCCCGTGGTCACGTTCGACGCCGGGTACATCCAGCAGAAATCCTCCTTTCCCGCCAGCAGCTACGGCTACGGAGCATTCCGCTTCAACGTTCCGATCTTTCAGGCCGGTGAAGTGCAGGCCAGGGTCGCGCAGGCGCGCGAGCGCGAGCTGCAATCGAAACTGGCGCTCGAGTCGGCGAAGGTGAACGCCCGCGAAGATGTTCGCACCGCATTCTCCGACCTTCGCGCTACGGAAACCTCGCTGCAGCTTTCGAAAGAACAGCTCGCCGCGGCGGAGGCGGAGTACAGCCAGGCGTTCGAGCTCTATCGCGCGCAGGAGACGACGTCGCTCGACCTGGCGGCGTCGGAGACGGCGCTCGCCGACGCCCGTCGCACCGTGGCCGAGGAAACGTTGAATCACGAGTTGTCCGAATTGCGCGCCTGGTATGCCGCGGGCGCGCTCAAAGATGCCGTAGGAGTCCAGCGATGAAGCGAAGTCTCATCCTTGTCATGCTCGCCGTGGCAGCCGCAGGCTGCACGAAGAAAGAAGAGCCGAAGTCCGTCGTCCGTGCCGAGGCGCCGCCATTGCCTGCTGATGTCGCAAAGGTCTCCGTTGGAACGACGTCGGAAACGACGACGACGGCGGGTGAGGCATCCGCAGCCACCGTGGCAAGCGGGGAGTCGCAGGGCACGATCATCGCCAGCGGCGAGTTCGTCTCTCCGGTTCGATCGGAGCTGGCGGCCAAGCTTCCGGGCCGCGTCGCACGGATGTACGTCGACGAAGGCACGCGCGTGCACAAAGGCGATCCGCTCCTCACGCTGGAGACGGATTACCCGCGCCTCAACCTGCAGAAGGCGGAAGCCGATGCGCAGCGCGCCGCCGCCGCCGAGCGGGAGGCCGCGCGCGATCTCGATCGGAAGAAAGAGCTGATCGCGAAACAGTCCATCCCGCAGGCGACGTTCGATCGCACGCAGGCCACCTACGATCAAGCGAGGGCCATGCGCGCCTCGGCAGTGGCCCAGGCGGACATCTTCCGCCAGCAGTTGAGCGACTCGACGATGCGATCACCGATCGACGGCGTCGTAGCCGAGAAACGAACCGACGTCGGCCAGCGGCTCGGCGACGCGACGGTCGCACTGGTGGTCGTGCAGATCTCGCCGCTGCGGTTGCGGTTCCGCGTCCCCGAAAAATATCTGGCGCAGGTCCGGCCGGGCCAGTCGGTCAGAGCCACCGTCGATCCCTATCCGAATCAGACGTTCGACGGCCGCGTGGCAACTGTAGGCGGTGTGATCGACCCCGCGACGCGCTCGTTCTTCGTCGAAACCGAGTTTGCCAATCGCGATGGCCGGCTCAAGCCCGGTTTGTTCGCGCGCGTGGAGATGGCACCGAGTGCGCGCTGACGCGCGCGTTGTCAGTTGTCGGTGGTCGGTTGTCCACGACCGCCCTTCTGTCCACGACCACGCTTCTGACAACCGACAACTGACAACCGACAACGCTCCGAAGGAGCAGTATGCATAGGCTCGCCGAAATCTGCGTCCGTCGTCCCGTCTTCGCCACGGTCATCGTTCTCTCGCTCGTTGTCGTCGGCTGGTTCTCGTACCGGCAGCTCGGCCTCGATCGCTTCCCGAAGGTCGACATCCCGACGATCACGATTGCCACTCGTCTCGTCGGCGCCGCGCCGGAAGAGATCGAAACCGACATCACCGACAAGATCGAGGAAGCGGTCAACACGATCGGCGGCATCGATCAGTTGCAGTCGACGTCGTCGGACGGCACCTCGCTCGTCATCGTCAGCTTCGTGCTGGAGAAGAACCTCGACGTTGCGGCGCAGGAAGTGCGCGACAAGGTCAACACGATCCTGCGCGACCTGCCGAAGGACGCCGATCCTCCGATCATCCAGAAAGTCGACCCTGACGCCATCCCTGTCCTCGGCATGGTGCTCTCGGGGCCGGCGCCCACGCGCGACATCACCGAGTTCGCGGACAAGAAGCTGCGCCGTCGGCTGGAGTCGATCAACGGCGTCGGACAGGTCCTCATCGTCGGCGGCCGTCCGCGGCAGATCAACGTGGTGGTCGATACCGCGAAGCTGACATCGCTCGGCCTCACGACGGCGCAGCTCACGACGGCACTGCAGTCGCAGAACGTGCAGATCCCCGGCGGAAAGGTCGAGCAGGGTGTGCGCGATCTGACGTTGCGCACGTACGGCCGCGTGCAGACGCCGAGCGACTTCGCCAACATTCCCATCGCCGATCACAACGGCTACGTCGTGAAGGTCGGCGACGTGGCGCACATCGAGGACAGCGTGGCGGAGGCGGAGTCGATCGCCAGCGTCGACGGCAAGCCCGCGGTGGTGCTGTCGATCCGCAAACAGTCCGGAACGAACACCGTCGAAGTCATCAACACGCTGAAAGAAAAGATCGGCGAGATCAAGACCGGCCTGCCGAAGGGCTGGAAGCTCGAGACGGTGCGCGATCAGTCCGACTACATCATCGCGGCCGTCGACGCTGTGAAGGAGCATCTCGTTCTCGGCTCGATCTTCGCCGCCCTGATCGTGCTCCTGTTCCTGCGGAACTTCCGCTCGACGATCATCGCCGCCATCGCCATTCCGAGCTCGATCATCGCCACGTTCGCCGCGATGCGCTACGAGAACTTCACGCTGAACATCATCACGCTGCTGGCACTGACGCTGTCGGTCGGCATCGTCATCGACGATGCGGTCGTGGTGCTGGAAAACATCTTCCGCTTCATGGAAGAGAAGAACATGGACCCGCGGACCGCGGCCGTCGAGGGAACGAAGGAAGTCGGCCTGGCGGTCATGGCCACCTCGCTCTCGCTGATCGCGGTCTTCCTGCCCGTCGCGTTCATGGCCGGCATCGTCGGGCGCTTCATGAACTCGTTCGGCGTGACGATGGCGTTCGCCATCGCCATCTCGCTGCTGGTGGCGTTCACACTCACGCCGATGATGTCCTCACGCCTTCTTCGTCATGAAGGCAAGGGTGAAGGGCACGAACGCGGCGGCTTCTACGGCGTGATCGAGCGCCAGTACCTGCGCATGCTGGACTGGTCGATGGCCCATCGCTGGGTCATCGTCGTGATCATGGTCGTCACCTTCCTGTCGACGATTCCGATCGGCAAGGCGGTCAACAAGAACGTCCTTCCGCAGGACGACGAGTCGCAGTTCCAGGTCACGGCGCGCGCGGCGGAGGGAGCGAGCCTCGACACCACGCTGACGATCATGGAGTCGATCGCCACGCGCGTGCGCAAGCTGCCCGAGGTGGAGACGACGGTTGTGACGATCGGCGACGATCCGCAGGTCACGCAGAACCTGGGCACCGTCTACGTGAAGCTGGTTCCGGTCAACAAGCGCAAGCGCGATCAGTTCGCGATCATGGCCGATGTCCGCCAGAACATCCTGCCGCAATACGCGCGGCTGAAGCTACGAACGTCGGTGGCGCCGGTCAACGCATTCGGCGGCGGCGTCAACGCGGACATCATGTATTGGATCGGCGGGCCCGATCTCAAGCAGCTCGAGAAGTACTCCGACACGCTGCTGGGCAAGCTCAAGAGCATGCAGAACCTCGGCGTCGTCGATCCCGATACGAATCTCATCACCGGCAAGCCGGAGCTCGGCGTTCGCATCGACCGCGACAAAGCCGCGGACCTTGGCGTTCGCGTGCAGGACATCGCGTCGACGCTCAACGTTCTTGTCGGCGGATTGAAAATCACGGACTACTACGAAGGCGGCGAGCAGTACGAAGTGCACGTCCGCGCGCAGCAGAACTACCGCCAGGATGCGCAGGGTATTGCACAGGCCGAGGTGCCGACGTCGAAGGGGAGCACGGTGCAGTTGCGCGACGTCGTGAACATCAATCCCGGCTCAGGGCCAGCGTCGATCAACCGCATCAGCCGCCAGCGTCAGGTGCTGCTCAGCGCGAACATGGCGCCTGGACACTCCGCTCAAACAGTCATGGACAACCTGGTGAAGGAAACGACAGGGCTGAAGATGCCGGCCGAATACCAGAGTGGATTCACCGGCCGTTCGCGCGAGCAGGGACGCGCATTCACGAACTTCATGGTCGCCTTCTTCCTGTCGATCATCTTCATGTACCTGATTCTCGCGGCGCAGTTCGAGAGCTGGGTGCATCCGATCACCATTCTGCTGGCGTTGCCGCTGACCGTGCCGTTCGCGTTGTTCTCGCTGCTGGTGCTCAACCAGTCGCTCAATATTTTCTCGATGCTCGGCATCCTGGTGCTGTTCGGCATCGTGAAGAAGAACGGCATTCTGCAGGTCGATCACATGAACGGCCTGCGCGCGCACGGCATGTCGCGCGCCGATGCCATCCGTCAGGCCAACCGCGACCGTTTGCGTCCGATTCTCATGACCACGCTCGCGTTCGTGGCGGGCATGCTGCCGCTCGTAGTGTCCAGCGGTACCGGCGCCGCGACGAACCGCACGATCGGATCGGTGATCATCGGCGGACAGACTCTCGCATTGCTGCTCACGCTGCTCGCGACGCCGGTGGCCTATTCGCTCTTCGACGATCTGCAGGAGAAGATGCGGCGTCGCAAGAGCGTTCCTGTGGAGCAGGAAGAACTGGTTCCGGCGTAGGGTCGCGGCGACTGTCTGATCTGTGTGATGCACATCGAGACAGGCAAGCGCGAGGACTCTCGCGTTTCTGTGTGAGGGCCGGCTTGCAGCCGGCCGACGTGACCGGCTGAAGCCGGTCCTCACACAGAGGCGGGCGTGGCGACTGCCTGATCTGTGTGCTGCGCGGGGAGCAATGTTCGTTGACCCTCGCCCCGCGGAGCGGGGAGAGGGTGTGTGCTAGTGGAGACATTCTTGACACTTCCACGGGGACATCCTTGACACTCCGGGTGGGCGGGCGATGCTTGCCCGCATCGGCTACTGCTTGGCTTGTCGCTGTGGCTCAACCCAGCGGCACTCACG
>JBBRMQ010000251.1:0-6104 GCA_038230775.1 Thermoanaerobaculia bacterium
AGTTCCGCAACCGGCTTCCTGCCTCGATGCAGGACAAGTGGGCGACGGCGCCGATGCCCGCGCCGCGCGCCGCCGACTATCCCGGAATGTCGATGGCCGGCGGTTCCAGCCTCTGTTTGTTCAAGGCATCGAAGAAGAAAGATGCGGCGTGGAAGCTGGTCGAATACCTGTCCGCTCCGGAGCAGCAGATCCGCTTCTACGCGCTGACGCAGGACCTGCCGGCGCACCGCGCCGCCTGGCGGGATCCGAAAGTGGCGAACGATCCGCCGCTGGCCGCGTTCCGCGAGCAGCTCGAGCACGTCGCGCCGCTTCCGCGCGTGCCGGAGTGGGAGCAGATCGCAACCGCCATCTATGAAGACGGCGAGGCTACCATTCGCGGCAAGATGACCATTCAGAACGCGGTCGCGGATCTCGACAGCAAAGCGGATCACATCCTCGCCAAACGGCGATGGGTGGTGGCGAGGGCCCATCCTGGGGCTGCGGGCTCTCAGCCCGCCGTCGGCGGCCAGCAACGATGAACGAGCGCCGCGCAGCCCTGATGTTTCTCGCGCCGGCGCTGATCATCATCAGCCTCTTTTTTCTGATCCCGGTCTGCGCTTCGTTTCTGCTCAGCCTGAGCGACTTCGACATCTACGCGCTGGCCGACATCCACAACATCCGCTTCGTCGCGTTGAAGAACTACCGCGACCTGATGAACAACCCGCTGTTCTGGAAGGCGCTCTTCAACACGCTGTACTTCACGATCGTCGGCGGCCCGCTCACCGTGACCGTGTCGCTGGCGGCGGCGCTGCTGGTCAACGCCAAGAGCGCGAAATGGAAGTCGCTCTTCCGCACCGTCTACTTCGCTCCGATCGTCACCTCGGTCGTCGCCGTCGCGGTGGTGTGGAAGTACCTCTACCATCCGCGCTTCGGCTTGTTGAATCGCGGCCTGGCGCTCATCGGCATCGCCCCGATCGACTGGCTCGGCGACCCCCGCTGGGCCATGCCCGCCATCATCCTCCTCGCCATCTGGAAAAACTTCGGCTACAACATGATCATCTTCGTCGCCGCGCTGCAGAGCATTCCGGAAGAGCTCTACGAGGCGGCGCGCATGGACGGCGCGAGCGCGGTGCAGCAGTTCCGCCACGTGACGTTGCCGCTGTTAGGCCCGACGTTCGTGTTCGTCGGCATCATCACGGCGATCGGTTACCTGCAGCTCTTCCCCGAGCCGTACGTCATGACGCGCGGCGGGCCGGTCAACGCGACGCTCTCGATCGTCATGCTGATGTACGAGCAGGGGTTCCGCTGGTGGAACATGGGCTTCGCCGCCTCGGTGGCGTTCATCCTGTTCGTCGTGATCGCCATCGCTACGCTGATTCAGCTGCGCGCGCAGAAGGCACGTCAATGAAAGGCAAGACGATCGTCGTCAACGCGCTGCTCGTTTTCACCGCGCTCATCACGGTGCTGCCGCTGCTCTGGATGTTCTCCGCGTCGTTCATGCCGCGCGGCGAGGCGACGATCTATCCCCCGCGCCTGCTGCCCAGCCACGTGACGTTCTCGAATTACCACGAGCTCTTCACGCGGATGAACTTCGGCCGCAACTTTGCCAACAGCCTACTCATCGCGGCCGGGACGACGATCTTCTCGCTGCTGCTCAACTCGATGGCCGGCTACGCGTTCGCCAAGCTCCGTTTCACCGGCCGCGATCGCCTGTTCAACGCGCTGGTCGCCGCGCTCGTGATTCCCACTCAGGTCGGGATGCTCCCGCTCTTTCTGATGCTGAAGAGCGTTGGCCTGGTGAACAGCTACTGGGGCGTCATCCTGCCGAGTATGGCGACGATCTTCGGCATCTTCCTCATCCGGCAGTTCATGCTGTCGCTTCCGGACGACCTCATCGACGCCGCGCGCATCGACGGCGCGAGCGAATGGCGCATCTACTGGTCGATCGTCCTGCCGCTAGCGCGACCCGTGCTCGTTACGCTCGCAATCTTTGCGTTCATGTCCGCGTGGAACGACTTCATGTGGCCGCTGATCGTTCTCACCGACAGCACGAAGTACACGCTGCCAGTCGCGGTGGCGAATCTGGTCGGCGAGCACGTGCAGGACACCGAGCTCATGATGGCGAGCTCCGTCCTCACGATCCTTCCCGTGCTCCTGCTCTTCCTCGTCCTGCAGAAGCACTACATCGCGGGGATCATGGTCGGTTCCGTCAAGGGTTGATCGCGGAAGCGGATCCACACCTCGGCGAGGATCACCGCTCTGGTGAAGCCGATGCTAAGAGACAGAAGGTAGACGAAGCGCGCGGTCGCCCCCGTCGGCGCACTCACTTGCGCTTCACCGCTTTCTTTTTCGACTTTGCTATCGCCTTGACCTTCGGCTTGACGTGATCGGGAAGCTTCGCGCTGCCGGTCTCCCGATTCCACTCCTCGAACGTCTGGTGGGAGATCTTCCCTTCGACCAGGAGCTTGGCGAACAACCGGCGTTGCGCCTGGCTCTTGAACGGCATGCTAAGGACTACTCTGCCACGCCTCGCGAATGGACGAGAGTTCTTCCTCGCAGAGTTCCGTGGGGAAGGTTCTGTGTGCACACAGAAACCATTTCTTGCCAGTGGAATCCATGATCACTTTGCTTGAGCCAGAATCCGTGACAGCTCCTGGATGCAATCGCCAACGTGGACCAAGGCTGGATCTTCGGCAAACTCCGACGGCTGCGCGTCATGAATCTCGCGCAGTTGAGCGATCACGTCACCAGCGGGCAAGTTGGTAAGAGACTCGATTGCCGAGGAGAGTTGGCGTAAAAAGCGAGACCGTTCGCGATCGCGATGTTCGCTGAGCCATTCATCACGAATAGATTCGGCAAGGAGCCCGAGCATCTCCTCGGGATCGGACCAATCGATCATCGACATGGTGCCCGGGTGAGCCTCCGCGAAGAGTGTTGGGAAAGGCTGCAGTACAGGCCTGATCCCGTCTGCACTCGAACGATGTCAGGGCGCACTTTGCCAGGCCTCGCGGATGGCGGCGAGCTTCGAGCGGTCGAACTTGCCGTGATCGCGAACCCTCATCTCGCCGTCGCGGCCGATGACCAGCACATACGGAACCGCGCCATACGAGTAACCCGCGAAGCGCTTCCATTCATCGGATCTCTTCGTCGCAATGAGAAAATTTGAATGCATGCTGGAGGGAACGCTTCGTTTCATCTGACCGATCACGAATCCACGAACGAAGCTGGGGACATCCTCCAGGATCGCGACCTGATAGACGCCGGCGGCGGGCACGGTCTCGCGAAGCCGGGCCGACCACTCCGCGCCTTCATCGGTCGCCGCACGATCGAACGTCACCACGAGAACAGCGGGCTTCGCGATGTCGCCGGGAACCGCACGCGCTTTTCCGTCGAGCGTTTCCACCGGCAACATCAGGTTCGCCGCGGCAAGCCAGAGGCAAATGAACCGGAGCATTACGAAAGGACGGAGCCCTTCGAGCGAATGATCTCCGCGTAATGCCGGCCGCTCGCCTTGATCGTCCGCTTCTGCGTCTCGAAATCGACGTGGATGATGCCGAACCGTTTCGAGTAGCCGAGGGCCCATTCGAAGTTGTCGAGGAGGGACCAGGCGAAGTAGCCGCGAAGGTCGACGCCGCGTTTCAGCGCTTCATGCGCGGCGCGCAGATGCTCGCGAAGATAGCTGACCCGCAGCGTGTCGTCCGTCAGATCCTTCGACCGCGGCGGATCGTAAAAGGCCGCGCCGTTCTCGGTGATGTAGATCGGCGGCTTGCCGTAGCGCTCGTGCATCCAGACCAGCGCGTCGGTCAGTCCGGACGGAAACACTTCCCAGTCCGTTGTGGTGTAGGTGCCGATCGGATTGATATTCGATGCCCGCTCGATCACTTTCTTCGGATCGTTCCGCACGACGCCGCGCTTGTAGTAATTGAGGCCGACGTAGTCGATCGGCTGCTTGATCAGATCGAAGTCGGCCGATGGAAAGTCGGGCCACGCCTCGCCGTACATCTCGGCCAGCTCTTTTGGATAGCTGCCGAGGAACACCGGATCGAGGTACTGGCGGTTCATGTATGCGTCGGCGCGCTTCGTCGCCTCGCGATCTTCGCTGCTGTCGGTGGCCGGATACTTCGGCTCGATGTTGACGACGATCCCGATCTGATTTTTCCCGATCGCGCGATACGCCGCGACCGCCGCACCGTGCGACCGCAGCAGGTTGTGCGCGGCGAGAGGTGTTTCCCACACGCTGCGATGTCCTGGCGCCAGCGGCCCGTGCAGATAGCCGCCGTCGGTCACGACCCACGGCTCATTGAGCGTGGCCCACATCGGTTTGCGATCGTCGAGCGCCTTGAAACAGACCTGCGCGTATTCGGTGAACCAGTTGGCGACGTCGCGGTTGACCCACCCGCCGCGATCGTCGATCGCCGCCGGAAGATCCCAGTGATACAGCGTCACCATCGGTTGGATGTTGTTCGCGCGAAGCTCATCGAGAAGGCGTCGATAGAAATCCAGCCCCTTCTCGTTTACGCGGCCCGTTCCGTCGGGAAGGATGCGGCTCCACGAGATGCTCAACCGGTAGGCGTTGAGCCCAAGCTCGCGCATCAGGCCAACATCATCTTTGTAACGGCGGTAGTGGTCGCAGGCGACGTCGCCGGTCTCGCCATTGGCGACCATTCCCGGCGTATGGCTGAAGCGATGCCAGATGCTAAGGCCGGCACCGTCGGCGAGCGGAGAGCCTTCGACCTGGTAGGCCGCGGTCGCCGCGCCCCAGAGGAACTGCGAAGGAAACATATTTTGCTGTGTCATACTCGCCGGCGCCTCAAGAGGAATCGCGATGGCGCGTGTGGCGCTCGCTGGCGTTCGCAAAGTCTATGACAACGGCTATGTGGCCGTCGACAACGCAAGCTTCGACATCGGAGATGGCGAGCTCATGGTGCTCGTCGGCCCGTCGGGTTGCGGCAAGAGCACCCTGCTGAGAATGATCGCGGGTCTGGAAACTGTGTCCAGCGGAACGATCACCATCGGCGAGCAGGTGGTCAACGACGTTCCTCCCAAGCAGCGTGACGTGGCGATGGTATTTCAGAACACCAATCACACGCCGCACAACCCGATTCATATCCCGCCCAAGCAGCGCGACATCGCGATGGTCTTCCAGAATTACGCGCTCTATCCGCACATGTCGGTGTACGACAACATGGCCTTCGGCCTGAAGCTGCGACACCTGATGCGCGCCGACATCGACTCCCGTGTGCGGAAAGCGGCCGATATGCTCGGCCTCGACAAGGTTCTCGATCGCAAGCCAAAGCAGCTTTCCGGCGGGCAGCGGCAGCGGGTCGCGTTAGGCCGCGCGCTGGTGCGCGAGCCGGCGGCGTTCCTGCTCGACGAGCCCCTCTCGAACCTGGACGCGAAACTGCGCCTGCAGACGCGCGCCGAGATCGCCCGCCTTCACAACCGTCTCAGCGCGACGATGATCTACGTTACCCACGACCAGATCGAAGCGATGACGCTCGGCAATCGCATCGTGGTGCTCGACGCGGGAAAGATCCAGCAGATCGACACGCCGCTCAATCTCTATCGCAAACCGGCCAATCGATTCGTGGCCGGGTTCATCGGAAGTCCTCCGATGAACTTCATCGACGGACGAGTCGACAATTCCATCTTCGTCTCGAACGACGGATCGCTGACGCTGCCCGCGCCACGAGCGTCGGGAACGGTCGTGGTCGGCGTGCGCCCCGAGCACATCGCCATCGGTGCCGGTACGAAGTTCACCCTCGATCTGATCGAGCCCGTCGGCAACGAGATGTTCGTCTACGCGACCGCTGGCGAGAACCACCTCGTCGCACGCGTACCCCCTCGGGATCTCCCCGCGATCGGCAACGAGATCGAGTTCGCCTTCGATCGCGAGCACCTGCACTTCTTCGACGCGCAGACCGGCGCCAGGGTGTAACTGAAGTGTGGGGCCAGTCATCTGACTGGCCGGCCAGCCGGAGGGCTGGCCCCACACCTGGCCGTCGCCACACAGCTCGTTACATCCCTGTGATGTCGGGTCTTGCGTGGCGGCCTCTCAGGCCGCCGAAGTGTGGGGCCTGCACTTCTTCGACGCGCAGACCGGCGCCAGGGTCTGAGGGTGTCCA
>JBBRMQ010000252.1:0-6083 GCA_038230775.1 Thermoanaerobaculia bacterium
CGCAGCGACATCTTCTCGTTCGGAGCGATGCTCTACGAGATGGTCACCGGACGTCGCGCGTTCGATGCGCAGTCACGCATGAGCGTCATCAGCGCGATCCTCAACGACACGCCGGCTCTCGACGACGTGCCGGAATCGATCCGCCGGATCGTTCGCAAGTGTGTCGAGAAAAATTCGGATGACCGCTGGCAGTCGGCGGCGGATCTCCGCGACGAACTGCTGTGGATCGGATCATCGTCCGAGACTACCGCCGCCGTACGTGCGGCAGCGCCGCGAGTGTGGCCGTGGATCGCCGCGGCGGCTGCGGCAGTGGCTGTCGCGGTGACCGTGGCCGCGCTGTCGTTCCACCGCACACCGCAGGCCCCATCGGGACAGCCGTTCCGGTTCGGCCTAACGCCGCCCGCGGGAACGAGTTTCACGCAGAGGGCGACGAACGGTGAGCTGGCTGTGTCGCCGGACGGCAAGTCCATCGCGTTCGCGGCATTGCAGGGCGGACAACGAACGCTCTACGTTCGTCCGCTCAACGAACTGACGGGGCGGGCCATCAGCGGAACCAGCGGTGCGATGTCGCCGTTCTGGTCACCCGATTCGCGATGGATCGGTTTCTTTGCCGGCGGGAGCATGAAGAAGGTCGCGCTGGAAGGCGGCCCGGTGCAGGCGATCTGTCCCGCGGTCGGAGGCTCCGCAAGCTGGGGCACGCAGGGAATGATCATTTTCGCCGAGTGGGGACCGGGGACTGATGAGGGAATCGAGGCCGTCCCGGAAAATGGCGGCAAGATCACGGTGGTGACGGACCACGACGGGTGGCATTACTGGCCGTCGTTCCTGCGGGACGGGAAACGTTTCCTGTACACCCTGAACCACGGCGCGCGTCCGGGAACCGGCCTCTATCTCGCGTCGATCGACGGCGGCAAGCCGATCCTGATCGCACCGCACGCGAGACGCGGTGAGGCAGCGGCCGACGATTGGATTTTCTATGGTCGCGACGATGCGCTGGTGAAGCAGAAGCTCGACGTGGCTGCGGGCCGCATGAGCGGCGAAGCCATCACGGTCGCCGAGCACGTGTTCAGTTTCCTCCCGACGGGAAACTCGAATTTCAGCATCGATCGCGCGGGTGACGTCGTGGCCTACCAGCGCGCGCCCGTCGACACGCAGCTCGTGTGGCGCGATCGCGACGGGCACGAGACCGGCCGCATCAAGATGATGCTGTCGCTGCGGAAATACCGGCTGTCGGCGGACGGGCGTCGCATCGCCATCGATCAATTCGAACCGGCGAGCGGCGTCTCCAACATCTGGATGTACGACCTCGGCCGCGATGTGATCAGCCGCGTGACCTCGCGCCCATTCGGGTCTTTTTCCCCGATCTGGATGCCCGGCGGCCACGACCTCGTGATCGCGGACGTATCGCCCTCGCACGAGACCGATCCGCCGCAGCTGGCCATCGTCTCGCTCTCGAGCGGAGTGACGAAGACGCTGATGGTCAATGACGGTGTTGCCCGGCCGACGGATGTCACGCCCGATGGCCGTCAGGTCGTCTACACGATCGATCGCGGACACGGCAAGGACATCGAGTTGTTCTCGACCAGCGGCGACGGAAAGAAGACGCCGCTCCAGGCCTCGCAATTCAACGAGGGGAATGGGGCGCTCGACGCCAGCGGACGATGGCTCGCATTCGAGTCCGACGATTCTGGACAACCCGAGGTGTACGTAAGGGCGATGGGCGGCGACGGGGAGAAGACGCGCGTCTCGACCGACGGCGGCACCGAGCCGCGATGGAGTCACAACGGCCGTGAGCTGTTCTATCTCGCATCGGACGGAATGTTGATGAGCGTGCCAGTGACCACGTCAGGCTCGATGACGATCGGAAAACCGACGGCGCTCTTCCCGATCACATCCGCCGGAATGATGGAGCTGGAGGAAGTCGGCCTCAGCCACTACGACATCGCGCCCGACGACCAGCACATTCTCGCGCGCGAGATTCCGGGCGGGAGGGATGAGGCGCCGGTGGTGGTTATCTGCGGCGCTGGCGCGCCGCGTTGACGGTGGTCGGTGGTCGGTTGTCCACGCCCGCCCGGGGCCAGCTTCTGACAACCGACAACCGACAACCGTCAACGCGCGGCGAAGCCGCGCACTAAGGAACCGGGCAGATCCCGTGCAACATCTGCCAGGCGAAAGAAGCGACCACCAGAGTGATGAAGAGGACATACAGCGGAGCAAGTCGTTTGCGCACGCAGGATTCAATGCTGCGGCTGATCGCGGCATTCCGCCTGGCCAAGGCCGCGCTGCTGATCGCGGCGGGAATCGAGCTGTTGCGACCGCTGCACATTCCCGAATGGGTCGCGCGCTTCCCTCAGGTCATGGCGTTCGTCTGGAAGCTCGAGGATCCGCACCGGAAGCATCTTGTCGCTGCCGTGGCATTCGCATATGCGGCTTTGTTCATTACTGAAGGAACCGGGCTGTGGCTGGAAAAGAAATGGGCGGAGTACCTCACCATCGTCGCCACTGCATCGTTTCTCCCGTTCGAGATCTACGAGGCGGTGAAGAAAGTTACGGTACTCCGCGTTTCGGTGCTGGTGATCAACGCTGCGATCGTCATCTATCTCTGGTGGAATGTGCGCCACCGGGAAGACTAGAGCCCGCGGATCTCGCGCTCGACTTCGGCCTCGTTCCACTTGGCCTTGCCGTATTTTTCCTGAAGCTTGCCGATGAGACGGTCCTTGTGTCCGGCGATGTGTTCGATGTCGTCGCCGGTCAGAAGTCCCCACTTCTCGCGGACTTTGCCCTTGACCTGGTTCCAGTTGCCCTGAAGCGTGTCCCAAACGGATCCAGCCTGCTGCCGGTCGAGGCGATCAGACTCCGGAGTTCGATTCGTATCGTTTTTCATGGTGGTCCTCCGGACCGATAAAGAGCAATCTCCGCACCATTTTGGCGTATGCTTTTGCCTCCCTTCCATGCCAGAAAAAAAACCGATGGTGCTCATCGTCGATGACAACGACACGATGAGGAAGTTGCTTGTGCTCGAGCTCGGTCAGGACACCCGGCTGCGCATCGAGAGCGCCCGCACCGGTGAGGAAGGGCTGCGGAAAGCTGTCGATCCCGAGTGCGCGGTCATCGTTCTGGACATGATTCTGCCGGATACGGATGGGCTGCAGTTCATCGAGCGCCTGAAAGAATTGCGCGGAGAGAACCCGCCCTCCGTCATCGCCATCACCGGGGCGTCGCAGTCGCTCGTCCCTGACGCGATCATCGAGGGAACGCATCGCGGGTTGGTGAGCGCGGTGTTTCGCAAGCCGTTCGACCGCCAGAAGCTGCGCGAGACCGTCGCGTTCTGCGCGAACGCGTAGTGTGGGGCCAGCCCTTCGGCTGGCCGGCCAGCCAGAGGGCTGGCCCCACACCTTACTGCTTGGACGGCGGCTTTTTCGCCGGCGGCTTCGTCGCCGGCGGCGCGTCTCCGCGGTGGAAGATTCGATTCCACATCGAGCGCTTCTTCGGTTCCTCGGGAGGAGCCTGCGCGGGTTTGGCCGGCAACGGCCGGGACTTGGACGCGTGCGACGTGACGGTCGTTTTCGCCTTTGCGGCTTCCAGACGCTTCGCCGCTTCCGCGCGTCCAGCGGTTGCGGCGAGGTTCCCGGGATACTTCTGAAGGAGCACGTCGTACGCGCTGAGCGCCTCGTCGTAGCGTCCGGCCTCGGCGAGTGACCTCGCGTTCGCCAGCGAGTGTTTCTTCGTCGCGAAATCGGTTCGCTGCACAACGGTGATCACGCCCATCGGCTGCGGGTCGGTCTCCATCTGGATCGCGACGGCCCAGGCTGCGATCGGAATCACGAGTGCGGCCAGAACACCCCAGAACATCGCCGCAGAAATGGCCCCCGTTCGTACCGTCGTGCCGGTTGGCCCGGTGGCGATGGTCTCGATCGCAGGCTCGGGCCCGAGTTGTTCGATGCGCTGCGGAGTGACCGCCGGGACGTTGGCTCGCAGCTTCTGCAGATCGTTGAGCGCCGCCGTCGCCGATTCGAATCGCGCTGCGGGCGCTTTGGCGAACAGGCGCTTCACGAAATCGGCAACGGCCGGTGGAACGCTCTGATTCGCTTCGCTCGCCGGCTGCGGATCCTTCTCGACCACGTTGCGGAGAATGCCGCTGACGTCCGGGCTGGCAAATGGCTTGAGCCCGGTTAACATCTCGTAGAAGACGACGCCGACCGAGAAGAGGTCCGACTTCGTCGTGACCGGTGCGCACTTCACCTGCTCCGGAGACATGTAATTCGGAGTGCCGAGCATCGAGCCGACGGCGGTGAGGTTCGAATCAACGGGCCTCGCGATTCCGAAGTCCGCGAGCTTGGCCTGCCCATCGGAGGTGACGAGGATGTTCGCCGGCTTGATGTCGCGATGGATGATGCCCTTGCTGTGCGCATACGCCAGCCCGCGGAGAATGTCATCGCCCAGCCGCAGAGCTTCGTCGAGAGGAAGCGGCTTCGAGCGCTTCAGCCGGTCCTTGAGCGACTCGCCGTCGACGTATTCGGTGGCCAGATACGAGATGACGTTGTTCTCGTAACCCGGCTCGTACAACGTGACGATGTTCGGGTGCTGCAACGCGCCGACGACTTCCGCCTCGCGCTGCAGCCGTTTATAGAACTCGTTGGCCTCGCTCTCGTCCTCGAACTTCTGATCGACCTGGACGGTCTTCAGTGCGACCTTGCGCCCGATCCGGCGGTCGCGGGCGAGGTACACCATGCCCATCGCGCCCCGTCCGAGAACGGACTCCACGTCGTACTGGCCGAAACTCCGGCTCTCGTTGGAAGCCACTTCCGCCATGGTCTTTGTGCACTGATCCTAACAAAGGATGCAACACGGGGACGTGATATATGCCCCTTTCATGATGGTCCTGGCCCTCGCCACCTTCCTTGCCCTCGGCGACTCGTACACGATCGGGGAGAGCGTCCCGCCCGCGGACCGCTTCCCAAATCAGCTCGCCCGGGCGCTGAAAACGCACGAACCGGCGATCATCGCGAAGACCGGGTGGACGACAGATGAGCTCGATACGGCGATCAATGCGGCAAAGCCGAAGGGCCCCTTCGACCTGGTCACGCTGCTGATCGGCGTCAACAACCAATACCGCGGCCGCAGCGCCGACGAGTACAAGAAGCAGTTCGATGCGCTGCTCAAGCGTGCGATCGGATTTGCCGGCGGCCGGCCGGCGCGCGTCATCGTGGTCTCGATTCCCGACTGGGGCGTGACGCCGTTCGCATCGGGTCGCGATCGCAAGAAGATCGCCGCCGAGATCGACGCCTTCAACGCGATCAACCGGAAGGAAGCGATTCATGCTGGCGCGCGTTACGCCGACATCACGCCGGTCTCCCGCCATGCGGCAACCGACGCCTCGCTGGTCGCGCACGACGGGCTGCATCCCTCGGCAAGAATGTACGCAGAGTGGGTCGGTGTGATTCTGCCCATCGCCCGCGACGCACTGAAAAAATGACCGTGACCGAAACGCCAGCCCGTCAACTCGATTTCATCCGCGAAATCGTCGAGGACGATCTCCGCAGCGGCAAAGAGAAGACGGTCATCACGCGATTTCCGCCCGAGCCGAATGGCTATCTCCACCTCGGCCATGCGAAGTCGATCTGTCTCAACTTCGGCGTGGCGATCGAATACGGAGGACGGTGCAACCTCCGGTTCGACGACACGAATCCGGTGAAGGAAGACATCGAGTACGCGGAAGCGATCGAGCGCGACGTGCGATGGCTCGGCTTCGAGTGGGGCGAGCATCACTACCACGCGTCGGACTACTTCGATCAGCTCTACGCGTGGGGCGAGGAATTGATCGGCAAAGGGCTGGCGTATGTCGACAGCCTGTCGGCCGATGAGATCCGTTCCCATCGCGGCACGCTGACCGAGCCAGGGAAAGAGTCGCCGTACCGCAATCGAAGCGTCGAAGAGAACCTCGATCTCTTCCGCCGCATGCGCGCCGGAGAGTTTCCGGACGGCGCACACGTTCTGCGCGCGAAGATCGACATGGCGTCGCCGAACATCAACCTGCGCGACCCGGCCCTCTACCGCATCCGTCACGAGACGCATCACCGCAC
>JBBRMQ010000253.1:0-5977 GCA_038230775.1 Thermoanaerobaculia bacterium
AGGAATCCGTCAGGCCTACGAGACCGGGCGCGGAATCATTCAGGTGCGCGCACGTGCCGGCATCGAGACGACGAAGAAGGGCGACAAGCAGCAGATCGTCGTGACGGAGATCCCGTACATGACGAATAAGGCCCGCCTGCTCGAGAAGATCGCCGAGCTGGTTCGCGACAAACGCATCGAGGGCATCTCCGATCTTCGCGACGAGTCATCCCGCGAAGGCATCCGCGTCGTCATCGAGCTGAAGCGAAACGAAGTCCCCGAGGTGGTGCTCAACAACCTGTATCGCAACACGCAGATGCAGACGACGTTCGGCATCATCTTCCTGGCCATCGTCAACAACAAGCCGGAAGTGATGGAGCTGCCGGTCATGCTCCGGCACTTCATCGAGCATCGCAAAGAGATCGTCGTCCGCCGCACGCGCTTCGATCTGAAGAAGGCCGAAGAGCGCGAGCACATCCTCGCCGGACTGGTCATCGCCCTCGACAACATCGACCGCGTCATCGCCATCATTCGCGGCAGCGGCACTCCCGGCGACGCGAAGTCGGGGCTCATCAGCGAGTTTTCGTTCAGCGAAGTTCAGGCGCAGGCGATCCTCGAGATGCGTCTGCAGCGTCTGACCAGCCTCGAAGCGGGGAAGATCCGCGAAGAACGCGAGGAAGTCCTCGCCACCATTCGCCGGCTCAGAGAAATCCTCAGCTCCGAGGAACTCGTGCTGAAGATCATTTCCGACGAGTTGCACGCGATCAAAGAGCAGTACGGCGATCCGCGCCGCACCGAGATCATCCCGGAAGCAAACGAGATCTCGATCGAAGACATGATCGCCGACGAGGACATGGTGATCACCGTGTCGCGCGGCGGCTACATCAAGCGCTCGCCGCTTTCCCTCTATCGTTCGCAGCGCCGCGGGGGCAAAGGCCGCATCGGCATGCAGACCAAGGAAGAGGACATCGTCGAGCATCTCTTCGTCGCGTCGACGCACGCGTACATCCTGGTGTTCACCGATCGCGGGCGGATGTACTGGCTCAAGGTGCACACCATTCCGGAAGTCGGTTCCAACGCGCGCGGCAAAGCAATCGTGAATCTGCTGCCCGTCGAAGCGAACGAAAACGTTCGGGCGTTGCTAACGGTAAGAGATTTCACCGAGGCGAAGTACGTCGTCATGATGACGCGCGCAGGCAAGATCAAGAAGACCGAACTGACGGCGTTCTCCAACGTCCGGCAGAGCGGCATCATCGCGATCGACATCAACGAAGGCGACGACCTGTACGGCGTCCGCCTGTCCGATGGCAACTCGGACATCTTCATCGGGACCTACGGCGGCCGCGCCATTCGCTTCAACGAGTCCGAAGTGCGTGCCATGGGTCGCGGTGCGGCTGGCGTCAAAGGTGTGGGGCTGCGCGAAGGCGATCACGTCGTCGAAATGGACATCCTCCCGGCATCCGCAGAAGTTCCCGCGGAGGAAATCGGCGAAGACACCGGCGTCGAGAGCGATGCCGAGATCGTGGCCACGGACAATCGCGGATACATCCTGACCGTGACCGAAAAGGGCATGGGCAAGCGCACTCCAGTCTCCGCTTATCCGGTCGTGCATCGCGGCGGCATGGGCGTCATCAACATCAAGATCACCGAGAAGAACGGCAAGGTCGCCGGCATCGCGCACGTGTTCGACGGCGACCAGATCCTGCTCATCACCGAGCAGGGAATGATCATCCGCACCAACGTCAGCGATCTGCGGTCGCTCGGCCGATCGACCCAGGGCGTTCGCGTCATCAACGTCGACGAGAATGATCGCGTGGTTGGCGCTGTGAAACTGCTGGCGGGCGAAGACACGAACGGTGTCGAGCCTGATGAGACGTCGGAATCGGTAGAACCAACGGAACCAACAGAAGGTGGCGAGCCGGTTCACTGATGGCCGGCTCGCTTTTTCCGACCACGCGCGGCAGCGTGGTGGCTGCGCTCGCGAGTGAGAACGACCGCGAGCGCACGCGGGCCTTCGACACCCTCAGCGAGATCTACTGGACGCCGCTCTTCAAGTACGCTCGTGTCGCCCACAATCGCGCCGACGCCGAGGATCTGACGCAGGCCTTTCTGGCGGTGGCGTTCGAGCGGGACACGCTGGCAACGTACGACGCGCAGAAAGCGAGCTTCCGCACCTTTCTGCGCACGCTGTTCGACCGCTACATCGCCAATGAAACGCGTGCGGCGGCCCGGCTGAAGCGCGGGGGCGATCTCACGCGAGTCGATCTTTCCGACATCGACGCCACGACCGTCGCGGCCAATCCCGAAGAGACGTTTCAGCAGGAGTGGACGCGCAGCGTCTTCACGGTCGCGATCGAGCGATTGCGAACCACGAGCGATCCGATCGCCTTCGAGATGTTCGAAGCGTATGACGTCCATGGCGATGTCTCGTATCGCGATCTGGCAGTGCGATTCGCAACGAACGAAACCACGGTCACCAACAGGCTCGCCGCGATGCGGCGGCGCTTCCGCGAGATCGTGCTCGATCTCCTGCGCGAGATCACCACGTCCGAAGACGAGTTTCGTTCCGAAGCACGCGCACTGCTTGGGGTCGAGTTGTGACGGCTCTTTCCGACGATGCTCTTGCTCATCTAAAGACACTGGTGTCGACGCCTGACTTCAGTGGAACGCGGTACGAGATCGTCCGCGAGATCGGTCGCGGCGGCATGGCGACCGTATACGAAGCCTTCGACTCCGCGCTGATGAGAAATGTCGCGGTGAAAGTCGTTTCGGTGAAGGGTGAGGAGGGGATTCAGACCGTTCGGGAGCCGGCTGAGGTACGTCCCCACATCATGAAGAATGCCGAGGCGCAACTGATCGCGACGCTCGAGCATCCGGGAATCGTTCCTGTGCACGATGCGGGCTCGCTGCCCGATGGACGCGCGTTCTACGTGATGAAACTCGTCCGCGGCGACACGCTCGCCGCGCTGCAGCCGATCGGCGCGAACGAGTTGCTGCGGCTCTTCCTGCGAATCTGCGAGCCCGTCGCGTTCGCGCACGCGCGCGGCGTGGTTCACTGCGATCTAAAGCCGTCGAACGTGATGCGTGGCGAATTCGGTGAAGTGCTGGTCATGGATTGGGGCATCGCGAACCGTCGCGGTGGAACGCGAGGCTACATGGCTCCTGAGCAGGAACATGGCGACATCTCTCCCGCGGCGGATGTCTTTGCACTCGGCACCATGCTGCGTCAGATGATGAGCGGAACCGCGACCTCGCGGCGTCTCAACGCCGTCATCGCGAAGGCCACGGCGGTGGACAAAGCGGAACGTTACGCGACCGCGCGCGAGCTCGAGGAAGACGTCACGCGCTTTCTGGATGGCCTGCCACTCATCGCGTACAAGGAGAGCCGCATCGAGCGTCTCGGACGCTGGGCCAGAAAGAACGCCGCGCTGCTTGCGGTGATCGGCGCGTACCTTTTGATGCGTGTCACCGTGCTGTTGTTTGCGGGCCGATAAAGAAATCGAGCGAGACGGTGAATAGGCTCGCTGGAGGGACATCATTATCATGGGCAAAGTCACCATTGGATTACTTCTGGGCGCCGGCCTGGGCATCGTCGACGGGCTCACCGCGTGGTTCACACCCGAGGTGCGCGCGGGGATCGTGGGAATCGTGATCGGGTCGTGCGTGAAGGGCATGATCGCGGGCGTCGCGGCCGGCTGGTTCGCGAGAAAAGTGAAGTCGGTTCCGGCCGGCATCCTGTTCGGGCTGGTGGTTGGAGCCGTGCTGGCCTACGGCATCGTCGCGATGGGAGGCGGCAAGTACTTCTGGCAGATCATGCTGCCCGGCAGCTGCGTCGGTGCGATCGTCGGATGGGCGACGCAGCAGTACGGCGCCGATTCTCGATCGACGGTAACGGCCTAGCTCCGCTTACAATCGCGCATGCACAAAATCTCGCGTGAGCGCGTGAATCAGCTCGCGCGTGAGCTCCTCGACGCGATGACGAAAACGAAATCCGTCATCCTGCTCAAGGATCGCGAGGTGGTTCGGCAGTCGATCGCGCACGCGCTGGCCGACGAGCTGAAACGGGAAGAAGAACGCGAGGAAAACGTGCGGCGCCGGCTGGCGACGATGAAGAAGGGTCCGGCGCGGGGCTCGCGCGAGTACGAACAACTCTTCCGCAAGATGATGGAGGAGGAGTACCTGCGCGAGGGGCTCGATACCTAGTGGAGTGAGTCAGAGATTCGTGGCATTTCGTTGGTGGAGCTTGCGATCGGAGAGCAGGCAACCATGACATGGCGGTCTTGATTCCCGCTTGATGGCGATCCAGCGCCACGTCCGCGAGCTTCGCCAAGGCCGTCCTGCCCGCCAACGGATATGCAGCGAATCTCTGACTCAGGGTACTTAGTTCTGGCCGACGGTCTCGGTCTCGCTGCTCTGCTCGCGCGGACGCATGCTCATCGTATCGTCCGGCTCCGTCATCGCGTCACGCCAGCGCTGCGCTTTGACGCGCTCGAAGATGCCTCCGGCCTGACCGGCGGGAATCCAGCTGTTGCCTCCGCACTTCGGGCAGCGCCCGCGGAACGCGATGTTCTTGCCGCAATCGGGGCAGATGATGACGAGCGAGTGCGAAAGCTCGAATTTCTGCTCACCTTCAGCGTCGAGGCTGTTGAGAAACGCGGCCAGATTGGTGAAGGTTTCTTCGAGGGACATAGCTACTCTCGGCGGTCCCAAGTGCATGGCACGTGCCGGAGTGGGGGGCCAGTCAGACGCGCATCACGTCAAACTGTTCATGGTGCAGGGTATCGTCCGGTTTGAACACGAGATGGATTCCAAGGCTGCGCTCGATTTCGTCGAATACCGGGTCCAAAGCGTTGTAAACGACCGGATTCACTCGCACGATCACGTCCTGACCTTCGTGCAGATCGCGCAGTTTCATGAGCTCGCGCCAGATCTCCAGTGAGATGGTGGTGTTCGATTTGATCCGTCCGCTGCCGGCGCAATAGGGACACGCCTGAGTGAGAGATCTTTCGAGCGACTGACGCACGCGCTTGCGTGTCATCTCGATCAGGCCGAATTCGGAGATCTGCAAAATCTTCGTCTTCGATCGATCCTTCTTCACTTCGGCTTCCAGTGCCTGGTAGAGCGCCGCGCGATTGTTCGGGTCTTCCATGTCGATGAAGTCGAGCACGATGATGCCGCCGAGGTCGCGGAGGCGAACCTGGCGAACGATTTCCTTTGCCGCTTCGAGATTGGTGCGGAAGACTGTTTCCTCGAGATTGCGCTTGCCGACGTACTTACCGGTGTTCACATCGATGGCCACGAGAGCTTCGGTCTGATTGATCACGATGTAGCCGCCCGATTTCAGCCAGACCTTGGACTTGAGCGCCTTCGCGATCTCGGGCTCGATGCCGAATTCATCGAAGATCGGCTCCTCGCGGCGATACAGGCGGACGCGCGACACGAGATTCGGCTGGATCTGGTCGAGAAACTCCACGGCGCGCTGGTATTGCTCGACCGAATCGACCCATACCGTCTTGAACTCCGGCGAGAGCACGTCGCGGATCGTCCGCAGTACGAGATCGAGGTCGTGATGGATCGGACTCGGCGCGGTGGCTTTCTCGGCGCGGCGGCGAATCTGCTCCCAGAGATCGGTCAGGTAGCGAAGGTCGGCGCGGAACTCTTCTTCATCGCGGCCTTCACCGACCGTGCGGGCGATGAAGCCACCGCTGCCAGGAGGCCGGATCGACTCCAGGATCTGCTTGAGGCGCGTACGTTCTTCTTCGTTCTCGATGCGACGGGAAACGCCGATGTGATTGACGGTCGGCATGTAGACGAGAAAGCGGCCAGGCAGCGTGATGTGGCTCGTGATGCGCGCGCCCTTGCCGGCGATGGTGTCTTTGGACACCTGAACCACGATCTCCTGGCCTTCGCGCAGGAGGTCGGCGATCGACGCCTCCACCCGCGGCTGCGGCGGCACATCCTCGGGATGCAGGTCGAGTGAAGCGTCGGCTTCGTAGTC
>JBBRMQ010000254.1:0-5936 GCA_038230775.1 Thermoanaerobaculia bacterium
CGGGCATGCTCGATCAGCTCTTCGACTTTGTGGATGAGGCTCTGCGACTCGAACGGCTTCGTGACGACCGCATCGCAGCCGGCTTTGTCCGCGCGATCGGGATCGAACGGCTCGAACGTGCCGGTCAGAAGGATGACCGGGATGCCGCGGAATTCGGGGTGCGACTTGACGTACTCGCACACCTCATAGCCGTTCTTCTCCGGCATGATGATGTCCGACAGGATGATGTCGGGCCGCATCTCCGAGAGTTTCTGGATCGCTTTCGTTCCGTTGTTGACCGCGGTGACCTCGTAGTCGCCGTCGGAAAACGTCAGCTCGACGACCTTTTGGATGGTGATGCTGTCATCCGCGAGGAGGATTCTTTTCGCCATGAATGTGTGCTCCCGTAAGGGGCAACTGTAGCAGAAGACGCCGTAGCTCCGAAGGGGGAACGGGGCCGATCCGCATCAACTCATCGGTGAAGTCGCGCAGCCGGAAGTCTGAGCCCCGCGCCGCACGCACCTGGTCGTAAACACCTCGAACGGCGGTATATCCGAGGTAGTAGTAGGTCAGCTGCGGCGAGGTTGTGATCGACCGCGTCCACATGTTCCGCGCCAGCTGGTCGCCCTGGAGCGCATCCTCTTTCACGAATCGAGTGAGCTCCTCGCGCGTCATGCCGCGCGTGTGCACGCGGATGTCGACGATCGTCCGGGCGATGTTCTCCATCTGCTTTTTCAGATGGGCGAGGCGATCGAGCGGCCCGCCCCATCCGAGGTCGAGCATCAGTCGCTCGCAGAAAGTGCCCCAGCCTTCGACATAGACGTCATCAGGAAACATCGCGCGGATCTTGTGAGGATTGCGTGCGGCGTACTTCAGTTGCACGTAGTGGCCGGGCAGGATCTCGTGGGGCGTGATCATGCGCTGGAAGTGATCGTTGAAGTCGCGGAAGAACGCATCGGGGTCATCGCCCGGCATCGGCAGGAAGTACAGCGTCTTTCCTTCCGGATCGTAGGGCCCGGCGGGGTAGACGCCGCCGACGCTCTGTCCGACGAAGTACGACGGAGATCGCGCGACGAGAAGAGTCCGCGGCTCGGGCAGCGTCACCACATCGTGCGTCTTCGTGAACGCCTCGGCCTCGTCGACCAGGCGCGTGCCGTATTCGACCCACTGGTCGTTGTTAGGCGCGTGATCGCGTTCGAGCCTTGCGAAAACGATCTTGAGCAACGCGCTGTCATCCTCAGGCGGGCTGGGTCCCGCTTCCACATGCAGCTCGGACCACACGCTCCGCGCGTATTCGGCTGCCTCGTGCTTCTTCGCCGCGAGATCGCGTTCGGCTTGCGCGAGCGTGGCATCGACGTCGGTGATTCCTGTCGCGAGACGGAAGTTCTCTGCGTAGTTGGCTCCGAGTCGCGGAGAACCGGTGGCCCGCTTCTGCAGATCGCTGAGGAATTCTGCGAGTTGTTCGCTGGCTTCCGCGGCCTTCGCTGCAATCTCCCGATTGCCGACCGTCGCGAATCCCGTTCGAAAAAACGTAGCTGTGGCACGCGCCTGTGACGCGGCGATGACGCAGAGGTCGGGCGCGATCTGCGCCGGATCCGTCAGCGCTGCCTCGGCGTTGGCGACCAGGCGAGGAATGAGCGCGGCCCGTGCGTTCGCGGCGTCGACGCGTTGTTCGCGCATCAACAGAAAGATGACGGAGTTGCCGAGGATGTCCGTCCAATAGAGCGGATCGCGCTCCGGCGTTCGCAGCGTCTTCAGTCGAAAGATCTCGCGATCGATGTGACGCTGGAGGAGAAGGGTGTCGAGACGATCATCATCAGTGTCTGGACCGGCTCCAGTGTCTGGACCGGCTCCAGTGTCTGGACCGGCTCCAGTGTCTGGACCGGCTCCAGTGTCTGGACCGGCTCCAGTGTCTGGACCGGCTCCAGTGTCTGGACCGGCTTCAGTGTGTGGACCGGCTTCCGCCGGTCGTTGCGGCCGGCTCAAGCCGGCCCTCACACTCTCGTTGAACGCGAGCCATGCGGCGCGATCGGAAGCGTCGAGCCGTTCGAGATCGTTGTCGTGATCGTGGCGGCCGGCCATCGTCGCCCGCGTCGGAAACGTGGCAAAGTAGCGGTCGAGATACTCGTCCGCCACCGAACGCTGAGGCGGTCGTGAAGCGCACGAGACGAAAAGGAGAGCGAGCAGCCATCGATGTCGGATCACTTCCTCATTTTCGGTCATCGGGGCAGTCCGCGGCGACATCCCGAGAATACGGTCGCCTCATTCGAGGAAGCGCTGCGGGCCGGCGCGGATGGTTTCGAGACCGACCTGCGCCTCCTTTCGGATAACACGGCGGTGCTCTTTCACGACGACGAGATGGACGATCGGACGCTGGAGTCGCTCGCGTCGCCGGACTTCTCGCGCCATCCGAACACGCAGCGCGTACGCGATCTCGCACAGTTTGCCGGCCGCACGACGATGGTCCTCGAGGTGAAGCGCGGCAAGTGGGAAGACGCGCTGCTTCGCGAGATCGGCGCCTGGCCGGACATCATCGTGGCGTCGTTCGATCACTCCACGATTGCGGAGCTGGCGCGGCGGCGCGTGACGATGCCACTCGGACTCACGGTTTTCGGCTTCATCGTCGACCTTCCGGCATACACCAGGCGCCTCGGCGCCACCTGGGTTTTCCCCAGCTACCGCTACGTCGATCGCGAGCTCGTGACGGCGCTCCACGATGAGAACATCCGCGTCGTGCCATGGACACCGAACCGCGAGCGCGAGTGGGACGCGCTGCGCGAGGCGGGCTGCGACGGCGTGATCACCGACCTGTCCGCGGAGGCCGTGGCGTGGCGAAGCCGGTAACCTCTCCAAGTGCTACACTTTGGGCTCAACCAATCAGCACCGCGGGAGGGGGCGGACATGAAGACCTGGGAATACAAGATCATCAACGTCCGGTCGGAGAATTACTCGATGGATCCCCGGCGCGCGGAAGAGTTGAACCGGTTGGGCGATGACGGCTGGGAGCTCGTGAGCATCACGTCGATCAATTTCAAGACCGGCGCGACCGATCACATCGGCATGGTGTTCAAGAGGGAAAAGGCTGCTTCGTAAAGAGTAAGACGGTAAGGCCGTAGACACGAAGGACCGCCCAACTTCCTTACAGCCTTACTTTTTCGTTATCGTCCCGCCTCGATGTCCCAACGCCCATTCCTGATCCTCATCGTCATCGACGGATTCGGCTGCCGCAAGGAGCGTGAGTACAACGCGATCGCGCAGGCTGAAACGCCGCGCTTCGACCGGCTCTATCGCGAGATGCCGTGGACGACGCTCGAGGCGTCCGGACTCGCGGTTGGTTTGCCGGAAGGACAGATGGGCAATTCCGAAGTCGGGCACCTGAACATCGGCGCCGGTCGGATCGTCGATCAGGACATCGTTCGCATCAGCAAGGCGGACCTCACCGGCAACCCTACTCTCGTGAAGGAGGTGAAGCGAGGGAACGCGATTCACTTCGTCGGGCTGCTGTCGGATGGCGGCGTTCACTCCCACCAGCGGCATCTGCACAAGCTCATCGAGGCGGCAATCGCCAACGGCGCGCGCGAGATCTACGTCCACGCCATTCTTGACGGGCGCGACACGCCGCCCAAATCCGCCGAGCGGTTTCTCGACGATTTGCTCGCGTTCATCGGCGACAAGCCGCAGGTTCACCTGGCGACGATCATCGGCCGCTATTTCACGATGGATCGCGACAAGCGGTGGGATCGCGTTCAGCGTGGCTACGACCTCATGACGCTGGGGGTGGGAACGGAGACGAAGCATCCGATCGAGACGGTCCGCCGCTTCTACGAGCAGGGCGTCACCGACGAGTTCATGGATCCCATCTCCGTGCTTGCCGCTTCCGGCGCTCACCACGGACGCATCGAAGACGGCGACTCGCTGCTCTTCTTCAATTTTCGCGCGGATCGCATGCGCCAGATCGTGTCCTCATTCACCGATCAGGCGTTCGACGGCTTCGGAAGGGCGGTGCGGCCGCAGGCCTCCGTCGTCACGATGAAGAGCTATCGCGAAGACTGGACGTTTCCGGTTCTCTTCTCGCCGCCCGAGGTAAAGAATTATCTCGGCGAGGTGTTGTCGCGCGAGGGCCTGAAGCAGTTGCGCATCGCGGAGACCGAGAAATACGCGCATGTCACGTTCTTCTTCAATGGTGGCTCGGATGCACAATCGCCGGGCGAAGAGCGCGTCCTGATTCCGTCGCCGAAAGTGGCGACCTACGACAAGAAACCGGAGATGTCGCTCGTCGAGTTGACGGAACGAGTGGTGCAGGAGATCGAGTCGCGCAAGTACGACGTCATCATCATGAACATCGCCAATCCCGACATGGTGGGACATACCGGTGTCATGGATGCGGCGGTGACCGCGGTCCGCGACACGGACGTGGCGATCGACAAGATCCTCGCGGCGGTCGACAAGGTCGGAGGCGTCGCGATCATTACGGCCGATCACGGCAACGCCGAGCTGATGTTCGATGAGAAAACGAAGCAGCCGCATACGGCGCACACGATGAATCCCGTTCCCATGATCCTTTCCGATGCGAAGAAGAAGTTCGGTGCGCTGCGAAAGGGCGGCGCGCTTCAAAACGTCGCTCCGACCATCCTCGCGATCCTCGGAATCGACCAGCCGAAGGAGATGACGGGTGAGTCGCTGTGTCATCCCGAGCGAAGCGAGGGGTCCCCCGCTTCGGACGACGGGGATCCCTCACCGTCTTCGCGGCTCGGGATGACACCTTCGTCGTGACGCAGACCCTGATCCTCATCCGTCACGGCGAAACGGTTCACAACGTCGCGGGGATCGCGCAGGGTTGGAACGACAGCGCGCTGTCGGAGGCGGGCCAGCGGCAGGTTGCGCGCCTGGCGACGCGGATCGCCGCTGAGAAGCCCGATGCGATCTTCAGTTCGCCTCTGCAGCGCGCGCTCACGACGGCGGACGCAATCGCTGCCGCGACCGGTCTCGAAGTGCAGACGCTCGACGATTTGCGCGAGATGAGCTACGGACGATGGGAAGGGAAGTCGTTCCTCGACGTGCGGCGCGATGACCAGGCCATTTACCAGCGCTGGATCGATGACCCCAATGCCCCATGCCCGGATGGCGAGTCGCACAACGATGTGCTGCGACGAATGACGCGTGCCTTCGATGCGATGTGTGAGGGCCAGGTTCTGTGTGAGGGCCGGCTTCAGCCGGCCAATCGACCGGCTGAAGCCGGTCCGCACACTGAAGCCGGTCCGCACACCATTGCGGTGGTCACGCACGGCACTGCCATCCGCATCGGTGCCACGGCCTTGCTGCAGGCGCCGATCGGAATGGCGCGCCAGCTCGCGGTGTACAACGCCGCGGTCAGCATCTTCGTCCGCCGCGGTGACCGCTTTGTGCTGAAACTGTGGAACGATACGACCCACTGCAATGCTCCTTGAACAGATCACGGAACAACTCACCGAAACGCTGAAGTCGCGGGTGCTGACTCTGTTCGGCCACGCGATCGACCGCGTCATCCTTCAATCCCCGCCGCGTCTGAACATGGGCGACCTCGCGACGCCGCTCTGTCTCGAGCTGGCGAAAGCGCTCAAGCGCAAACCGCGCGAGCTGGCGGAAGCGCTGGCGCGCGCTCTGCCGCTGCCGATGTTCGTCAAGGCGGTCACGATCGAGGGCGCCGGCTATCTGAATTTCCGCTTCGACCGGGGCGCGTTCGCGGCGGCGCACATCCGCAGCGTGATGGCGCCGATGAGCGCGACGGGCGAGCGCGTGATCGTCGAGCACACGAACATCAACCCGAACAAGGCCGCACACATCGGCCACGTGCGCAACGCCGTCATCGGCGACACGCTGGTGCGTTGTCTCAAATGGCTCGGCGATCACGTCGAGACCCAGAACTACATCGATGACACCGGCGTGCAGGTCGCCGACGTCGTCGTAGCGTTCGAGCA
>JBBRMQ010000255.1:0-5916 GCA_038230775.1 Thermoanaerobaculia bacterium
CTTTCGGTCGACCAGCATCACTTCTTTCTCGCTCATGACATACACGCCGCGAGTACTGGGCGCTGGCGTGTCCTCCGGGACGACGTCGAGGTCGAGAGCGCCGATCACGCGACCGTCGGTTGCGCGCAGACGATAGAGCTTATTTCCTTGAGTGCCGACAACGACGGCATCATCTGAGGTCACACCTTCGTTTGGCGATTTCCTACGTGCGATTCTACGAAGAGCTGTCGTCGTCATTGTCGTCATCGAAGTCATCATCATCATCGCCGTCATCATCGTCATCGCCGTCATCGAAATGAAGGGATGACTGGAACTGGTCGAGGCTCCAGATCGCCGGGCGGACGACGAACGCCATCTTCTCCGTCTCATCGATGGCGAACGGCAGATCCGCCCGCGCCGAGACCTCCCAGCTGATCTTGAACACTTTGCCGTCGTACGTGAGCGGACCGAAGGGGATCTCGACGCTGAGCGGCACGACGATCTGCGATTTCGACGCGACGTCCTCGTCGGACATCTGAATGACCTCGACCTCGCGCCGGTCGCCTTTGCCCGAGGCGATCCAGTGGACGGCGACGACGATCTTGCGCGGCTGCTTTCCCCCGCCCGCATTCCACACGACCTGTCCGGTGAGCGTCTCGCCGACGCGAATCTCGGTCTGTGCCAGCTCGATTCGGATCATCGCTTCACCACCACCGGCATCACGGTCACCTCGAATGACGACCGTGTATTGGGGCAGCCGTCCATCGTCAGCTTCAGGCGGAGCATCCACCGAATGGTGATGCCGCTTTCATCGAGCGTCGCCGGGCCCGCCTCCGGGATGCGAAACGTCACCTGGACATCCATCTGCTCCATCATCGGTGTGATCACGTTCGTGGCAGGCTCGTCGTACGCGATGGCCGTGAAGGTGCGCTGAGTGTTTCCCTTTCCCTTCACCAAAGTTTCCACGCACTGCAGGCGCGCGTCGATCTGGCGAATCGCCGCGCCGCCGCGAAGTGGGCGCTGATACGTTGCCGAGTGGCTGAAGCCCAGGGAAAGGGGAGCGTACGGAAGGGAGAGCGTGGCCTTGCCGATCTTCTTGCGGATGCGCACCACTTGCACCATCGTGAGGGCGAACGGGACCGAGAAGATCGCGAAGATCACAATCGCTCCCTGCTGCCGCTCCACCGGGCCAACCTTCTTGTCCAGGAGCAGAACGCCGATGAGAATCAGGCCCGCGATGAAGACCGCGCTCACCGCACCCAGCCACCAGCCGGGGCCGACGACCGGCCCCTCGTCTTCGACCACCGGAAACACGCTCGCGTCTGCAAATCCTCCGCTGCTCATTTGGGTGGGATGCAGATTCTACGCGGGCTGGCAATATTCATGAGGGATTCTTCAGCCCCCGGCTGAAGCCGGGCTACGGGTCTTATGCGGGCCTCGCTGGCCGCACGCCGGCTCCGCCGGTGAATCAACTCCGGTGTGTTTCGTCTTCGGCTTCCTTCGATGAGTCTGTCCCCTCCCCATCTCGGCGACTGATGAGCGTAACGTTCCCGGTCCTGGGGCAACTATTTGATAACGGAGAGCATTCTTGCGAGTAGATTTTCGAGTCGATTCAGGAGGTCGTCGGTTCGCGCTTCACTCATTGGAGAACTCGCGCCTCCAGATCAGCAGCGGAGCGGCCAACAGCGCACCAAAGAAAAGGAAGATCAGGACAGCCGGTTTGGTCGGAACCCACAAGTAACCTCCAGCGCCAACGACGCCGATGATGGTCCCGATCACGGTGGCAACACGACCCGCCTGTCGGCTGCCGGCGCGCAGTCCCGGCACCACGAGAAGAACCAGGAGCCCAAGGATGCTCAGGGCTGCGCCCGAGAAAACCGCATTGACGAGAACGGATTTCCCAAATCGTGCAGCGATCTGGCCTCGCTCGATCGCCTGCCGCAGCACCGACACGTTGACGACGCCGTGGAGGATGCCGATGAGGAGAAGAAACAGAGCGGAGGGGATCGCACAGAAGTTGGTAATGGCTCTTCGACTCATGGTCAGACTGTCCTATCGCGGGATCGTTGGAATCCATCTCGTATCCGCGAGATCGCCAGTGGCGAGGTTCTCGGAATCAATGGTGAAACCAAGGAAGGCGATGCACATCTCGTCAGTGGTCGCCTCGCCCCAGGACACAGGTTTCGGAGGATCGTTCGGGTTGCGCCAGTTGCCGGGTGAGTTGTCGTAAAAAGCAACGAGCGAGAGTTTCGTTCCTGCGGGAAGGGCGATCGGATCGCGGTAGCGGTACATGCCTTGCCAGTTGAAGTCCCAATCATCAATATTGATCAGGCACTCCGTCTGGCCATTCGGCAGGTAGGCCTGGACATGCATCTTGCGGCCGAGGAGGTGCATGTGAGGGCCGATGAGCCATAGGTGCGTGTTCAGCACAGGAATGGTGAACTCCGCGGACACGCGGTAATCCGGTGACAGATCAGCAAGTTAGAAGGGTGATGAAGTGGTGGAGCTGAACGGGATCGAACCGATGACCTCCTGAGTGCGATTCAGGCGCTCTCCCAACTGAGCTACAGCCCCACATTTACCGGAAGGCAACCGCTGCAAACGGCACCGTTTCGGTGAAGATTCCCGCATTATAGGCGACGTTTGCGCCGCGCCATCTACCTTCTATTTGCGGTCCTCCTGGCCTGCCGGCATCATCCGCCGAAGCATCACAAGGCACACGCGACACGACTCGATGATGGCGTGCTGCGCGTCGTCGTCATCGGCGACTCGCTCGCCGCCGGCACCGGCGATCCTGACGGCAAAGGCATTCCGGGCAACCTGGAAGATGAATTGCGCGGGCGCGCGGCAACCGTCGAGATCAAGAACTACGGCATCGCCGGCAACACCACGGACGATGTCGCATCGCGACTGCAAAACGAGGACATTCGTGCGGAGATCACGACTGCCGACGCCATCATCCTTTCGGTCGGCGCGAACAATGTGTTCCAGGATCCGGAAGCGCGAGCACGCGCTATCCGCGATCGCGACGCCTACGCGCGCGAGATCCTCGATCGCGTGGCGAGCGTCGTGGCGCAGATCCGCGCGTTGAATCCCGATGCGCCAATCCTTCTTCTCGGCGGCTACAACCCGATCCCCGACAACCCGCTGAGCGGCGGCATCCTTCGCTATCTGAAGCGATGGGACGATCTGCTTGATGAACGCTTCGCAGCCGACCCGCTGATCGACATCGTCAAGATGTCCGACATCATCGACAGCGCGGACAAACTGAGCCCGATCGATCACTTCCATCCGGGAGCGCAGGCTTATCGCGACGCCGCGCACCGCGTCGCGCAGATGCTCAACGAGTGATTTCGTCGATCCGTCGACTGAGAAAACGCCGATCCGCCTCGTTCTGCGCCAGCGCGTGTGCGCGGCGATAACTGCCGATCGCCGCGTCCTGACGGCCGAGTCGCCGGAGGAGATCGGCGCGGGTGGCGTGGAAGAGGTGATAGCTCGCCAGCTCCCCGCTCAATGCTTCCACCAGGAGCAGCGCCGCTTCCGGCCCGCTCGCCATCGCCACGGCGACCGCACGATTGAGCGCGACGACCGGAGACTCGTGCAGCGCATACAGGCGGTCGTAGAGGCCGACGATCTGAGGCCAGTCCGTTCCGGCGGCATCGTCCGCGTCTGCATGCACCGCGGCGATCGCCGCCTCGATGGCATAGGTTCCCAAGGTTCGTCGCCGCAGAGCCGATGTAACGATCGTCTTCGCCTCCTCGATTTCCGCACGATCCCATCGCGTCCGATCCTGTTCGGACAAGAGCACGATGTCGCCGGCGTCGTCGCGTCGCGCGTTGCGTCTGGAGTCGTGAAACAGCATGAGCGCGAGCAACGCGTCGAGCTCCGCCGATCCTCCGGGCAACAGATCGCGCAACATGCGCGCAAGGCCGATCGCGTCGCGGCACAAATCGCTTCGCTGGTCTGCCGAGTAGCCCTCATTGAAGACGAGATAGAGCACAGCCATGACCTCGTCCAGACGCTCGGCCAGCTCGCTGATTTCCGGAACGCGATACGGAATCCGCGCATCGCGAATCTTCGCCTTCGCCCGCACCAGCCGCTGCGCCATCGTCGCCACGGGCACCAGAAACGCCCGCGCGATCTCTTCGGTCGTCAGCCCGCAAAGCGTTCGGAGGGTCAGCGCGACCTGGGCTTCAGGTGCGAGCGCCGGATGGCAACAGGTGAAGATCAGCGGCAGCCGCTCGTCTGGCACCGCAGTCTCTTCGCTCATCTCCGCGTCCGCGCGCTCGGCGGCGATGAGCGCCTGCTTGTCCGCAAACCGCGAACGGCGCCGCAGTTGATCGATCGCGTTGTGCCGCGCCGCCGTGTACAGCCAGCCGCGCGCGTTTTTCGGCGGCGACGATTCCCACTCGGTCAGCGCCGACGCAAACGCGTCTTGCAACACATCCTCGGCCAGGTCGAAGTCGCCGAACGCGCGGATGAGGGCCGACAGCAGACGCCCCCATTCCGCGCGATACAACCCTTCGAGCGCTTCGGTCACTTCAGGAGAATGTCATGATCGGCCGCACTTCGATCGATCCGAAGCGCGCGCCGGGAATCTTCGCCGCGATGTTGAGCGCTTCATTCAGATCGGCCGCTTCGACCAGATAGAAGCCGCCGAGCTGCTCCTTCGTCTCGGCGAAAGGACCGTCCGTCGTCATGCGCTTGCCGTCGCGGACCCGGACCGTCGTGGCCGAGCTCGTGGGCTGCAGCGCATTGCCGCCCTTGATCGCGCCGTGGAACTCCTCGCCGAACTTCCGGTACTCCTGAACCTCGGAGTCCGCCAACTCCTTTTTCATCACACCCCACCGCTTCTCCTCTTCGTAGATCGCCAGTAGATATTGCATCGTAAACTTCCTCCTTTGCTCTGAAAGGCGAACGGGCCGACACAAAATCGACAGCCGTTCGAAAATTGGTCATCCGTCACATTCGTCGGCAAGTTTGACAAGGTAGAAGCAGGAATGTGAAAGGAGATTCTTGATCATGACAAAACGCTCCCTGGTCCTCCTTGTGGCATTTCTGACGCTGATTCCGACGGCAGCCTTTTCTCAGGTGGTCCTGACGACGACCCTCGCCGGAGCCAACGAACCTGGAGGTGGCGATACGGACGGGTTCGGAACGGCCACCATCGCCATCAGCGGCACGACTGTGACGTACTTTTTCACCGAAGGAAATCTGGCGACCATCACCGGCGCACATATTCATAAGGGACTCCCGGGAGTCAACGGCAACATCGTGATCGCCTTCAGCGCCATCACATCGACGTGCGGCTGTTTCAACGGCGGCGTATCTTCCGGTTCGGTGACCGCCGATCAGACACTGATCAATGACATCATCGCCAACCCGGCCGGGTACTACGTAAACATCCATACCAATGAGAAGCCCGGCGGTGCCATTCGCGGGCAGCTCACCGGAGGCACCGGCGTAAGCAGCACGGAAAACCCATCGACGTGCGCGCAGACCGACACCGCGCTCTGTCTCGATGGCGGCCGATTCAGACTCGAGGCGACGTGGAACACTCCGGACGGCCAGACCGGCGCGGGTCATGGCGTGCGGCTCACGGCGGACTCCGGCTACTTCTGGTTCTTCCAGCCGACGAACGCAGAGATGACCGTCAAGGCGCTGAACGCGTGCAGCTTCTCGACGTCGCACTGGGTCTTCGCATCCGGCCTCACGAACGTGAACGTCGTGATGAAGGTAACGGACACTTCCACCGGAAAGGTTCGCACGTACAACAATCCAAATGGCACGGCCTTCTCCCCCATCCAGGACACATCCGCGTTCGCCTGTCCGTAGTCGGATGCTAGTAGGGTTGTAAGGGCCCGATGGCCACGAGTCTTTACAGCCTTACTACTTTCGCTTCTGTGTGAGGACCGGCTTCAGCCGGTCACGGCCGAC
>JBBRMQ010000256.1:0-5910 GCA_038230775.1 Thermoanaerobaculia bacterium
CGCATGAACATCGTGCTGCCGCGCGGCAACGAGCAGCTCAACAGCCTCAAGGCCGAGATCTACACCTCGTCGATCGAGAAAGAGATCAAACCTCGAGTGTTTTATGAGGAATTCTCGGACCTCATGCTGTACGTGAACGATGTCGACCCGCGGACCGGCGCCTGGAAGGGCGTTTTCGTGGCCGACAGCCGCGGCGAAGACAACTCGGAGCAACCCACCGCGACGACACCGCATCAGGCCGTAATCGCGGCCGAGAGCGCCGCGAAGTCGGACAATCCGCTCAGTCCCCAGGCCTCCGGGCAGCGCATCATCGTGGCGCAGAACGGCGCCTTGTCGATCGTGCCGAAGCCAACGAAGCAGATCTGGCTGAATCTCACCACCGCGTTCACGCACGTCTGGGATCCGAGAAAGCCCGACCGCTACGACATTAACAAGAACATCGCGCAGCGCATGCGACTGCCGGACAAGGTCTCCGATACGAGCGCACAGGCGATCCGTTCCTTCCGCGAGATGAACGTTCGCGAACTCGCGGAGCAGGCGCAGATGGCAAAGAAAACGGATCTGGAGACCTACAACCGGGCCAGCGTCGAATTGCAGAAGAAATTCGCAATCCCCTTCGCCTGCATCGTCTTCGGGGTTCTCGGACTCCCGCTCGGCATCACCAACCGCCGCGGCGGCAAGAGCTCCGGATTCTCGCTCAGCATCGCGATCATCCTGGCCTACTACGTGATGATCAACAACGGCGAGCATCTCGCGGTCAGCGGGAAAGTGTCGCCGGTCGTCGGGATGTGGACGCCCAACATCCTTCTGCTCGGCATCGGCATCTATCTGGTCATTCGAGCCAACCGCGACGCGGGTGCCCAACGCGCGGATCGAACGTGGTTGCAGCGATTCACCAGACTCTTCCGAAAGCACAGGCCGGAAGCCAGCGAGGGCGCCGACGACGATGAGCGCGCCATTCTTAGCCGGCTCGACGTCACCTTTCCGAGCCTCATGGATCGCTACGTTCTGCGCGAGTTCCTCAAAGTGCTCTCGCTGGTCCTGATCTCGACGGCGGCGCTCTTCATCATCGTCGATTACACCGACATCAGCGGCGATCTGCGCACCCACCACATTGCCTTCCACACGGTGTTCGCCTACTACCGCTTTCTATTGTTCCAGATCCTCAACTACACCGTCCCAATCTCCGTGCTGGTGTCCACGCTCGTCACGTTCGGGATGCTCTCGAAAAACAACGAGGTCACCGCGTTCAAGGCCAGCGGCATCTCCCTGTACCGCGTGGCGCTCCCGATCATCGTGATGGCCGGGGTCATGAGCGTCCTCTCCTACCTGATGCTGGATTTCGTCCTGCCTTACTCGAATCAGCGCGTCGAGCAGCTGCGGAACAAGATCAAAGGCAAGAAGACCGTCTCCAGTGCGCAACAGCAGAAGCTCTGGTTCCTCGGCAAAGGCCGCTACATCATCAACTTTCTCTCGTACGACCGGAACACGAAGCAACTCTCTCAAGTCTCGATCTTCGAATTGCATCCAACCGAGTTCCGCCTGACGCGCCGCGTCTACGCCAATCACGCGCGGTGGGATGGCATTGGATGGGTCTTCGAGAACGGGTGGATGCGCTCGTTCGGCGACGACGGCAGCACGACCGTCTACACGCCGATCACCACCGCTCTGCGTCTCTACTACAGCGAGAAGCCCGAGGATTTCGCGACCGAGGTGAAGTCGCCGGATCAGATGACGCTGGGACAGCTGCGCGATTACATCACGACGATCAAGAAGTCCGGCTACGCCGCGGAAGAGCTGTCCGTGAAGATGTACCAGAAGACGTCGTGGCCGTTCCTCAGCCTGGTGATGACCCTGATCGCTTTACCGTTCGCGTTCAAGATTGGCAAGCGCGGCGCACTCTACGGCGTCGGCATCGCCCTGGTCCTCGGCATCTTCTATTGGATGGTCTTCGCGATCTTCACGAAGTTCGGCGAGGTGGGTAACCTGCCCGCGCTGCTCTCCGCGTGGAGCGCGAACGTCCTCTTCTCGATCGCCGCGGTGTACATGTTTTTGAATGTTGAAACATAACTGCGCGGCTTCGCCGCGCGTTGTCGGTTCTCGGTTATCGGTTGTCAAAAGCAGGACGGGAGAAGCGGTTGTCAGTAGTCGGTGATCAAAGCGGCAAGTGGCGGCGACAACCGATTCACCGACAACCGACAACGCGCGGCGTCAGCCGCGCACTTAAAACCACTCAGTCTTTCCCTTGTCCGCGACGCTTTGCGTGGCGTTCACACGCATCGTCGTGTATCCCGTCGACTGCGCCAGGCCGTCGAGGACGCCGAGGGAAATGGTGTTCTGGCCGCGCTCGAGGATGAGGGAAACGACGCAGTCGCCGACGTTGCATTCGACGTGCTGCAGGTCCGACAACTCGCCTTTCGAGTTTGCCACCGCAAACGTGAGCGTGACTAAACCCTGCGCGCCGTCGACGCGTACGTTCATCGGAACCTGACAGGTGTGCGACTCGCAGCGTCCGATCTCCCCTGTCGTCGCGCTCACCACGATGTCATTGGCATGAACCGGAGCGTCGGCCAACAGATTGGCGAGCACCTGGTTGTCGACCTGCGACGCAACCGTACGGTAAGAGAGGAATCGCGCCGACTTCGACACGCGTCGCGTCTGGGGCGTGAAGGCTTTCATGACCGAGGGAGGTGGAGTGGGTTTGACAGTCGGGTATTCGACCGACGCCGAAACGGCGGATGTCATCAACATCATGCAGAACGGGGCCACTGAGCCGAACCGCATCCAACCTCCACGTATCTGAAGGTTAAAGATTACAACGAAAAAGCCGTCAAGTCATGTCAGCTCGCGCTTCGCCTTGAGGTCGGTCAGGAGCTGTTCGATGCGGTCGGAGCGCTCGAGGAGCGCAAACCGGTCGTCGAGGCTGGGTTCCGGAAACACGAGAGAAGGCTCTCGCTGGCTCTCGCCGACGACCACGCCGGCCTCGGCCGCTTTGCGCAATGACCGCGACCGGCGGTGCTGCGCGATCAGAAACTCGACCTTCGTGCGCGCCTCCGCCAGCTTGTGCTCGAGTTTTCGGAACGCCGAGCGCAGCGTCTCGGTCTGCGTTCGTTGATCGGAGAGTTGCTCGTCCAGCGCTTCCCCGGTCTGACGCGCCGCGTCCGCCCGCTCCAGCGCGGCGCGCGCCAGGGCATCATCCTTCCGGTCCACTGCCAGCTCGGCCTTACGCATCCATTCGGCGTGCTTCGCGCCGTTCTCTTTCTGCTTTTTTACGAGCAGGTGCTCGTCCGCGATCGCGATCGCCACCTGCGTCTTCACCTGGATCAACTGATTCTCGACGTCAAGAATCACCTGCTTCAGCATCTTCTCCGGCTCCTCGGCCTGATCGATCAGATCGTTGAGGTTTGCCCGGATCAGAGCCGATACGCGTTCCATGAGTGCCATCGTTACCCCTTGGCAGGCCGCTGGTCGGTGGTCGCGGGTCGGAAAGCCAACCCGACCCGCGACTCGCGACTCGCGACCTGCGAATTACGCCAACGGCTGCTTCACCGGCAGCTTCGCATCCGGCGGCGCCGTCGTTTTCTCGATTTTCTCGGCGCCGATCGGTTGCACGCGGCCTAACAGATCCGACATTTTCATGCCGGACAGCGCTTCGAAGAGCGCCGGCACCTGGGCCGCCATCGCGGCCATGTCTCCGGTGATCTTGTTCACGCCCGCCGCGTGTCCATCGCCGGTGGACACGATGGTGATCTTGTCGATCTTCGAGAGCGGAGCGGACATGGCGCGAACGATCTCCGGCAACGCGGTGATGAGCTTGTCCACGACCGCCGCCTGGTTCCACTGCTGATACGCCTCGGCCTTCACGTTCATTGCCCGGGCTTCCGCCTCACCCTTCTTGAAGATGATCTCTGCTTCGGCTTCACCTTGCAGGCGCGTGGCGGCTGCGTGGCCTTCGGCCTCGGACATCAGGCGCTGACGCTCGGCGTTGGCCAGCGTCTCGATGCGCTGGCGGTCGATCTCAGCCTGTTTGAGCACGGTGGCGATGAGCTCCTTCTCGCGACGCGTGATCTCGGCTTCCTGCACTTTGACCTGCTCGAGCTTCTCGACCTGCTGCACCTTGACCGCTTCCGTGACGACCTGCTGCTGCATCACGTTGGTCTGAATCTCATACGCCTTGTCGGCCTGCGCCTGCTGGCGTTTCACGAATTCCATGTACTGCGCGCGCTTCACTTCCAGCTCGCGCTGCGCGTCCGCTTGTTTGGCCAGCGATGCGGTCTCAGCCTCGACGCGAGCCTGATCCGCTTCCGCCTTTGCGATCGCGGACTCGCGCTGCGCCTGCGCGCGCTTGATCGCCGTATCGCGCTCAGCTTCGGCCGCAGCGATCTCGGCATCGCGTCGGATGCGCGCGACATCGGGCCGTCCCATGTTGGTGATGTACTCGTTCTGATCCTTCACGTCCTTGATCGTGAACGACACGACTTCCAGGCCCATCTTCGTCATGTCTTCAGCGCAGGTGGACCGCATGCGGTCGGCCACCATCTCAGGCTGCTTGACGATCTCTTCGACCGTGAGCTGTCCGATGATGCCGCGCAGGTGACCTTCCATCACCAGGCGGATCAGACCTTCGCGCTGCTGCGGCGTCTTGGTGAGGAACTGCTCGGCCGCCGTCTGAATCGACTCCCCGTCCGATTTCACCTTGATCTGCGCGACGGCTTCCACCGTCACCGCAACGCCCTGCTTCGTGTACATGTCCTGCGTCGGCGCGACGTCGAAGGACATCAGCTCAAGCGACAGCTCGTGCGCATGCTCGAGCATCGGCAGAACAACCGTGCCGTGGCCCTTGATCACTCGCGTGCCGCGGAATCCATACACGATGAGCGCCTGATTCGGACCCACTTTGCGGAACCAGGTTGCGATCACCGACATCGCCACGATGAAGGCGAGCACTCCTCCTAATGCGATTACGACGACTGGGGTCACCATAAATCCTCCTTACCGGCCTGCGCCGGCGTGATCAAGACTGCGAAGTCACGTCATCCCAGGGCTTCACATACGCGATGCCGCTCTCGTAGCGCACGACCACGACCTCGGTCCCGCGCTCGATGCCGTCACCGTCTTCGCTCCGCGCGCCACAGCTGCGGCGCGTTCCCTGTTGCGAGTAGATCAACTCCCCTGTTCCGTCACCGTCGCGGATCGGCATGCTGACGCGTCCGAGGACGCCGTGCATGTCGAAGTCGGCGGCGCGCAGCGGCCGTTCGTTCGCCATCAGCACCCGCGACATGAAGAGATACATGAACGATCCACCGGCCGATCCGACCGCGATCGAGATCAACAGCGCGAGCGTCGCCGCGGCGCTGTGATAGTGCGTCAGCAGATACCCGGTCCCGCCGAACCAGGTCAGAAACATCGTCAGCGTCGCCATGTTGAATGGCGAGATGCCGGTGTCTCCCCCGTGATGCGCGCTCACGTGCGGAAGGTGAAAGCCGTGCGGCAGGTGCACGTGCACCGGAAGATGCAGGTGCGAACCAAACGCGAGGCTGACGAACGTCAACGACAGACCGACGACAAAGCAGCCAAGGTAAAAGGATTCCCACGTCACTTTGAATCGCCTCCTTTTTTCGTGCGGAGCATCGGCGGCCTGGCCGCCAGCTCGGGGTTGAGAACCTGGAGCAATCGTTCAGCGAGACCGGGAGTGTCGAGAATCGCTCCGATGAGCGAGATCATGCGCCGGCTGTCGGGATGCGCCGCGAGCTTCGCCAGCGCGTCACCCACCGCCGCATCGTTCGCGAACCGTTCCGAGCCGCCGATCAGCCAGCGATCAAGATTGCCTTCCAGCGTGCGCACTTCGGACGTGAGCTCGGTGTGGAAGCCGTCGGGGTCGTCGACGAGATAGCCCGGATGCACTTTGAA
>JBBRMQ010000257.1:0-5878 GCA_038230775.1 Thermoanaerobaculia bacterium
ATCAACAGATGGGCGAGATGGACCGTGTTCTCCTTCCGGTGACGTTCAGCCGTAGCTCGAGCTCGTACCAATCGCCATGGCCGTATCGTAAAGCGGCCGTTGCAACATCGATGTCCTGGGAAGCGAAAACGGGAGCCGGTTACGCTGGTTCTGCCCGTGATCCCTACATCGTGCGGACCGGCGCGGTGTCATGGGTGGCTGACGATGATGCATTGAGCCGGCCTCTCCCTTCGATGCAACGCATCATGAATCGTGCGCAGCCTCTCGAGTTTTGGCATTTCGGAAAAAATGAATCCTGGATCACCAACTACCGCACGGGACTGCTCGCTGCGGCAGCGTTTGTGATCGCGATCGCCGGATGGTGGTCGCTGCTTCGCCGGAACCATTTCGTCGCCGCTGCAGCGGTGCTCATGTTCATCTCAGGTGTCGTAGTCGCGCAGCGCCGCGTGTTCCAGCGTTCATCAGGCGCGCGCGAGTTCGTCATGCGACAACCGGTAGCACCCGATATCAGCGCGGTGTGGCGCCAGGAACTCGTCTATGGACCGCAGCCTCTGACAGGCAGGATCGATCACTCCGAGCGCGCCAGAACGAGTCTTGCGGGCGATTTCGGCGGTGGGGAAATGGAAGAGCGGCCGGCGGCTGACGCGACGTCGTTGGGAGTGTTGTACAGCCGGGACGACTGGGAAGCTGCCGGGCGTTGGACCTTTCGCCGTGAGATCGACCAGTCAGCAGGAGGATCGGCAAGGATCGTCATCCCGAAATTCAGCGATCTGCGGGGATCGATGACCTTCTTGTCCGTTCTGCCTGCGGCCGGGCTGGGAAGCTTCCTGATCAGGGGTGATCTTCGAAAGCTTCCCGACGGTCGCTTGTCGTGCGCGTTCGCATTGCCTGACAGCCTGCGCTCGAATCAGATCGCGTTGATCAAGGTTCCAGGGACTCTCGCTGAAGCACCTCTCGATATCGAATGGGCGAACGGCGCGATTCGTCTGCCGGGAGCGAGACATAACGGTTCCAACGTGATTTCGTCCGACGTCCTCCGTTCGATCGCCGCTTCCGGCGGAATCGTCAACGTGACGGTGAGCCCCGTTCGCGCGCCGGTGTTGCCGCTCTTTGAGATGTGGATCGAAGTGCAGGAGAAGACCTCATGACAGAACGCGCGATCATCGCCGAGGGACTGCTGAAGCGCTATGGCAGCGTGACGGCCCTGCGTGACACATCATTCGCTGTCACAAAAGGAACCATCACCGGATTCGTGGGCCGCAATGGCGCCGGCAAGACCACCACACTCAAGATCGTCTCGACGCTCATGCATCCTGACGACGGGCGCTGCGAGGTCCTCGGCCATGACACGCAGAAAACCCCGTATGCCATCCGGGGACGGATCGGCTTTTTGCCCGATCTGTTCGAGCTCCCTGCCACGCTCACGCTTCGCGAATACCTCGGCATCTTCACCGAGATTTATGCGATTCCGCGTGCGGACTGGAAGCGACGAATCGATACGACGCTGCTGCTGACGCGGACCGAGAAGCTCGCTGATCGTCGGATGAAGGCTCTGTCACGCGGCGAGGTGCAGCGCGTCGGGCTGGCCCGCGCGCTCATTCACAACCCGGACATCCTCATCCTTGACGAGCCCGCGGCAGGCCTCGACCCGCACGCGCGCGTCGAGCTCAAGGAAGTTCTGCGGCTTCTGCGCGAGCGCGGAAAGACGGTCTTCCTTTCGTCGCACGTGCTTGCCGATCTTGAGGAGATCTGCGACGAGCTCGTCGTCATCCAGAACGGCAGTGTCATCTTCTGCGGTGACATCGCGGGTTTCCGGAAGCAGATGCGCTCGACCACGCGATGGAGACTGACCGCTGCTTCGCGCCCGATCTCGATCCTGTCCGGCGTCCGTGGTCAGATCGTGGGCAGCAGTCCAACGTCCATCGAGGTCGAAGGGGAGTTGTCGCCTGCGGAGCGCGCGCGATGGGTCGCCGAGCTCGTCGCTCAGGGAGTCGACGTGTGTGAGGTCAGCCAGGTTCGCTCGACGCTGGAGCAGGAATTCGCGAAGTCGATCGAGGACCAGGAGGAGATGTCATGAGGGCGCTTCTTCGTTACGCGACTCTGAAGAGCTTGCGCGACGGGACGCTGGCCGCGTTCCTGAGCGCACCGATGATCGTGCCGGTCGCCGCGTTGTCGGGCGTGACATTCGATGGCTTCCACCTGCGTTTTCCCATGTTTCTGAACCCGCACTACACTCCGGCTCAGAATGCGGCGACCGCGGCGGGCATCGCCGGCGCGGTCTGCGCGCTCTTCGCCGCGATTCCCGCGTTCTGGACGTTCCGTTCCGAGATTCGGTCGCGCTCGATCGGTTTGTTCGCGTTCGCCGCGCGGCCCGTCGTCATCATGCTGTCTCTGGTTCTGTTTGCTGCTGCGATCGGATTTGCCGGGTGGATCAGCGCCATCGTACTCATCACCGCTCTGACGACGACGCTTCCGCCGAACATCGGGCTGATCACGGTGAAGATGCTGACCGCGACAATCGCGTCGAGCTCTGTCGGAGCGATGGTCGTCACGATCTCGGCTGAGCCGGCCATGATCGTCTGCTCTTATCTCGGTTGCCTTGTGCTCATTCCGTGGATGGAAAAGGCGAAAGGGCCCATCCAACTGACGTTACCGCTGATCGTGGCGGCCGTCTGCTTTTCCATCGCCACAATTCTGCTGGAGCGGCGATGCGCCAGCTAGCCCTCGTTCGATACCGGCTGCTGACGACGATCCGGTCAGGGACGCCGATCTTCGTTGCGGCGGTCATTCCACCGTTGATCGCGCTACTGATCGAGACGCGTTCGGAGCGCCAGTTTCTCCTGGAAGCGGACGTTCGTCTGACGTGGAATGCGGGGGCGGCGTTCGTGGCCTGGCTGCTCCACGCTCTCATCGTGGTCGGCGCGGCGCAGGCGTTCGGCTCGCGCAAGCCCTTCGGCACCGACTCGACAGCGCCTTCCTCCGATTTGATGGACTCCGCGCCGATCGGACCGCGTTCAAAGTTCTTCGGTGAGGCGAGCGGCATTCTGTGCGCCACCTTCATGCTGCATCTCTGCTGTCTTCCGGTGCTTGCTGCGGTCGCGGCCCTCAGCCCGCTGCCAACGCGACTCTTCCTCGTTCTCGAAGCGGGAATTCTCGTTCTCATGATCGTGGGCAGCACGGTCGCCGCGTGGAAACTCGTCGCGCCCGCGTCTTCCTCGCGGACGCGCGGACTGCGAAGCGGACTTCTGTTCTATGCGCTCTCGATCTCAGCGTTTCTGGTCAGTGCGGGCCGTGAGGAGTTCTTCGGCTCCATTCCGCGATTCATGTTTTTTCCTTCCAAGCGATCGTGGGCGGCGCTCTCCGGCGCCATCGACAATCCTGTGCTTCTGGTTGTGTGGCTGACAGTTCTCGTGGTCAGTTACATGGCGTACTTTTTCATCAGCGCGACGCGTCCCACGTCGCGAACCTAGGAGATCACCATGCTGTGCAGCCTCTGCTCACATGAAAACCGCGATACCGCGAAGTTCTGCGACGCCTGCGGCGGATCGCTCAACCGGACCGTCACGCGGACGGGCGTCGATCCCGAGCTCGACGCGGTGCGCAAGGCCTTTCACGAGCTCTTCTCCGTCGAATCGCTCCTCGGCCGCGGAGGCATGGGCAACGTCTACAAAGCACGCGAGCGCGCGCTCGACCGCGACGTTGCGCTGAAGATCGTCCCCGAGTTCCGCTGGCAGGACGAGCAGTTCATCGAGCGCTTTCGCCGCGAGGCTCGCATCGCCGCGCGGTTGCGTCACCCGCGCATCGTTTCGGTGCATGAAGTCGGGACCATGGGCGACTACCCCTATTTCTCGATGGACTACATCGAAGGAACCACGCTGCGCGCCGTCGTCTCGCGCCGGCACACGCTGCCGCAGGAAGACGCCATCTCGATCGTGGTGGAGATCAGCCGCGCGGTTGCCCACGCTCACAGCAAGGGAATCATCCATCGTGATCTCAAGCCGGAGAACGTCATGATCGATATCGAAGGGGACGTGTTCGTGCTGGACTTCGGCCTGGCGCGCGCGGTCGAGGATGCGTCGCTCACGCAGCCCGGCGTCGTCGTCGGCACGCCGTTCTACATGAGTCCCGAGCAACTGGCGGGCGAGAAGCTCGATGAGCGAAGCGACGTCTACTCGATCGGTCTCATCCTTTATTACTGCCTGACGGGCGAGGAGCTTTTCCGCGCCGACGGATTGAGCGCGGTGATGGCGAAACACTCCGCCATCCGCGTTCGTGACATCGTCGGGGCGCACGCCCGTCTGCCGGCCAATCTCCAGGATCTCCTTGCATCGATGCTGGAGGAGGACCGCAACACGCGGGCGCGATCGGTAAAGGAAGTGCTGGAGCGGCTCACGCTTCGCAAGATCGTCGCTCTCGGGCTGGCGGCAACCGAGGAGCAGCAGGTGAGCCAGGAGAACACGCCGACGGCGTTCAGGCCGGTCGAGAAGGCGGATGAACCCGCGAGTCGCGCCGAGGAGACTCGGAGCGAGCCGGCGGCGGAGCGGAGGAAGGCGCGGTTGCGATCGCTCCTCGATTCCTTGTGATAATGGCGAGGTGCGCGTTACTTTCGACCGCTTCGTCTTCGATCCCGGAAAACGCGAGCTCCACGACGGGGAGCAGACCGTGCACCTCGGGCCGAAAGCATTCGGCCTGCTCGAGATTCTGATCGCCAATCGCCCCCGGCCGCTCCGAAAGCACGAGCTGTGCGAACAGGTCTGGAATGACACGGTGGTCGACGAGTCGAATCTCGCGGGCCTGATCAATGAACTGCGCGCGGCCCTCGGCGAGCGCGCCCGCAAGTCGCGGTTCATCCGTACCGTTCATGGGTTTGGCTACGCGTTCTGCGGGGAAGTCGCGGGCGACGAGACGCTGCCGTCGGCTGGCTTCGTTGTGTTTCGCGGCCGTCACCTTCCTCTTCGCGCGGGCGAGAACGTCCTGGGCCGCGACGCTTCCGCGGATGTGCAGATCGATGACGACACGGTGTCACGAAAGCATGCGACGATCGAGATCGGTCCCCATGGCGCAATCCTCGAAGACCTGTCGAGCAAGAACGGCACGTTTCTCGACGGCGTGCGCCTTCACGAGCGCGCCGTTCTTCAAGAAGGACAGACGGTCGTGCTGGGCGACGCCTCCATCGTGTTCCGCACGAAACGCTCGGCGGGATCGACGCTCAGCGCAACCAGGTTGCGTCAACGGGCCAGCGCGGCAAACTCGAGGCGGTGAGCGCGGATCTCGAGGAGCTCGAATACGAACCCGACATCTGGTCGGCTTCTGTGTGCAGCTTCTGTGTGCAGCTTCTGTGTGTGGACCGGCTCTAGCCGGTCATCATCGTCATCCTGGCCGTCTGAAGCCGGCCCACACACAGAAGCCACACTCAGAAGCCCACACACAGAGGCTGCACTCACAGACTCGGGCCGAGGTGTCAGACGGTGAACATTCAGAACGCGACGAGCTTGATCGAATAGTGGCCGGTCGCGCCCTTGAAGTCGACGCGCACCTTCCAGTCGCCGGCGGCGCCCTTGAACGTCTCCTCGATGTTTGCTTTTCCGGCGTGGAAGACCTGATCGAATCGCTGCGTCCCTTGACCGTCGATCAGCTTGACGTCCGCTTCGCCGGAGCTCAGCTTCAACGTGACGCGAAGTCTCGCGCCCTCGGCCTGCCTGCCGATGTGATGACTGAAGACCTTCGTCTGCGTGCTGTTGCGTACGGAATCGCTCTGGCTCATCGCGGAATACCAGAACGTTTCGGGTTGAGCGGGCGAAGCGACGGCGAGGAGAGTGAGGAGCACGAGCGTGCGCATCTGCTCATGTACGGCATCCGATGCAACAGGTTGCGAGTG
>JBBRMQ010000258.1:0-5872 GCA_038230775.1 Thermoanaerobaculia bacterium
GTACGTCCATGAAAATGGCGTCGGCACGGTCACCATGCACAAACGGGTGGGATGACATTCATGTTCGACATTCGAGAAGGAAGCAACAAGGAGCTGATTCTCTCGGGGCGATTCGACGCCGCACAGGCGGACAAGGCCAAAGCGGTCTTTCTGTCGCTCGGAGAGGGAAGAACCGTGGACTTCGGCAAGCTCGATTACATCTCGAGCGCCGGCCTCGGCGTCCTCCTGGCGGCGCAGAAGCGGCTCTCGCAGCAGGGGCAGTCGCTGAAACTGATCAACGTCAACAGTCACATCAAGGATGTCTTCCGCTTTTCAGGCTTCGATCAGATTTTCGAGATCTCCTGACCAACTTTCGCCCGATCGGGTTGTACTTCATGAACGAGGAGCAAGACGACAGGATGGCAGTCGAGCGGTGCCTCAATGGAGACATCGACGCGTTCGGGCTGTTGATCGATCGCTACGAGCGGCCGATTTACAACACAGTCCTTCACATGGTCGGCGACGCGGAGGATGCGCGCGAGGTCTGCCAGCAGGTGTTCATGAAGGCCTTCGAGCACCTGGCGACCTACGACCCGCAGCGCAAGTTCTTCAGCTGGATTTATCGCGTCGCCGTCAACGAGGCGATCAATCACGTCAAAGCGCGCCATCACCATGAACCGCTCAGCGACAATCTCGAGACGAAGAAGGCAAATCCTGCGCAACAGTTCGAAGAGCTCGAGGGGTGGATTCACCTGCACGAGGAAATCATGAAGCTCGACCCGAACTATCGCGCGGTCATCATCCTGCGTCACTTCCTGCATCTGTCGTATCTGGAAGTCGGCGAGATCCTCACCTTGCCGGAGAAGACAGTGAAGTCGCGCCTGTTCACCGCGCGGCAGATCCTGCGCGACGCGCTGGGGAAGAGGGGCTATGCCGTTCAACAGCACTGACGACCTCGAGCGTCAGCTCGACTCGATGCCCATGGTCGAGCCGCCGGGGCTGAAGGCTACGTTGATGGCGCAGATCCGGTTTAAGTGTGAGGGCCGGCTTCAGCCGGCCGACCGGCTCAAGCCGGTCCGCGCACCGTTTCCGAAGCGCTATTTCGCCTTCGCCTATGCGGCGGCCGCCATCATTATTATTGTGCTCGCCATCCGGCACGCCGCTCCGCCCCAGCGCAATGCCGCGGCGTCGATGGTTGCGGTCGACGTCGAGGAGGCGCCCGTCATCGCACACATTGCGTCGGACGGCGCTGAACTCACCGTTCGTGGAAACGGCGAGCTGTTCCTGGTCGAGGCGCCGCGCGGAATCATCGACTGGGACCGCGCGAGGCTAACCGCTGTTTCCTTCCGCAATCACGGCGTCGTCCTTCGGCGGCGCGCGGCGGGACAGGCCGTGGTACGTTTAAGTCTTCCGGATCACAAACAGTTATCAGCCGCGATCGACCTCCGTTGAGGCCGACCAACTTATTCACCCAACCGTTGTACTTCATTCACAGGAGGAAGCACGCATGAGCAGTCCTAATCGGACCAAAGTCTTCGTCGGTTTCGGTGTAGTGGCGATCGTTTTGGTCGCGGCCATCGCAATGTGGCCACCCAACTTCCGGAGCGAAGAGGCATCTGGCGCGATCGGCGCGGTGCAGAAGCATCACGCTCCCCAGATCGCTCAGAAAGATGTGATCCTCGGCAACGAGAAGAGCCGGAACCAGCAGAGCGTGCTGTATCGAGACTTCTTCAACGACGCGACCAAGTTCCAGGCGCTCAGCGCATTGCTCGCCTCGAACAACGAAGCCGCCAGCGTCACGAAGGAAGCGACCGAGCTCGCGAACGAGTTGCAGAGCCAGTACGCGAACCAGATGGAGTCGGGTCTCGCGGCAATCGAGCTTTCCGCGAAGACGGCGAACGACATCAACCTCGCGCAGCAGGCCGAGGCGATGGCGTCCCAGGTGAAGGCAGCGCAGGTGTTGTCGAGCGCGCAGATGCAGGAGTTCAACGCACGGTTCGCGAAAATTGCTGAAGCGGCGTCGAAGATCATCCTGCAGCACGCGACGCAATCGAACGAGATGGGAAGCAAGTCGGCAATCATCCTCCAGAGTGCCGACCACAATCTCGCCAGCGCCCTCCTTCTGCAGGGTGAGCAGGCCGCGTCGGCGCTCAAAGGCGTGCAGCAGGCGCTGAACAGCGTCGAGTACGCCAGCCTCGATCTGGCCAGCCAGCAAGCGTATTTCTCGCAGATCGAAGCGGCATCGCACGTCGTCGGCAACCTCGCGGCGGCGAACATCGATATGGCCAACCGCATGTCGAGCGCCCAGGAAGTGGCAAATGCGGCCAACAAGCTCGCACACGCGGCGCTGTTGAACGTCGAAGCCCAGACCGCATCGAGCGTGTCGATGGCCTCCGGGCTCGCGCACATGCAGTCGGAGCTGGCAGCGAGTCAACTCGGGTCGTCGCCCTGCTGCGCTGGCGCCGTGCAGGATCTAAACAACCAGCTCGCCGGTAGCAAGCAGCAGTTCTCGTCCTTCGCCGCATCGAGCTTCCAGGCGGAGCTCGCGGCGATGAGCGAGTTCGCAGCCAGCAAGGCCCAGTACGCGAAGTACGGCATCGGCCCGCAGCTCCAAGCTTCGATGCTCGCGCACGCCGACATGGCGAACAAGCTCTATTCGAATCTCGCGAATGACAGCGAGATCGCGAACGCCGCCGCGAAGCTCGGCAACGCATTGCACAACGAAGCGCTCGCCGCTGCGCTCTCCAACGAGGCGCAGCTCGTCAACGAAGCGAACGAGCTCGCATCGATCAAGCAGTAAATCACGTTGTGGGGACGGGCTCCGGCCCGTCCCCTTTTCCGCGCCTTCCGCTACAATCCCCTCACACTTGAAAAAACTGTTTCTCTGCCTTCTCGTGGCGATGCCGGCCGCTGCGCAGCAGCTGTACTCGCTCCGCACACAGGACCTCGACCTCGTCTACTACGACAAGGCGCACGAATATCTCACCTACCACCTGGCGCGATCGTTCGAGAACTCGCTCGCGTTCCACAAAAAGCTGTTCGACTACACGCCGACCGAGCCCGTCGCCATCCTGATGCAGGACTTCGGCGACTTCGGCCACGGCGGAACGTCGACCGTGCCGTGGAATTACGTCAGCATCGGCATCGAGCCGTTCGACTACGTCTACGACATCATGCCCGCCAACGAGCGGATGAACTGGCTCATGCACCACGAGCTGGTGCACGTCGTCGCCACCGACAAGGGGGCCGGCATGGATCTCCGCTTCCGGAAGCTCTTTCGCGGCAAAGTCGCGCCGATCAAGGAAGAGCCGATCTCGATGTTCTACAGCTTTCTGACCAGCCCACGCTGGTACTCGCCGCGCTGGTATCACGAAGGGATCGCCGTTTTTCTGGAGACGTGGATGGCCGGCGGCGCGGGACGCGCGTTAGGCGGGTACGACGAGATGGCGTTCCGCACGAAGGTGCTCGAGAACGACTATTTCTACGACGTCGTGGGCCTGGAGTCGGAAGGGACGACCATCGATTTCCAGATCGGCCAGAACTCCTACCTGTACGGCACGCGGTTCGTCACGTACATCGCGATGAAGTACGGCCCCGAGAAGCTGATCGAATGGTTCAACCGGACCCCCGGCAGCAAGCGCTACTTCGCATCGCAGTTCAAGAGCGTCTTCGCGCTCACTCTCGACGACGCCTGGCGCGACTGGATCGCGTGGGAGCACGACTGGCAGAAGGCGAACCTCGCTCTCATCCGCCAATATCCCGTCACACCCACTCCCCGGATCAATCACGAGATCCTCGGCTCCGTCTCGCGCAGTTTCTACGACGCCGACCGCCATCTGCTCTACGCCGCGATCAACCGGCCCGCGAAGAAGCCGCAGATCGTGGCCATCAACACGGACTCGGGCGCGATGACGCCTCTGACCGACGTCGTCGCGCCGGCGCTCTACTTCGTGACGTCGATGGCCTACGACGCGAAGGGACGGAAGATCTTCTACACCACGAACAACTCCCGCGGATGGCGCGACCTCAACGAGCTCGACCTGACCTCGGGCCGCCGCCGGCGACTGCTCAAGAACTCCCGCACCGGCGATCTGGCAGTCAATCCCGTCGATCAGGCCGTGTGGGGCATTCAGCACCACAACGGATTCTCGACGATCGTGCGCATCCCGGCGCCTTACGACAAGTGGCAGCCAATCCTCACCCTCGACTATGGCCGAGACATCTACGACCTCGACGTCTCGCCCGACGGAAAGACGATCAGCGCATCGATGATTGACATCACCGGCGCGACGCGGCTGGTGAAGATGGAGATCGACAATCTCCTGAAACACGACTCGCACGTCGACGTGCTGCACGAGTTCGAGAACAACATCCCCTCGAACTTCGTGTTCTCCGCGGACGGGCGTTATCTGTACGGAACGTCGTATCTCACGGGCGTGTCGAACGTGTTCCGCTACGACCTCGAGAAGCGGAAGATGGAGGCGCTCACCAACGTCGAGTCGGGACTCTTCCGCCCCATTCCGATCTCCGGCGACACGCTTCTCGCCTACGCGTACACGGCGAAGGGGTTCGCGCCCGTTCGCGTCGCCATCGCCACCCGTGACGACATCAACGCCGTCCACTACCTCGGCCAGGAAGTCGTCGAGAAGCATCCGATCGTCAAGACGTGGAACGCCGGATCGCCCGCGCGCGTGAATCTCGACAAGGTGACGACGTATGCGGGGCCGTACCGGCCGCTGCGGCGCATGCGCATCGGATCGATTTACCCCGTCCTCGAAGGCTACAAGAACACGGTCGCCGCGGGCCTGCGCTTCAACATCTCGGATCCGCTCGGCCTGCGCTCGATGGATCTGACGGCAGCGGTCTCGCCGAAGAACGAGAAGCTGCATCTCAAGTTCGAATTCGAGGCGTCGCCGTGGCGCCTGCGCCTGCAGCACAACGCCAGCGACTTCTACGATCTGTTCGGGCCGACGAAGGTCAGTCGCAAAGGCGACGCGGCTGCGGTCTCGTATCACAAGTTCCTGATCTTCGAGCGGCCGCGGATGCTGGAGTACACCGTCAGCGGTGCGTTCTACAACGGCCTCGACACGCTTCCCGAATACCAGAACGTTCGCGCGCCGTTTCGGCAATACGCGACGGTCGGCGGACATCTCGACTACCACGACGTGCGCAAGACGCTCGGCGCCGTCGAAGAGGAGTACGGGTATCAGTGGACCGTCGCGACGAGCGGCAATCGCGTCAACGGCAAGTTCTTCCCGCGGTTTTACGGCACGTATGACCGCGGCCTGCTGCTCCCGCTGGAGCACTCCTCGATCTGGCTGCGCGGCGCGGCCGGCAAATCGTTCGGCGATCGCGAGAATCCATTCGCGAATTTCTTCTTCGGCGCGTTCGGCAACAACTGGGTCGACGATCAGGACGCGCATCGCTACCGCCAGTACTACGCCTTCCCCGGCCTCGATCTGAACGAGGTCGGCGGCACCGGCTTCGCGAAGGGCACCGCCGAGTGGGACCTCCCCCCGATCCGCTTCCGCAGCCTCGGCGTGCCGTCGATGTACGCGAACTGGGCCCGCGTGAATCTTTTCACGTCAGCACTCCGCACCGGCGGAAGAAGCGTCCACGACATCGGCGGTCAGATCGACCTGTCGATGGTGTTGTTCTCGAATCTGGAGTCGATGCTATCAGTCGGCTACGCGAGGGCCGGACGATCGAACGATTTCATGGCCTCGCTGAAGCTGCTGAGGTAGTTGCTAGCCAACGGCCGGATGAGGGGCACCGAGTCTCGGCTGAGATGATCCAGTGCGCCATCGAACGCGCGGCCCCTCACCCGGCCTTCGGCCACCCTCTCCCCGCTGCGCGGGGCGAGGGCAACATAACTTCGTAGCCCCGCCTCGAC
>JBBRMQ010000259.1:0-5790 GCA_038230775.1 Thermoanaerobaculia bacterium
AGTCGTTCTTCAGGTCATACGTCGCGCCGGCCTGATTGTCGAACACGGCGACGTGGTACAGGCTGAGTGTGCCCGATGCGTTGACCAGTCCCTGGTTGGTCAACTTGCGACCGTCCAGGTAAACGTTGCCCGACGGAATGGACAGTGTGACTCCGGCGGGGACGATGAAATCTCCGATGGTGGCCGTGCCGGGGCTGGTATCGCCGGCCATCGTTCCGCCCGACCATGACGCCGACCCGGTGACCGTGACGGTTCCGGCCCCGCTCAGCGTGCCGCCGCTCTGAGAGTAGCTGACGAAGCTGACATTCGAGCCAACATCAAAGGTGCCTGATGTGAAGGACAGCGTGGTGCCGGTCGTCGTGATGCCGTTTGACAGGACGTTCGCGCCCGCGATCGAGAACGTGCCTGTGCCGGTCAAGCTGGCGCCGGCGTTCAGCGTCTGGGTGCCGCCGATGAACTCGATCGCGGTCCCGGTCGTCGTCTTGAACGTTCCCGTGCTCGTTCCGCTCTGGATCTGGATCGTTCCGACCTGCGCGTCTACGGTCCCCGTGTTGTTTAGAACGACATTGCCCACGAACGACGTGGGGCTCGCTCCGCCGGTCTTCTTGAAGAGTCCCGCGTTGTTGAAGGTGCCCGCCGCGCCCGAACACCAGCAGATCGACGCTACGTTCTGGGCGTTGAACACACCGGTGCTGTTGTTGTTGAACGTGGCGTTGTTGATCTGAAACTGGCCGACGCTCGTGAAGTTGACCGCGCCGTTGTTGTCGAAGGTGCGACTGCTCAGGATCGTTGTGCCTCCCGCGAGCGTCGCCGTTCCGCCGCTGCCGAGGGTCGTATTGCCGCCGCCGGACATCGTGCCGTTGGACCAGTTGAGCGCGCCGTCGATGTTGACCGCGCCCGGGCCGCCTAACGTGCCGCTCGTGAAGCTGAGCGTGGCGCCGAATGGCACCTGCAGCGTGTCGACAGCGTTGACGAGGTTGAGCGTTCCGCCCGAGATCAGCAGCGTCGGCGTGCTGCCGGTCATCGTGGAAGAGCCGGTGAGCCCCAGCGTTCCCGACGAAATGTTCAGGGTGCAGGAGGTGCAGTTGAGATTCAGAGTAACCGCGCTCGGGATCACGCTGTTGACGGTGACGGTGCCGCCGGAACTATTGATGTTCGCGATGTCTCCCGCGGTGCCGCTCGATCCAGGGTACGCGCCGCAGGATGTCGCGCCGGGAGCGCCCGCCGTACAGGTCCACGACGCCGCGTTCCAGGTCACGCCGCTGCTCGTCAAAGCGTACGTTGAAGCGTTGGCGCTCGTGCCCGAGAAGACGAGCACGGTCACGATCGCGATCATCGACGCGAAAGTCACACCGAACGACGCCAACAGAATCGATCGCCTCGGAGCAGGCTCCCGCTGCAGCGAAACCGTCGTCTCGTGGTTCAAATCTGGCCTCCTGGAGTTCGCGGACAAGACGCAGCGCAGCAGCGGAGAGCCGCGGGGCCACGTTTTCGGGTTATTTGGACTTAGCGAAGTCTACCTCAATCAATGTGATCGGGAAACTCTGCGGAAGCCGTGACCCGTCGCACACGGACTGTATTAATGGTGGAGGATGGCCGCCCACCGTTTCAGCGGGCGGCCGAAGGAGGGAAGGTTATTTGACCTTGCGGACGAAATCAGCGTCGATGCCGTGGATCCGCATCTCGACGAGCTTTTCGACCGGCACGTCGTGGTACCCGGCGTTGGCGAGCTCGCGAATGAACTGCGTCGAGACGCCGTGAATGCGCATCGCGACGAGCTGGTCGGACGAGAGATTGCGATAGCCGAGGTCGCGCAGCTCGCGAACGAAGTCCGAGGTGACGCCGTGAATGCGCATCGCCACCAGGCGGTCGGCCGAGAGGTCTCGCACGCCCATGTCGCGAAGATCTTTCGCAAACTGCGGCGTGACGCCATGAATGCGGAAGGCGATCAGCTGATCGGACTCGATGTTTTCGTAGCCCGAGGCCTTCAGCTCGCGGACGTAGTCGGGAGTCACGCCGTGAATGCGGAACGCGACGATCCGATCGCTCGAGAGGTTGTTGTATCCGAGAGACTGCATCTGGCGAACGAAGTCCGGGGTGGCGCCGTGAATGCGGAAGGCGACGTAGCGATCGAGGGACTCCCGATAGCCGAGCGACTGCATCTCACGGATGAACGCGGACGAGACGTCGATGACCGCGAGAGAGAAGAGGCGCTCGTCGGTGAGCTCGTCGGAGGAAACGCCCAGACTGCGGAGACGGCTGGTGTAAGAAGGATCGGGCGTGAAGTTGAAACGTCCGACGCCGTCACCCCCGGCGAATGTGCCGCTGAAGTCAAACGTGCCCGCCTCGCGCACCAACTGGAACTTCGCCGGCGCTTCGGTGCTGGTATTGAGGTCGGCGGCGCTCAGGCCGCGGAACTCTTCGATCGACATCGTGTGACCGTAATGACTCTGGTCGTAGCTGAGCTCGAGCTGCACGCGGCGATCATCGTTCGATAGATGCCAGGTACCGCGGAGGGGAGAGGCGTCGACTGTCGACGCGAGAAGAAATAGATACACGAAGAGCAACCAACGACGCATGACGCAATCCTCCTGATCTCCGGACTATGGTTTGGCGCGGTACTTGGCCAGCTCACGAACAAACTCGGCATTCACGCCGCTCGCCGCGAGCCGGACGAGATCGCGAACCGTCAGATTCGTGTAACCCGCTTCCGCAAGGCTCTTGACGAATTCGGCGCGCACACCCTGCACGCGTAATTCGATGAGCTCTTTGGGCGACAGGTTCTTGTATCCGGCGTTCGCCATTTCCTGAACGTAGCGCGGAGTGACGCCTTGAACGCGCATCGCCACGAGATCCTGCGCCGAGAGCTTGTCGTAGCCCGCGGTGCGCATGCCCTGGATGTAATCGCCCGTGACACCCTGCACGCGCATCGAGACGACGGCGTCGACGGAGCGCACGTCGATTCCGGCCGCTCGCAAGCCGCGGACGTAATCCGGCGTGACACCCTGGACTCGCATGGCGATGAGGTCGTTGAGCGACAGCGTGCCGAGGCTCATGGCGCGCATTTCCTGGATGTAGTTCGGCGTCACACCCGATGAGCGCAATGCGATGAGGTCATCGACGGTGAGCTTCTTCTCGTCGACGATCTTGTGGTCGGACTCGCCATCGAGCATAAACATTGGAGCCATTGGAGCCATTGGAGCCATGGGCGCCATCGCGGCCGCAACGCGTGCGGCGATCATCGGGGCGCGGGCGATCACCGGCGCCACCACCGCCATTGGTGTGACATGAATATTGCGGTACTCGAACATCCGTGGTCTCGGCGCCACCTGCGGAGCAGGCGCCGGAGCCTCGACGTCCGCCGGGTCGTCATTCTGCGTGTCGCTCTCGACGTCGTCGCTCACATCGCCTTCATCGTTCGATGCGTCGACGTTGATCACTGTCTTCGATGAATCAATGGTGGCTTGTGCCTTCGGCGCGGGAGGCGGCGGATTCTCCTCGTGTTTGGCGAAGAGCGGGAACGCGGGTCCGATGAGCAGTGCGACGACGACCGTCAGCAGAGCGGTTCCAGCGGCCCAGCGCGACGACCAGTTGGCGGACTCGCCGTGAACGACGACGAGCCGGCGAATGCGGGAGAGCAACGATCCGCCGCTGGCAGCGAGAATCGTCTGCGCGGCACCGATCCGCAGCTCCTCGAAGCGTGTGAGTGCGCGTGCATATCGAATCGGATCCCCGGAGACGGCGACCGCGAGGTCGTCGCAGCAGTGCTCGCGCTCGACACGGATGCGGCGCGAGATCCACCACACCGCGGGTTGATAGAAGAAGAGAGTCTCGACCGTCGATTGCAGCAGATTGACGATGAAGTCGTGACGCCGGATGTGCGCCAGTTCGTGCGCGAGAATCATCTCGATCTGATCGGTCGAAAGACCCGACAGCGTGGCCACGGGGAGAAGAACGACCGGACGAAGCCAGCCGACGACCGTCGGTACTTCGACCGCTGCGGACTCCAGCAGACGGATGCTCTTTCGCAGGTGCAGCGACTCCGCGATCCGCTCCATCGCGCGCTCCCACCTCGCCTCGGCAGGATGCGAATAGCGGACGGCGAGACGATGCGCCCCGATCCATCCTGCGATCAGTCGCGCGGACAGAAGGGTCACACCGACGAGCCACATGAGAACGATCTGCGGAAGGTGCGAGCTCGCATAGCTGGTGAACAACGCGACGCCGTCAGTGGCACTGGAGCCTGGCGCGATCATCACGTCCGTGGCAACCGCGGCGAAAGAGATCGGTGCCGCGGAGAGTGACGGGCCGAAGCCGCGAATCGGTTCGTAGGCTCGATAGGCGGTGATGACGCTGAGCGCGACGATGATCGTGAGCGCGCCACACGAGGCGAGGTAGCGCGCGTTCGCGCTCTGGCGTTGCAACAGGGCGAGCGCGGCCGCGAGGATCGCTGCGACCAGCACGCCCTGCCACAACAGATGCAGAAGTGCCCAACCGATGGCCTGCGCAAGAGGTCCGCTGAAGATCGCGCTCATTGAACGTCTCCTTCCAACTCGTTGAGCAACGCGCGAATCTGGTTCAATTCGTCGGTGCTCGCTTTGCGTCCCGAGAGAGCCTGCACCACGAGCTTCGCCGCCGATCCGCCGAACGCGCGGTCCGCAAGATTGTCGAGGAGTTGGCGCTGGGTTTTCTGCTCGCTGTGACGGGCCTCGTAAATATGCGCCCGGTTGGATTCATCGCGAACGACGAGGCCCTTCTCCGTCATGATCTGTAACAGCTTCAAGACGGTGGTATAGCCCGTTGGCGACACCTGGTTGAGCAATTCGTGCACGTCGCGAACGGTGCTGGGTCCCCGTTCCCAGAGGACTCGCAGAATCGAGAGTTCTGCATCGGTGGGGCGGGGTGGCTGACGATCCATCATGGGGTCACCTCTCATTACGGGAAGCTATACGAAGTGTTTCGTAAAGTCAACGAAGTCCTTCGTACATCATGCGATCTGGGAGGAGAAAGGTGTGCCGCGCGCGATCGGAGCTCAGAGTCTCCGGCCGGTAGTAGCGCTCGATTCCGGCTGGAGAACGCGGACCTTCCGATGAGGTCATTTCTTTGGCGCCTTCTGCTCGATCAGCTTGTGGGAGTCCGACGCGTGCAGCTCGAGGCCGTAGACCTTGCGCAACTCGGCGATCTTGCGCCTCGATTCGCGGCTGAAGGGTGACTTGCCCTCGAAAGCATGGAGCATCACCCCTTCGATGAGATCGCCGAGGGAGAGGTCGTGGTATTCCGCCAGGCCTTTCATCACTTTGAGAAGCCGTTTCTCGATGCGCACGCCAGTCTGGACACGTTCAATAGGTACCATGGTACCAAGGTACCACCGATTGACAGCGGTCCGAAGCTGTCGCTACCCTGCCGGACATGAGAACATTGATTACCATCACTTCCGCGGCCGCTCTGACCGCCGGAATCTGCCTCGCGGATATCCACATCGAACAGAAGACGCAGTTTCACATCGCCGGAGCGGCCGGAGCGATCGTGAACGTCTTCTCCCGCACCGCTCGCGAGGGCACGACCAACACCACGGTGGTCCGCGGCGATCGCAAGCTCACCCGCACCAACGACAGCGGCGAGATCATCGACCTCGGCGAAGAGAAGGTCTACACACTCGACTTCGAGCGAAAGACGTACACCGTGAAAACGTTCGCCGACCTGCGACGCGAGTACGAGGAGCAGAAGGAGCGCGCTCGGAAAGCGGCTGAGAAACGGAGCGGCACTCCCACAAAGAACGAAGGTCCGGAA
>JBBRMQ010000260.1:0-5700 GCA_038230775.1 Thermoanaerobaculia bacterium
CGGACGCGGCAAGAGGACGCAACTCCCGACCGTGTGGGTGGATTGGTGAGTCTGACGTCGCGCCAGCGGCTTGCGCTCCGATCGCGACGCCGGGGACCGCGGTAACGCGATGGTGGGCGCTGTCCCGTTCCTTCTGAGACTGGGACGAGTCGGTCTTCGCCGATCCTTTGGCGTTCTACTAGCCGAAGGGGTGACGGGCGCGGCGCCGTCGAGGAATTTCGTCCGTCCTGGTGCGAGCCTCGATCTCCTCGTCCGGCCGCGCTACTTCGAAGCGACGGTCGCACGAACGGGCGAGCTCACGCGTGGAGTCGATCGGCTGGATCTCCGCTTTCTAGTGGAAAGGGCGTCGCCTTCGCGAATGTCATCCCTCGCTACGCTCGGGATGACACTCGCGGCGGTCCACCCCACTGGTGCAGAGCCTTCTAAAGCTTGAAATTGATCGTCTGTGGGAACCAGGTCTTCACGCGCTTCCCGTCTTTGATGGCGGGCGAGAACTTCACGTTGCGCAGCGCGCGCAACGCCGCGTCGTTGAAACCGAAACGGGGGTCGCCGCGGAGAACGCGGACGTCGAGCACGTCGCCGTTCTCGGACACCAGCGCCGTGACGATGACGGACGTCTCCGCGCGCTGACGGAGCGCGAGCGGAGGATAGGCCACCATGGGCGGCCGCAGCGGGTGCGGCATCGTGTCGAGGTCGGAGACATCGACGACGTCGCCCTCGCGCACCGCCTGCTGAACGGGGGCGGGTGCCGCGACAGGTTGCGGAGCGGAAGGTTGCGGTTGCGGCTGAGCGGCTGCAGGAGCGGCTGGCTGCGGTGCCGGCTCGGGCCGCGCCGTCGTCAAACGCCGCTCATCGAGCGCCGCCGCCGAGGGCGCGCCTGCCTCCGCCGCCTGCGGCGTCGGCGCCGGCGCCTCGGTTACCACGGGAGCGTTCTTCGATTTCTTCTGCTGTAGCTCCCGCGTGAAGTTTGACTGCAGCTTCAGCATCTCCGACTGCAGTTTCTGATTGACCGCATCCTCGAATGCTTTCTTCGCTGCTTTGGGATCGGTAGCGACGGTCTGCGCGGCCGGCATCGCGTTCGGTGGAACGGTCGACGCGAGCGCCGGAGTGGAGAGGATCGGCGCCAGCTTCGGGGGCGGCGCGACGGCCGCCGGGGTTCGCGACGCCGGTCCTGCCGGCGAGGGCTTCATCATCATGTACGCGGCGACGCCGGCGATCGCCACCGCTGCGATTGCCGCTGCCGCAATGAGCGGAGTTCTGCTCTTCGTCCGCTGGTCGATCGCGGAAGCGAACGTGGGCCCCGGCACATGGATCGCGGTGTAAGCGGCGACGCTGACCTTCGACTCCTTCTCGCGATCGAGCGCTTCGGTCTCGAACTCTTTCTTCAGGAGCGTGCTGAGGTAGAACGCGAGATTGAAGCTCGTCGCCGGATACTTTGACGAGAGCGCGTCGAGCGCCTGCTTCATGTCGCCAATCGATGCGTAGCGCGACGCGGGATCCAGGACGAGCGACTTGTCGAGAATTGTGCGGATCTCGAGCGGAATCGGCTGGCCGGCCATCGTCTTCGCGGCGCGGATGACTGCGGCGAACGCAGTGACGGAAAGCGGATCGGGAGGCTCCGCGCCGGTGACGAGAAGAAAGAGAATCGCGCCGAGCGAGTAGATCTCCGACGATTTCGTGGCCGGGCCGCCGCGGTATTCCGGAGCGAAATAGCGGCCGATCTCGGCGCTGACCGTCGAGTCCTTCAGCGATGCGGTGATGCCTTTTCCGAGCTGCTGTCCGGCCACGCGAATGTCGCCATCGTCGGTGACCCAGATGAATTGCGGAATCACCGCGCCGTGCGTGAGGCGCTCGCTGCCGTACCGCATCTCGGACAGCGTGGAAAGCGACAGAGCGATGCGCTCGGTCATCAGGATGGCCTGGTCGAGCGGAATGGGATTCGGTGCCGTACCGCCGCCGCCGCGCGCGCGATCGACGACGTGTCGCAGCGAGCGTCCGCCCGCGTAATCCCAGGCGATGAACGGAACCGAATCTTCAACGTCGATCGTCTGGCTCTTCACGAACGTCGTGCCATTCAGAAGAGGAACGATTGCGCGCGCGTCCGTGGCGCTCTGCAGCATCGCGGGACGGTCGCCACCCGACAGCCGTCGCAGCGCCACCACCGGTCCGAGCTGGTTGCTCCCCTCGATTCGAGCGGCACGCCATAGATCACCGAGCGAGTCAGATTCGAGCCTCTTGAAAAGGATGTACGGACCGAACTGATCGTATGGCTTCGCCTTCGGCGCCATGTTTTCGTCTGCTTTCCGGAAGGGTGGAGTTTACCATCCACCTTGCGCCGCTGCGCGGCGCGTTGACGGTTGACGGTTGACAGAAGCACGAGCCGGCAGCGCGACCGTCAACTGTCAACGCGGCGAAGCCGCAGGCTGATGGTCCCGAAACCACTGCACCTGATAGACCTGCACGTTGTGGTTGTGCTCTTCGAGGTTTGTGGAAAACGCGTGGGAGCCGTCGTGCTTGGCAACGAAGTAGAGGAAGTTCGTTGTGGCGGGCGCGGACGCGGCGCGAAGAGAGGCGAGGCCGGGATTCGCGATCGGGCCCGGCGGCAGACCGTGCATGCGGTAGGTGTTGTACGGCGAATCGATCTGGAGATCGGCCTTGTGGATGTTGCCGTCCCAGCGATTCGCGAGCTTCAGCGCGTAGATCACCGTCGGGTCGGCACCGAGGATCATCTGGCGATGGAGGCGGTTGAGGTAGACGGAGGCGACGATCGGCCGTTCCTCCGGCAGACGCGCCTCGGTCTCGACGATCGAGGCCAGCGTGACAGTCTCATGGAGATTGAGTCCGCTGGCGATCAAGGCCATCTCGCCTCCGAAGTGCTTGCGGAAGTTCGCGACCATCGCAGCGAGGATCGCGCGCGATGGAGTGCCGGGATTGAATTTGTACGTGTCCGGGAAGAGGTACCCTTCGAGCGAGGTGGCCTGCGGGGCGATGTCGCGTATTGTCTCCGGATCCGCCGTGAGTTTGTCCCACTCCGCGGCCTTGCCGAACCCCTCGGCGACGAAGAGTCGAGCGATGGCGAAGCGGTCGAGCCCTTCCCGGAGGGTCACGCTCCTGGCGACGACATCACCGCGGATCAGTTTGTCGACGACGTCGGCGGCCGACGCGGGCTTCGTGAACTCGTAGATTCCGGCCTTGATCGATTCGCCGTGGCGGACGACTTTCATGTAGATGAGCGGAATGTAGGCGTCGCGCACGACGCCGGCCGCCTGCAGGTGCCGGATGATGATGGACGTGCGCTGCCCCTTGCGGACTTCGATGTCTTTCGCCGGGCCGGCGAATCCTTTGTACGGAACGGTGACCGCGCGGAACAGGAAGTAGCCTCCGCCGATCAGGAGGATGATCGCGAAAATGAGAATGGTGCCGAGCGACTGGAGGTACTTGCGGCAGCCGGTCGCCCCGCCTCGCCGGCGCGCTATGGTGTCCTCCGCGCGGCGTTGGCGTCGATGTAGGACTGCAGGATGACGGCGGCGGCGTGCATGTCGATGTCCTTCTTGTCGCGGCGGCCCGCCTCGCGGAGCCGGTCCGCGGCTTCAGCGGTCGTGAGGGTCTCGTCCCAGAGCACGACCTGTTTGCAGGTTTTCTGCCGCAGCCGTTCCGCCAGGTCGCGAAACGCTGCCTCGTGCCGATCACTATTCGGACGGCGGGGGAGGCCGAGGACGATGGTCTCGGCGTCGAGCTGGCGGGCAAGCTCGGCGAGGCGTTCCACGATGTCGCCCTCGTTGCGGACGACGGAATGGGGAGTGGCGAGCAGGCCGGAATCGCTCACGGCGATACCGATCCGCCGCGAGCCGTAGTCGATTGCCATGAGAGCCACGGAGCGGATTATCGGGGTTCGGGGGTCGGAGGTCGAGAGCGGTTCGATTACAATCCCGTTCTCCAGACCGGGGGGGTCATGAAGAATTTCAACCTAGACGCCATTCTCGAGGCGATGCTGAAGATGTCCGATCGGGTCTCCGATCTGAACTTCTCCGTCGGGCGGCAACCGCAGGTGGAAATCGACGGCGCTCTGACACCAGTGAATTTTCCGGGTTTGCCGCGCCTGACTCCCTATCAGACCGAGATGATCGCACTCCACATGCTGCGCGGTGACCGCGAGCTGACCCGGACGCTCATCAACAACGGATCGGCGGATCTCTCATACTCGATTCCGCAGAAGACGCGCTTCCGCGTCAATATCTTCGCGCAGCGCGGAACGTACGCGATCGTTCTGCGCGTCATTCCGGAAGGGATACCGTCGCTCGAGTCGCTGCATATGCCTGCCGAGCTGGGAAACATCCCGAAGCTGAAGAACGGGATCGTGCTGGTAACCGGTCCGACGGGGTCGGGCAAATCGACGACGCTCGCCGCTCTGATCAATCAGATCAACCTGGACTACGCGTATCACATCCTCACGATCGAGGATCCGGTGGAGTACATGCACCGCCACATCAAGTCGACGGTGAACCAGCGCGAGGTCGGATCCGACACCAAGAACTTCGCGCTGGCCCTGCGCGCCGCACTGCGGCAGGCGCCGAAGGTCATTCTCATCGGCGAGATGCGCGACGTGGAGACGATCGAGATCGCGATGGAAGCGGCGGAGACGGGCCACCTCGTGCTGTCGACGCTGCACACGATCGACGCCGCAAAGACGGTCGATCGAATCGTGGGCGTCTTCCCCAAGGATCAGGAGCCGCAGGTCCGCACCCGCTTTGCGCAATCGTTCCGCTACGTCATCTCGCAGCGTCTGCTGCCGAAGACCGGCGGCGGGCGCGTTGCCGTCCTCGAGATTCTCAAGTCGACGATGCGTACCCGCGACTACGTGCTCAAAGGCGAGAACGAGGGGCGATCGCTCACGGATGCAATGCATGATGGTTCCGTCGACGGAATGCAGACATTCGATGACGAGCTCGAGAAGTTGTGGAACAGCCGAGTGATCACCAAGGAGATCGCGCTGGCCTACGCCACCAATCCGACGAACCTCAACCTGCGGATGTCGGATGAGCCCACGAGCGGGACCGAAGAGAAGAAGGAAGATGAATCGTCCATGCTCTCGTTGCTGGAATAGCGAATGATCAAGATCATCTGCACCTCATGCCAGAAGCCTCTCTCGCTCGACGAGACGAAGCTTCCGATGAAAGAAGTCACGTTTCCCTGTCCCGCCTGCAAGACGAAGCTTGCGGTCGACCGGCGCAAGCTGGAAGGCGCCGCGCCTTCACCGGCACCGGTGCAGGCTGTGGCCGACGTTCCTGCGGCGTTCGGCAACGCTGAAGAAGAGGAATCCTTCGGGCTCAAGGCGATGATCGTCGGTTCGGATCATCCCGGACTACGACAGGCGGCGAAGGTCGCCGGCTACGGCGTGTATTACGCGCCGACACCGCAACAGGCGCGCGATTACTTCATGCAGGAGTTCCCGCCGGTGGTGATGCTCAATCCGGCTCAGGTGACGCCGCCGCCGCTGGAGGCGATGGGGCCGATCATCTCGCTGATGCCTTCCGACCGCCGCAAGTCGTTCTTCATCCTGTTTTCCGACAACCTGCGCACGCTCGACGGAAACGCCGCGTTTCTCTACGGCGTCAACCTCATCGTCGCGCACAAGGATCTCGGATCGTTCCCGCAGATTTTCCGCGATGCGCACACGTACCACGAGCGGCTGTACGGCCC
>JBBRMQ010000261.1:0-5698 GCA_038230775.1 Thermoanaerobaculia bacterium
AAAGTACGGCAGAAAAAGTTCTTCCTTGTCGCGATCGGGAACACCGCGCCCGGGATCGGCGACTTCGATCACCACGCGATGGGGCGCGCGGCGCGCGGACACCTGCACCTCGCCCGACTCGGTGGCCTCGACGGCATTCTTCAGGAGATTGCCGACCGCTCGCCGGATCTGTTCCGGATCGACGAGCAGCTCGATGTCGGGATCGACGGTCACCGACACGCTCACTCCCGGCTTCACGTCGCGATAGAGGCTCGCCGCCTGCTGCAGGATCTCGGCGAGCCCAGCGTGCCGCAGATGCACCGCGGGCATGCGCGCGAATCGCGAGAACTCATCCACCATCCGCTTCAACTGACTGACCTCGGAGATGATCGTGCGCGTTCCCTCGTCGATCGCTTCGCCGGCATCGCTGTCGCCGTTGCGGTACTTCTTCGCGATGCGCTCGGCCGAGAGTTGAATCGGCGTCAGCGGATTCTTGATCTCGTGCGCGATGCGGCGTGCGGCTTCGTTCCAGGCCGCGAGCTTCTGCGCCTGCACGAGCTGCGTCGAATCCTCGATCGCCACCACCCACCCTTCGATCGTTCCGCCCGACAGTCGCTCCACTGCGAGCTCGAGATAGCGAAGCTCGCCGCGACGGATCAGCGTCACCTCGCGATTGCGCGCGCCGCCGCGGCCCGTCAGCTCGCGCAGTGCGTCGTGCAGCACTGACAGCTCGTCACCGAGGAATGCGCCGAGCGGAGCGCGAGTGGCCGGCTGGTCGATCTGCAGGATCTGCAGCGCCGAGCGGTTGATGCCGAGGAGCTCGAAGGTGTCGGAGAAGGCGATGATGCCGGCCGAGACGCTGTCGAGCACCGTCGCGAAGTAGCGATTGGCGTGCGTCAGCGCCTGCCGCTGCTCGTCGAGCTGCTGCGACATCTGATTGAACGAATCGATGAGGCGGCCGACTTCGTCCGTCGCCACCACCTCCACCCGCGATCCGTATTCACCCTCGGCCATCCTCCCCGTCGCTTCGGCGAGCGCCTTGATGGGAATGGTGATGCGACGCGAGGCGTAGATCGAGGTCCAGAGCGTGCCGAAGAGAATGGCGAGCGTTACGGCGAGAAAGAGCGAGGTCTGCGAAGCCTTGAGCGCCGGACGCTGCGAGTCGAGCTGGCGATAATTCTCGTTGGCGATGATGCTCTCGTCGATGAGCCGGCTCATGGCGATGGGAATGAACACGCCGGCGATGGCGACGTAGCGTGTGTTGCCGATGCGCGTGGCGGAGCGGATCCACTTGCCGCTGGCTCCAACGTCGAGCTTCACAGCGGAGCCGCGGCTGGCGACGTCGTCGAAGAATCGTTGCGATGGCTCGCCGACCTCCTGGATCGGCGCGCGCGGATTGGCGGCTACCTTCACGATCTCGCCGTCGCGATAGACGCCGACGAGATCGACCGAATGGAACCGCTGCATGCGCGTGAGCAGCGCGTCGATCTGAGCCGGATCGGTCGCCGCCGGCGACGCCGCAATCTCGCGCGCCGCATCCCCCGCGACGACGGCCGCCTGATCCTGCGCCATCTGCGCGATCGCCTCGCCGTTCTGCAGGATCGTGCGCACCGGCGTGTTGAACCAGCGGTCGATCGAGACGCGCAGCAGGTCCGTCGCGATGATGAAGAGCACGATGACCGGAACCAGCGACGTGGCCAGCCACGCCGCGACGAGCTTGGTCCGGAACCGCGAGCCGATGATCCCCCGCTGGCGCTCCAGCACCAGCTTGACGATGCCGCGCGGGAGGACGAAGACGATCCCGACGATCAGCAGCAGGTTGATGTTCCACAACACGAACAGCAGCACCTGGCTGCTCAGCGCCTCGGGTGAGAGCTCTTTCGTTTTCTGAACCGCGTAGTAGATGAGGCTCGTGGCGGCGAGGATGAGGACCGGAAGCGTGATGATGACGCGCGGATCTTTGCGATACCGCTCGACGATCTCGCGCGCTTTCACGGCTTCGGCTCCGGCGCTGCGACGCGGATCGAGCTCCAGCGCGTCGAGAACTCCCACGGGATGAAGTACAGGAGCCATCCGCGCATGAGATCGGCCTTCACGCGAACGCGGAGCTTGTACGGAGGACGCTCGCCGATGTCAAAGAGGTCGGGTTCGTCGATGTTCGTCATGTGGTGCTGCAGCGCGGCGAGGTCGTTGAACGTCTCCGAGCGCACCAGACGCCGGTCGCGGCGATAGTTCATGAGGTACTCGCGCGTGACGGAGTTGAAGGTGGCGATGACCTCGATGCGCGAGCGGCCGATGCCTTCGTCGAACCAGTTCGGCCGGTCGCGATAGATCTCGACGATGTAGGCGAAGCTCGTCGGCACGCCGCTCTGCAGCCCCTGAATAGTCTGCTCCCGCTCGAAACCGTGCTCGAGCGCGAAATGCACCGAGACCTTGCTGCCGGTTACCGACGCGGTGAGGCGGTCGATCTTCGGATCAGCCGCGCGAGCGGTGGCCGCAAGGAGAAAGAGTATGGATACGAGAGCGGCGCGGCGCACGGTGTGGCTTTTTTACCACACCAACCGTCATCAGGCGAACGCCGGCTCGGACGATGCGGCCTCGCCGAGGGCGTCGTCGGTCTGGGCGGCGGCCTGCAGCAAAGCCGCGACGAAGCGCGAATGCAGCGCGTGTCCGCCACGATTCGCGGTGATCTCGCCGACGATCGGACGCCCGAGCAGGGCGAGGTCGCCGAGGAGGTCGAGGATCTTGTGGCGGACGAATTCGTCGCGGAAGCGCAAGGGGCCGTTCGTCACGCCGCGGTCGTCGAGGACGATGCAGTTCTCCACTGAGCCGCCTCGCGCCAGGCCAGCGGCGCGAAGCTTCTCGACGTCTTTCATGAAACCGAACGTCCGCGCGGGCGCGACCTTCTTCAGGAAGCTGTCGTGGTGATAGTCGAAGTGGAACGACTGCCTGCCGATCGACGGATGATCGAAGTCGATCTTGTAATTGAGGATCAGGCGGTTGGACGGCTTCATGCGGATCGACTTGTCGCCATCCGTGATCTCGATCGTCTTGTTGAGGCGGAGCACGCGCACTTCAGCGTTCAGCTCGCGCACCCCGGCGGCGTCGATGAGGTGCATGAACGGCAGGGCGCTGCCGTCCACAATGGGAACTTCGGGGCCGTCGATGTGAATCTCGAGATCGGTGATGCCGCACGCCATCACGGCGGACAGAAGGTGCTCGACGGTGCCGACCGAGACGTCATCACGACCGACGGTCGTCGCGTAGTCGAGAGCGGTGGTCGAAGCCTGCAGCGCCGGAATCCTCAGGCCGTGCAAGTCGGCGCGGACGAAGGTGATGCCGTTGCCCGCGTTCGCCGGCCGAAGCTCGACCGTGGTGTAGATGCCCGAGTGGAGGCCGATGCCGGTAATGCTGACGCTCGTGTTGATCGTCTTGCGCTGTGCGTACATGTCCACGCCCAACCGAGCAGAGGGAGTGCCACGCAGCGCCTATTTGTTAAGTATCTTCGCTGCTTTAGGTTAGCTACTTACGTACATCCGGTTCTGCGTCAATTTCGTGGTCGGAATGAGTCAGAGGTGTGGCTGAAATACCACACAGTTGGGATGTTGAGACGTTGGGAAGGTTTCAAATGCAGAAGGCAGAATTCAGAAATGAACCAAGCGTGAGCCTTCATTCTGCATTCTGCATTCTGTGAGTCGGACTTCCCACCTTCTCATCTATCCCCGACTCTTCATCGCCGCCGCCGCTTCCCGATCTGCTTCTTTGCCTTTCTCCGCAGCACGCTTGTCATACAGCTTCTTCCCTCGGACAACCGCAATCTCCGCCTTCACCTTGCCGCCTTTGAAATACAGCCGCAGCGGAACGATGGTCAGGCCTTTCTCCACCAGTTGCACGTGCAGCTTCTCGATTTCGCTCTTGTGGAGGAGCAGTTTGCGCTTGCGCTCGGGATCGTGGTTTTCGCGGTTGCCGTGTGTATAGGGAGAGATGTGTGCGGAAAACAGGTAGGCCTCGCCGCGCTCGACGTGGACGTAGCTGTCTTTGAGCTGAGCCCGCCCTTCACGCAACGACTTCACTTCGGTTCCGGTCAGGGCGATGCCCGCCTCGAACTTCTGGAGCACGAAGTAGTCGTGGTACGCCTTCTTGTTCGAGGCGATGAGCTTTTCGCCGGAGTCGGGCTTGGCCATGGATGTGCGGCGCGTGATTGTAGTTCAGCGCCGGACAGCGTCGCGTGCCCGCGCCAGCGCGCGTTCGCGTGTGATCGGGTCATGCAGTGCGTCGAGTTGCCTGGCGAACGCCGGATTGCTTTCCACGACCGTCGATAACGCCAGCACCTCTGCGTCGCCCGGCGCCTCCGCCCGAGCGCGCGCGATCTGCGGGAGCGCATCGCGACCAAGTCGCAACAACGCCCGGGCACGGTAGTACGCGATGGAACTGACGCCGCGCGTGCGACGGAACGGGTGAAAGTCGATCGACTGCAGGCGTTCGAGAATCTGATCCGCGGTCGCCGCATCGCCGGACTGCAGCAGGGCGATGGCGATGGAGAACGATCGCGACGGCGAGCTCGCGCGACTCAATTCGCGAAGAGCGACGGGATGCAGCACGTTCGGCGGCGATGGTGGGACGCTTTCGGGCAACCACGTGGCGGCGGTGGCCGGATCGTTCGCCGCCATGGCGCGACCCGTTTCGAACGTCGCCGTCCAGAGATAGTCATCTTCGCGCTGCAGGTCGCCTTGAATGCTCAGCGCGATCGCGACGAGCATCACCAACGCGATCGCGACGATCGACCGCCATCGCGTCGCCACAGCGACTCCGCCGAGGATCGCGAGGCTGATGAGAAGAGGATTGCGGTGGCGCGCAGTGACGAAGAACGCGACCGGCGATACCGCGGCGCAGACGGTGTAGATGAGAATCGGCGCGAGGTCTCGCCGGGCGCGCATGCCGGCGATCGCCAACGGCATCAGCAGCGCCCACGAGATCCAGAGTCCGCCGAGGGCGCGCGACTTCAGTACCATCGAAGGAACGTCGTAGGCGTCGTACGCGGAAACCAGCAGCCGCATCTTCCGCAACACGAGAGTGATCGCTCGCGCGGGATACGTCGCGGCGAACGACATCGCCTTCTGTGACCAGTAGCGGTTCGCCTCCTCGCGGCTCAGTTGCCGTCCGAGGGCTCGCGACGCGACGATGCGATAGGCAACGTGCATCGTGTCCGAGCCGGGAATCGTGGGCTCGATGTCTTTGACGATGCGCGGCGCAACGCCCTCGTAACCGGTAGCATTCGGATTCATCCCCTCGTAGAAGACGGTGCCCGGATCCATGAGCAGCATGCTTCCGGTCATCGCCCGATTCGCCAGCAGCACTGCGAACACCGGCAGCATCAATCCGATCAGAAACCCGAGCGCTCCACTGGGGCGGGGGGCTCTCAGCCCGCCGGCGGCCCGAGAGGCCGCAGCCCCAGAAAGCACGAGCCACGCGAACAGCGCCAACGCAGCGAGGAGAGCGACCGGACGAAACGCCGCGGCCGCACCGAACGCCAGACCCGACGCAAAGAGCGTCGATCCACGTGTGCTGATGATCAACATCAATCCGAGCGCGCTGAACAGAAGCAGGAATGTCTCGGGCTCGAGATCGGTCGCATTCACGAGCGCCGCCTTGCTGCCGAGGATGAGGATGGATGCTGCGATGGCGGCCGTTGCACCCTGCAACCGATACGCGATCGAGG
>JBBRMQ010000262.1:0-5696 GCA_038230775.1 Thermoanaerobaculia bacterium
ATCGAATGAATCAGAAGAAAGTGTTAGGCCGCGGACTCGGCGCGCTCATCCCGCAGCGCGAAGCATCTGCCTCGCCTTCGGGTCTCGCGAACATCCCGATCGAGCAGATCACTCCGAACCCCTATCAGCCTCGCAAGACGTTCAACGAAGGATCGATCGAGGAGCTGGCGCGAAGTGTCCGCGAGCATGGCATCGTGCAGCCGCTGGTCGTCACGCGCAGCGGCGATCATAAGTATCAGTTGATCGCCGGCGAGCGCCGGTTCCGCGCGGCGCAGAAAGCGGGCCTGCGAACCATACCGGCAGTAATTAAGGAACTAACGCAGAAGGGTGACGCGCTGCAGATCGCGCTCATCGAGAACATTCAGCGCGAAGATCTGAACCCGATCGAAGAAGCGATCGCGTATCACCAGTTGCACGAGGAGTTCGGCCTGACGCAGGAGGAGATCTCGCGGCGCGTCGGCAAAGAGCGCTCGACGGTCGCAAATTTTCTGCGTCTCATCAAGCTGCCCGATCCGGTGAAGAAGTTGCTGGCGTCCGGACAGCTGTCGATGGGACACGCGCGCGCATTGCTCGCCGTCGAAGGCGCCAGGAAACAGTCGCAGCTCGCCGAGCGCGTCGTGAAGCGCAACCTCAATGTGCGGCAGACCGAGATGCTTGCATCCGCGCCCAAAGCCGCGGAGAAACCGCAGAAAGAAAAAGATGTCTTCACGCGCGACGCCGAAGAGAAGTTGACGCGCAGTCTGAGGACGAAAGTAGAAATTGACCGCAAACGCCGCGGCGGAGTGATCCACGTCCGCTTCGCGAGCGAGGATGACTTGATTCGCATTTTTGATGACCTGACCGGGAGACGACGATGAAGGGAAAAGGCAGCGGTGAGTTGAACGGGTTCCTCGACCGAGGATCTTCGTTCAAAGGGGAGTTGGAGTTCGAAGACACGATGCGGATCGACGGCCGGTTCAACGGAAAGATCGTGTCGAAGAACGAGTTGATCGTCGGCGAGAGCGCCACGATCGAAGGGGATGTGCACGTCGGCAGCATCGCGATCAGTGGAACGGTGATCGGAAAGATTGTGGCCTCGCAGCGCGTAGAGATCCATCGCAACGGCAAGGTCTACAGCGACGTCGACACGCCGGCGCTGGTCATCGAAGAGGGCGCCATCTTCCAGGGCAACTGCACGATGGGCGACCGGAAGAGCGGCACGGTCACCAACATCGCGGCGAAGGCCTAACGACCGAAACACTGCGGGCAGATCGCGAACGCTCCCCACAGGGCGCCGGCGACGGTGGCAATCCAAAGCGCGATGACGCCAAGCCGCCGCGCGAGCGACAGTGGCTGTTCACGCCGCACCACACGGACTCCGGCGAACGCCTTTCCGATCGTCGCATCCGATAAGAGCCACGTGTAGCCAAACACGACCAGCGCCGCCGCGCCGACGGCACACGCCACCACGATCGCCATGCTGATGCTGCGCACGACCGTCACGCGCGACCAGAGCGCGGCGCCCGCAACGACAATGACGGCGGCGATCAACAGAAGATCGAGGGCCGCGGCGAGCAAGCGCTCGCGAAACCGCGCGGTCTCCGCAGGCCGGGGCTGGAACGCGCGGATCGTACGCGGCCGCGCGATCGGCGGCTCGCTATCGAGCGACGGAAGCTTCTTCTGGCAGATGAAGCACGTCTGCAACTCGGGGTTGTTCTTGATTCCGCAAAACGGACAAAACATCGCGAAGCTCCTGCGTTGAGGTTCTTCGCTACCGCGCTCTCTGTGAGTGGAGGATGTTAGGCCTGCAGAAAGACGCGATGTGTGAGCTGCCTCACTTCAACCAGGACTGAGGGCTGGGGCCTGGGGACTGAGGACTGAGGACTGGGGCCTGGGGACTGGGGACTGGGGACTGGGGACTGAGGACGCTCCTCAAGTGTCATCCTGAGCCGCGAAGGCGGCGAAGGATCCCCCGCGGAGATGCGGAGGGCATCCCTCGCTTCGCTCGGGATGACACGAGCGCTTGCTTTCCGGCTCAGTCCTCAGTCCCCAGTCCTCAGTCCTTACTTCAGCCATCCGCGCAAGCGCGCGATCGCCACGATCGCCTCCGGAATCGTGTACTCGTCATCCGGTCCGAGCTCATCCTCGAGATTGAGGTCCCACGCCGCGTCCATCTTCTCTTCGTCCGATGCGCTGTTGAAGTTCAGATCGCAGACGTCGCCGATGTAGCGGTCGGATTGGCGGAGCGGGACGCCGAAGGTGCGGCAGACGAGCGGCCGGTGTTCGTAGACGAGGCATCGTCCTTCGTCGCTCAGGTTGGGGCAGCGGATATCGGCGGTGCGACGGAAGAAGTCACCCTTCTCCTGAACGGACGCCTCGCGCAGGTTTGGATGCCCGGTGGCGACAATCTCCACGGCCCGGCGGATGATCGATTTTCGCCGCGACGGGTGTAGTTGGGACAAGCCGTCGGCCAGAACAGGAATGTCGCCCGACCCGATCTCAAACAGGCCATAGCAGCAGAGCGAGCAGCCGTTGCACTGCAGTTGTAGCGGCTGGGTCCGCACGACCTCTCGAAAATGGGTGTCGGCCTTGTCGAGAATCTCCCGATAGCTCACGCCCACGCACAACCGGTCAGGTGACAACTTTTGTTTCGGTGTGGTAAAAAGCTGCGGCCTCGGGAAAGGCCCATTGTCGGCCCGTCGGCGCGCTTCCCGGATCCAAAGAAACGTATGCAAATCAACCTGATGCCCGATCTTTCTCTGCTCGCGGTGATGGCGATTTTCATCGCCACGTACTTCGTCGTGAGCAAGTTTCTGGTCGGCCCGATCAACCGGGTCCTCGAAGAGCGCGAACACGACGCGCGCACGGCATCCGAAACCTACGAACAATCGCTGGCTCGCTTCAACGAGGCGACGGCCCGGATCGAAGAACAGATGCACGGGACGAAGCGCGAAGCGGCGAAGATGCGCGACGACTTCCGCGCCGAGGCGGCGACCCATCGCGCCGGGATCATCGAACGCACGACCAATGAAGCGAAACGCCTGGTGGCGGAAGCCGAGGCGCGGCTGACGAAGGATGTGGCGGCGGCGCGCGAGCGCATCGTGCGCGATTCCGACTCCCTTGCCCGTCTCGCCGCCGAACGCATCCTCGGGAGATCGCTTTGAAGAGGCTCCTGATTCTTCTCGCCATCCTCGCACTGCCGTTGTTCGTGCATGCGCAGCAGGCGAAGGAAGTGGCGCACGGAGCGGAGAAAGCAAGCCACGAGGTCACCCACCCGAACGAAGAACACGGCGGCCCTCACGAAGAGCCGAAGTTCCTTGGGCTTCCGTACTGGATCTGGAAGCTCGTGAACATGTTCCTCTTCTTCGGCTTCCTGGCGTATCTGTTAGGCGGGCCGGTGAAGCGCGCGTTCAGTGATCGCACCGCCGCGATCCGCCGTACTGCGGAGGAAGCGAAGGAGCGGCGCACGAAAGCGGACCAGATGGCGGCCGACATCCAGGGCCGCCTCTCGAGGCTCGAGGGTGAGTTGCAGGCCATCCGCGACAAGGCGCAGACCGAGGGCGAGAAGCAGAAGCGGGAGCTGATGGCCACGGCAGAGGCGGAGGCGAAGAAGCTGATCGCAAACGCGCAGAGCGAAGTCGACAACCGCCTGCGCCAGGCCCGCACGGAGCTCACCGATTACGCGGGCGAGCTCGCGGCACAGCGTGCCGAGCAGATCCTTCGCGAGAAGATCACCGACGCCGACCGGCAGAAGCTGTTCCAGGAAAGCCTGGCGGAAGTCGAAGGAGTGCGCTCATGATCCGTCGATTCGCACGGCCGTACGCGAAGGCCATCTTCGAGGTGACCGGGTCGCCGGAGAAGGCGAACGCGCTGCGCGCTGAGCTCGAGCAATTCGAACAGGTGCGCAAGGGCGCGACCGATCTGCAGGAACTCTACGCAAATCCGGGATTCGACTTCGCGGCGAAGAGTGGCGTGACGCAGAGCATCGCGGGAAAGCTCGGGCTCTCCGAGCTCGCCGGGAAGGTTCTCGACGTTCTCATCCGCAATCACCGGATCAACGAGCTGCGGGGGATCGTCGACGGTCTGGCGGAAATGGTGCGCAATGCCACGGGAACCCTGGCGGCGGAGGTTCGCGCCGCTCAGCCGCTCAGTAATCAGGACGTCGCGCAGCTGCGGCAGACGCTGGAGAAGAAATTCGGCCGGCGCGTGGAAGTGAATGTGACGACCGATCCGGACCTGCTGGGAGGATTCGTCGCCAAAATCGGGAGCGAGGTCTACGACGCCTCGGTCCACGGAAAGATCGAGAAATTTCGTACGTCTTTGACGTGATCCTTTAACGGGAGACATTATGGCGGTTGACTTAAAGTCAGAAGAAATCACCGAGATTATTCGTCAGCAGTTATCAGGCCTCGGCCGCGGCGTGGACGTCGCGGAGGTGGGGACGGTGGTCTCGGTCGGCGATGGAATTGCGCGCGTGTATGGCCTCGATCGCGTCATGGCGGGCGAGCTCGTGCAGTTCCCGCACGACGTCATCGGCCTGGCGCTCAATCTCGAGGAAGACAACGTCGGCTGCGTGCTCCTCGGCGAGTCGTACTCGATCAAGGAAGGCGATCAGGTCAAGCGCACGGGCAAGATCATGTCGGTTCCCGTCGGTCCCGCACTCGTGGGACGCGTCGTCAATCCGCTCGGCATCCCGATCGACGGCCGCGGGCCGGTGGCCACCAAAGAGTTCTATCCGATCGAGCGCATCGCGCCGGGCGTCGTCGATCGCAAGCCGGTCAAAGAGCCGCTGCAGACCGGCATCAAGGCCATCGACGCCATGATTCCCATCGGCCGCGGACAGCGCGAGCTGATCATCGGCGACCGCCAGACCGGGAAGACGGCGATCGCCGTCGACACGATCATCAATCAGAAGGGCAAAGGCGTCATCTGCATCTACGTCGCGATCGGCCAGAAGAAGTCGACCGTCGCGCAGGTCGTGAAGACACTCGAGGATTACGGCGCGATGGAGCACACGATCATTGTGAGCGCGTCCGCCTCCGACCCCGCACCGCTGCAGTACCTCGCACCGTACGGCGGAGCAGCGATGGGTGAGTACTTTCTCTACAACGGCCAGCACGCGCTCTGCATCTACGACGATCTCTCGAAGCACGCGCAGGCGTACCGCGAAATCTCGCTGCTGCTTCGCCGCCCGCCAGGACGCGAGGCGTATCCCGGCGACGTCTTCTACCTCCACTCGCGCCTTCTGGAGCGCGCCGCGAAGATGAACGACGAGAAGGGCGGCGGATCGCTGACGGCGCTTCCGGTCATCGAAACGCAGGCCGGCGACGTGTCGGCATACATTCCGACGAACGTCATCTCGATCACCGACGGTCAGATCTACCTCGAGACGGACCTCTTCCACTCAGGCGTCCGCCCCGCGGTCAACGTCGGCCTCTCGGTCTCACGCGTCGGCGGTTCGGCACAGATCAAAGCGATGCGCGCCGTCGCCGGAACGCTGCGACTCGACCTCGCGCAGTACCGCGAGCTCGCTGCATTCGCGCAGTTCGGCTCCGACCTCGACAAAGCAACGCAGAACCAGCTCAACCGCGGTCGCCGTCTGGTTGAGATCCTCAAGCAGGGTCAGTACTCGCCGATGCGCGTCGGCCTCCAGGTCATCTCGGTCTACGCAGGAACGCAAGGCTTCCTCGACAGTCTGGCCGTCGATCTGGTCCGTC
>JBBRMQ010000263.1:0-5551 GCA_038230775.1 Thermoanaerobaculia bacterium
CCCACACCGGCCCCCGCTGGGTATGACAACGTGGTTTTGTGTGTAATTCCGTGGGTAGCGCGGACCGGGTGGGGGCGGGCGGCTCTGTAAGCCTGAACATAACCATGCGAATCAAGATCATCGGATCCGGTCTTGCCGGTTCGGACTGCGCGTTCCAGCGTGCGCAGCGCGGCCATTGAGTCGATCTCTTCGAAATGCGGCCATCGAAGACGACGCTCCACCTCGTACCCTGCCGTGGTCCGAGCTCGTCGTTGGCTGAGGGTCAGGCCGCGGGCTTCCGGTCCTTCAGCCGCGCGTAAAGAGTGGACGGGCTGATACGGAGCTGGCGCGCCGCTTTGCGGATGTTGCCGTCGGTGGCATCGACCGCCGCGGCGACGTAGCCCGCGATCACATCGTCGAGCGGGCGCACTTCCCATTCCGAAACCGGCAGATAACCCGCGGTTCCCGTGATCTGTGCGGAATCGGATCCGAGGGAGAGATCTTCGCTCCGGATTTCCTTTCCATGCAACGTCAAGAGCGAGCGCTCGAGCACGTTGCGAAGCTCGCGAACATTGCCCGGCCACGAATACGAGCCCAACTTTTTCAACGCGCTCGAGGTCAAGACCGGTGATGGCCTTCCCATTTCCTTGGCCAGCGGCCGCAGAAGAACCTCCACGAGCAGCGGGACATCCTCGAGGCGTTCGCGCAGCGCCGGCAGGCGGATCTGCACGACATTCAGCCGGTAGTACAGGTCGCGTCGGAACGCGTTCTTCGCCACTTCTCCGGCAAGGTCCCGATTGGTCGCCGCGATGAGGCGGAAATTGGCGCTCAGATCGCGAATGCCTCCGACTCGCCGGAACTTCTTCTCTTCGATCGCCTTCAGCAGACGCGCTTGGATCGATGGATCCATCTCGCCGATCTCATCGAGGAACAGCGTGCCGTCGTTGGCGATCTCGAAGAGACCCTGCTTGGCGTTCATCGCATTCGTGAAGGCGCCGCGCTCGTGACCGAACAGCTCGGATTCCAGCAGCTCTTTCGAGAGTCCCGCGCAGTTCAGATCGACAAAGGGTCCGCGACTCCGAGCCGATCGAGCATGAATCAATTTGGCGAGGACGCCCTTGCCGGTCCCCGATTCGCCCTCGATCAAAACGGCAGACATCGCGCATCCGACGGAAGAGAGAATCCCGTTGATGCGCTGAATCGACAGTGAGGTTCCCGGCAGGCGGTCCATGGTCGAGGCCTCGGTGCGGCGCAGCGCCGCGAGCTCGCGCCGCGTGGCGAGGATACGCGTCACGTTTTCGAGGGTGAGAAAAAGACTGTCCGCATCGAACGGTTTCTGCAGGAACGTCTCGGCTCCAGACTTGATCGACTCGATGACCGCATCGAATGTTCCCGCTCCCGACATCATGATGACGGCCACGGTCTCCGCATACATCTTGAATTGATGCAGGAGGTCGAGTCCCGACGTATCGGGAAGCTGAACGTCGAGGAGCACGACATCGGGTGAGAATTCGCCGAAGGCCACAATCGCCTCTCTGCCGTTCGACGCCGTACGCACATCCCACACTTCTTCGAGCAGCCCGGCAAGTCCGTCGCGGATGGAATCATCGTCGTCGACGATGAGGATTCGCTGCCGGAGCGTCAACTCCACGAGAGCACCTCCCTGATCTGCTGACCGAGCTTGAGCGGATCGAACGGTTTGGCGATGATCCCGCGGACGCCGAGGCGCATGAATCGCTCGCGATCGGACGATTGAACCTTGGCGGTAAGAAAGATCACCGGGATGGACTTCGTCGCCGTCCCCTGCTGTAGCAGTCCGAACGTGCTCGGCCCATCCGTGTCCGGCATCATCACATCGAGAAGGATCGCGTCGGGCGTCATCGATCCCGCCAGCGTGACTCCGGCCAATCCGCCATTCGCCGTGAACACTTCCCACCCCTCCGTGAGCTGCAAGCTGAGCTTCGCAACTTCGCGGATGTCGTCTTCGTCGTCGATGACCAGAAGCTGTCTAGGCGGCATGCAGGTTCCTGTTCGACTGGTTCGTCACGGTCTCCAGCAGACGCACGACGTGACTCTCGAAATCGGCGAGACTGGTCCTGCTCTTCGTCAGGAACTCGGTCGGTCCGAGGCGAAGTCGCGATTGATCCGCACTGCCGACGTCCAGCGCGGAGTAGACCAGGAGAGGAATGCGGCTCAGCGCCGCGCTCTCGCGCAATGTGCCCACCACCGCGAATCCGTCCATGTCGGGCAGCCCGACGTCGAGCACGATCAGACTCGGCTCGTGCTGTTTGCAGAGCTGGACCGCATCGCCGCCATTGACCGCGTGAAGCGTCCGGATTCCGCGGCTTTCCAGCGCGGTGGTCATCACGCGCGCCAGGTCGAGATCATCTTCGACGACCAGGACGGACGGCGTGCGGCACGCAAGATCGAGCGCCTGAATCAGATCGTCACTGCGAAGGGGCTTCCGAATCCAGTTCGCCACAGTCGCCGCATAACTCTCGTACGATCCGGGGTGGTCGCTCATGGCGACGACGATCGGAATCTGGCATGTCTCGGCGGCACCCTTCAGCGCCTCGACGATCAGCCAGCCATCGTCGGGAGTGGTGACGGCGAGAACGATCGCGTCGGGGCGCTCGCTGCCCGCGCGCGCGATCACGTCCGCGGCGGTGCTCGCGGACACCACGCGAAATCCCCTGGCCCCCAGCATCGCCGCAATCCGGGAAGTCGCATCGCTCGGGCAGAGAAGGATCGTATGCGAAGAAGGAAACGCGGCAATGGGAACGGCGACCGCCACTCCAGCGACGAGAGGAATGGTGAAGTGAAAGCTGCTGCCCGCAGGCTCGTTTCTCTCGGCCCAGATGCGACCACCGTGCGCGTTCACGATGCTCTGGCAGATGGCGAGGCCGAGACCAGAGCCTCCTTTGTCGCGTGAATCCGAGGCGTCGACCTGGCTGAAGCGGTCGAAGATCGTCTGCAGTTTGTCTTCGGGCACGCCGCGTCCTTCATCGGTAATGCAGAACTCGTAATCGGCCGGTCCCGCCGCACCGGTCAAGGTCACCGTCGTATCAGGGGGCGAGAACTTGATCGCATTGCCGAGCAGGTTCGTCAGCGTCTGGATGATGCGGTCGCCGTCACCCCACAACGAGCCTGCAGTGCGAACGACGACGAGGCGCACCTGTGCCTGATCGGCCATTGTCTGCAGACCTTCCGCAGCCTGCACCATGACGCTTTCGGCATCGACGGCGGCGCGCGTGAGCTCGACCCTGCCGGACTCGATCCTCTCCAGATCGAGAATATCGTTGATGAGGCGCACGAGCCGGTCGGTGTTGCTGACCGCGATTTCCAGCATCCGCTGTGCCTTGTCCGGGATCGGACCGAGCAGCCCGCTGCCGAGGAGCCCGAGTGCGCCGCGGATGGAGGTGAGCGGTGTTCGGAGCTCGTGACTGACGGTCGAGACGAACTCGCTCTTCAGCCGTTCGATGGCGCGCCGCTCAGTGACGTCGCGGAACATCACGACCGCCCCGATCATGTTGCCGGCTTCATCGCGCGTAGGCGTTGCCGAGTATTCGATCGGAAAGCTCGAGCCGTCCGCCCGCCAGAACGTGTCATCGCACATGGTAAGCGCTTCCCCGCGACGCAGCGATTCCGACATCGGACATTCTGCTTCGGGCAACGGCGTTCCGTCCGCTCGCGAGTGATGAATGAGCTCGTGCGGGGAATGGCCGGCGAAGTCCCCCAACTCCCTGCCTAACATGCGCGCAGCGGCCGGATTCAGAAAAGAGGGCTCGAAGTCGGGGCCCACGCCCATGATTCCATCCGTCGCGCTGTTCAGGATGAGCGCGCTCTCGCGTGCCAATTGCGCGTTCACCTCGGCAATTCTCTCAGCCGCATTCTTCGCCGTCAGGAGACTCCGGTTCGCCTGCGTCAGCTCTTCGGTGCGCACGGCGACGGTTTCTTCGAGCTGCATCTGATACCGCATCAGACTGTGGTCGCGCTGCTCGATCTCGGCGAGCATTGCATTGAACCCCGTCACGAGCTCGCCGATCTCATCGTCCGCGTGCGCGCCCCGTCCGGCGGCGCGGATGGTGTAGTCCTTGTCCTGCGAGACAGCGCCGGCGACGCGCGCCAACTCCACGATCGGAGCGGAGATTCTGCGCTGCAGCCGGGACGACAGCAAGAATGCCAGAACCAGGCAGGCGCCAAGGAGGATGACGACGAATTGCGCGTCCTCCTTCATGCGAGCGCGAACGTCCCGCAGATCGGATGCGATGTACACCGTCCCGACGCGCTTGCCATCCAGCATGATCGGCCGGAACAACTCCACCAGACCGTTGCTGCGGACGATGCCTTCGGCAGACCGTGGATGCGCCGGCAGCGCGACGCGTTTGCCCGGGATATAGGTCGCGAACGGCAGGTCATGATCCGTATAGACGGCCCCCGAGACCACGGACGGCTTCGACTGCAGGAGGGCCAGCACCGCACCCGCTTCCTTGCGATCACCAAAGGTCAGCGGGGCGGTGCTGTTCATGCTGATCATCTCGCCGAGCGCGAGGAGATCCTGATCCATGTCCCGGCGCACGTCGATGACGTCCTTTGCCACCAGACCGAGACACGCCAGCGCGACCGCCATCATGGTCGTCAGCATGATGATCGTCGTGAGCTTGCGTCGGATCGAGTTTCTCGGTTTTCCGATCAATGGGTGCCGCTGCCCTGCTGGATCGCGCGCGCGACGCTGAAGAGTTTCGAGCTGATGTTGAGCTGCGCCGCATCAGCCGCGGTTCGGTTGATGTCGAAGCGAACGCGGTTTCCCACGGTGCGGAACTCGATGACGCCTCCTCGAAGAGAGAAGCGGTCGATGTCGCTGACGGTCAGCACGCTGTTCGGGCCGAGGAAGCGGAGGATCTGTGCGAGGTGCGCCTCTTCGGAGGCGCCGATGAAGACGATCTGGTACGCGGTGAGGATGTCGTCCCACTTCTGATAACGCAGTTGGATCGGATGGCTGTTGACGGATTTTCCCAGAAGCATCTGCTCCGCATCGGCGCCCAGCGCATCGTCTCCGATGATGGCGATCCGCAAAGGAGAGAGCGCCGGAAGCACGCCTTTCGGCCAGTCCACGAAGCGCGCGAAGTTGAGGAGATAGGCCGCCTTCACCTGCGCTTCACCGCTTACCTGAGCGGCCGCGTGGCGCGTGATCCCCGCACCGATCGCGATCAGAACGATCGGGAGCCAACGACCGCGCCCTAGAAACGCCAAGTGATCTTTCCGTTCACCACGCGCTGAACGGGCGTCGCCAACTGGCTTTCGCCGTTGACGCCGACGAATTCGGAGTGCCGCGCGTGCAGGAGATTCTGCCCGGCGACGCTCAGCTCCCATTGCTTTCCGACGCGCCACGTCAGTTGCTCGTCTAGTCTCACGAACGATCGAACTTTTCCGCCAACGGCGCGCACGAAGTACAGCGCCGAGTCGAGCTGGACGCGCATCGGGAATTGAAGGAAGGAACGCAACTGCGCCTGGTGCTGCGGGCTGGTGGTCTCGGCGATCGCCGAGCTCGTCTTAAGAAGCGCGTAGCTGA
>JBBRMQ010000264.1:0-5550 GCA_038230775.1 Thermoanaerobaculia bacterium
CCAGCTGAGCTACACCGCCATACGGACGCGCCGCGGGATTATACTCAAGCGCTTTGACGCTCTGGAAATTTCGGTCCGGACATGCTCGAAATCGATGAACGGCGCTGCGTAACCTGCGGCGATACCGAGGCCCAGGCGCATCTGGAACGGTGCCAGGTGTGCGGAAAGTATTTCTGTCCCGATTGCACGTTCCGGAAGACGGGCCGGCGATTCTGCTCCAGCGACTGCGGAAGGGCGTTTTTCTGGGAAGGTATGGATGACGACGAAGACCCCATCGACGAATGAAGTCATCACCACCGCCGGCGCATTGACGCGCCGGCCGCGGCGTCTGCGCCGCACCGAGGCGATCCGCGCGATGGTGCGCGAGACGACGGTCACCGCGGAGGACCTGATCTATCCGCTGTTCGTGGTGCCGGACAGCCGGCCGCGCGTCGAGATCCGATCGATGCCTGGCGTGTTTCAGAATCGCGTTCCGGAAATCGTGGAGGAATGCCGCCGTGCCTACGACGCCGGCATCCGCGCCGTGCTCCTCTTCGGACTGCCGGAGTGGAAAGACGCGACGGGCTCTTCGTCGTGGGATCCGTCAGGGCCTGTGCAGTCTGCCATCGGCGCGATCAAGCGCGCTGTTCCGCGGATGAGCGTCATTGCAGACGTGTGCCTCTGCGAGTACACGGACCACGGCCACTGCGGGGTGATTGTCAACGGCGAGGTCGACAACGATCAGACGTTGCCGCTGCTGGCGAAGCAGGCGGTGTCGTTCGCGAACGCCGGCGCCGATTTCGTCGCGCCATCCGACATGATGGATGGACGCGTCGGCGCGATCCGCAGGGCGCTCGACGACGCACGGTTCAGCGAGACGGGCCTCATCGCGTACTCCGCGAAGTTCGCCTCGGGATTCTACGGACCGTTCCGTGAGGCCGCGGAGTCTGCGCCGCAGTTCGGCGACCGCCGCGCGTATCAAATGGATCCCTCGAACGTGCGCGAGGCGATGCGCGAGATCGAGCTGGACATCGAAGAAGGCGCGGACGTGATCATGATCAAGCCGGCGCTGTCGTACCTCGATGTGATCCGCGCGGCGCGCGACCGGTTCGACGTGCCGATCGCTGCGTACAACGTGAGCGGGGAGTACTCGATGGTGAAGGCGGCGGCGGAGCGCGGATGGATCGACGGCGACCGCGTGATGCGCGAGATCCTGACGTCGATCAAGCGCGCGGGCGCGGACCTCATCATTACGTACCACGCGCTGGAGTTCGCGAGCGCACGCCGCTCGGGCTGAAGCCCTCATCCGCGCTTCGCGCACCTTCTCCCCCCACGCGGGGAGAAGGATAACGAAGTCCCGTTTTGCGCGAGGAGACTTAGCGGGGGCCGAAGGCCAAGTGTGGGGCCAGCCCTCCGGCTGGCCGGCATCATCATGCTAACCACACCACGCGACGTTCACCGCGTCGGGGTGGTCGAGAAGGTAGCCGTCCTCGTCGGAGTCGGACTGGATGACGGCGCCGTCGAGCCGCGACGCGGACATGTCATCCAGCGCCACGCGCACGCCTTCGAGCTGCACCACCCGGTCGCCGTCGATCGGTTCATCGGCGTAAGCCAGCCGATATCCGCTGCCGCCACACCCCGTTGTAAAGGCGATGCGCAGGATCCGGCCGTCGAGATCGCTCTTCAGGTGATTGGCGGCGTCGGGGGAGAGGGAGAGATTCATTTTTCGTTTTTCGGTCCGTGAACGATGCGCCACTCTGCATCTTCACGCTTGAACCAATCGGAATCGATCTTGATCAATTCCAGCTCCCGCTCGAGCTCGACGATGTGGGCGCGCTTCGAGGTGGCGAGGTAGACGAGAAAGGGCTTGTCAATGACCGATGCACCGCGGGCGAGCTCGGTCAGCTTCTTCTCCATCGTCCGCTCGCGCGCGATGAGAAACTCGGTCATCGCGCGAAAGGAGAGATCGCCCTCCAGCATGTCCTGAAACAGGAGGTCGCCGGCGAGCGTGACGCGGATGCGGCTCGCCCCCACGGCCTGGATCTTCATCTCGATGAGGTCGCGCACGCCGCGCTCGTCGACGGCGAACTGCTTGAACATCGTGGCCGCGATCGGGTTCGGCAGATTCTCGGCGAGCTTCTCGAACGTCTTGTAGGCCTCGACCGTGTACTGAAACATCAGGCCGAGCTGCTGGTCGTTCAGTTTGGTATTGGTCGATTCGACGGCTGCTGTCATTTCATTTCCTCACTCCACTGGCGCTACCTTCACCACGACGTCGCCGATCAGCTTCGACTGACACGACAACCGGTACGGCGGATCGAGCTCCTTGTACGTCTCGTCCGGCGTCGGTGGCGTGAGCTTGTCCCACCCCTCGACGACTTCGATTCTGCAAGTTCCGCACGCGCCGTCGCCGCCGCACACGCTGCTGACGCGGATCTTCATCTCTCCCGCGCAGGAAAGGACAGTTTTCCCCGCGGGAAATTCGGCCGTCTGGTTGTGGTCGGCGAACGTGACGCGCGGCATTCAGTCCGGGTTCGATTCTATGGCACGGTGAGCCATATAGGAACTGCGGACGAGCGGCGCGGACTCGACGTGATGGAACCCCAGCGCTTTCGCCCTCCGGCCGAGATCCGCAAACTCTTCCGGCGTGTAGTAACGGCGCACGGGGTGATTGTGCTCGGTTGGCGCGAGGTATTGGCCCATCGTGAAGATCGCCACGCCGGCGGACCGAAGATCGTCAGCGACGCCAAGGACTTCATCCTCCGTTTCGCCCAGACCAAGCATGACCGATGATTTGGTGAGCATGCCCTGATCCGCTGCCCATCGCAGCACGTCGAGCGAACGCTCGTACTTTGCAACGGGGCGCACCTGCAGAGACAGGCGCGGAACCGTCTCGATGTTGTGCCCGAACACTTCCGGCTTCGAGGCCGTGACGACGCGAACGGCCTCGCGATTGCCCTCGAGGTCGGAGACGAGCACCTCGACCGCGGCTGCCGTCCGCTCGCGCACCGCCGCAACGGTCTGGGCGAGGATGCTCGCGCCGCCATCGGGAAGATCGTCGCGATTCACCATCGTGATCACCGCATGCTTCACGCCCATCGCCGCCACCGCCTCGGCCACGCGGCGCGGCTCGTCGGTATCGACGGCGTTCGGCGTCCCGCGTCCCACCGCGCAGAACGTGCAGCGGCGGGTGCAGATCTCGCCCAGGATCATGAAGGTGGCCGTGCCAGCGTTCCAGCACTCGAAGATGTTCGGGCAACGCGCTTCCTGACAGACCGTGTTCAGCGCGAGGTCGTTGATGAGCTTCGTCACCGGCAGTTGATCGAGGTTGCCCGGGACGCGGATCTTCAGCCATTCGGGGCGGATGCCGGCGCGCTTGTTCATGATTGGAGGTGGACCTCCAACCGCTCCAGGGCTTCGCGGTCGTCAGTCCACCGGATCTTGTCATACGCCTCGGCGAACGTGAACCACCCGAACTGATCATGCTCGTCGGCGTCCATGTGGATTGGCGCATGGCCGTCGAGCCGCACGACGAATCCGATCTCGCTTGCGATGATCGGCACCGCGTACTTCGTTTCCAGATATTGAGACTCGATCATGAACGACTGGTGGAGATCGAGGTCCTGCGGCTGGCCGTGGTTGCCGGTTTCTTCGATGAGCTCGCGTTCCGCGGTCTGCAGAGGGGTCTCGCCGTCTTCGATCGATCCCGTGATCGGCTGCCAGAAGTTTCCGCGCTCGGGTTTGCGGTGTAGCAACAACACGCGCGAGCCGTCGTGAATCATGACCTTGACCAGGCGGATGGTCTCCTCGCGTGAAACCATCCGGCGCTCGAAGACCGCCGCGAACTTTGCGGCAACGATCTCGCGAACGTCGTCGACTGTGATGTCGCGACCGGTCTCACGCGCGATCGACGTGACGCCCGTGTCCTGCAGCCCGCACGGCGTGATGAGCCGGAAGTGATCGAGATTCGCGTCGACGTTGAGCGCGAACCCGTGAGACGTGACCCATCGCGCGATGCGTACGCCGATCGCGGCAATCTTGTTGCTGCCGACCCAGATGCCGCGCTTCCGATCGATGCGTTCCGCGGTGATGCCGTATTCAGCGACCGTGCGGATGAGAACTTCCTCGAGGTTCGTGACGAATCGACGCACATCGCGGCTGCCTTCCCCGAGGTGGATGATGGGGTAGCCGACGAGCTGGCCGGGGCCGTGGTACGTGATGTCGCCGCCGCGCGTGGTCTGGTAGAAGCGGACACGCTCCCGGCGAAGAGTCTCGTCCGACGCCAGCAGATTCTTCGGGTCGCCGCCGCGGCCTAACGTGATCACCGGCGGATGCTCGAGGAGCAGCAGTTGATCGGGAACGAGGTCCGCCTGGCGCATCTCGGCAAGCTTCTGCTGCAGCCGCAGCGCGTTCTCGTACGTGACGAGATGCAGATTTCTGAGTTCGCAGGTTCGCATCGTTCCGTTATCCCGGAGTTGTCATCCCGAGCCGTGGACCGCCAGGTGCGGCGACGGAGAGAAAGAAACTACGAGGGGGGCCGGCGTGATCACGTCGAGGCCATCTTCGCTCGGCCGCGATCGGAACTTTGAGATTTTCGATTCCGGAGGTCCCCACGTTTCTACCTTTTCATGTCTGGTATTCAGCCGTTGTCGCAATTGGAGGAGGCGGTGTATTTGCCGTCACTGTTCTCCGTTTGGAGCGACTGACGCCTTCGCGGGTTCTGATCGTTTCTTCGGATTAGCTGTCGAGTCTCACGACGTTGTTCACAGCCAGGCGACTGATCGGCGGATTGTAGCCGAGCGCTGAATGTGCTCCGTGGTTGTTGTAAAAGCGGAGATACGACGGCAGCAGTCGTCGGCGATCATCCGACGTCGGATACGCGAACCGATAAGCCCATTCGCGGAGCAGGGTTCGGATCTCTCGTGCCGCTTTGCCATTCGTTCGCGGAGTGTACGGTCGGGTTCGAATGGTTGCTCGCAGCTCGCGGCACGCCGCGGCGAACAGATGGGAGCGGTACACACCGCCGTTGTCGGTCAGCAGTCGTAGAACGACCACGCCTCGCTTGGGGAACCATCTCACGGCTCGACGGAGGAAGCCGATCGCGGTCCGTTTGCGCTCGCTGCTGAGCACTTCTTACCTTAATGATGCCGATGCGGATTTCCCGCAAGGTTCTCGCTGTCACGCCGTGTTTTCAACGCTCCGGCGGGCGAAAGATTCCGTTGGATCGGCTAAACTGACTGCCTCCACTGCATCTGAGGCGGAGAGAGGGAGTGGACCCCATGGCGGGAAACGGATCGCCGCGTCGGAAGACGCCGGCGCGCCGGATGCTCGTCGGCGCCGCACGGGTGGTGGCGCTGCTCTTGATCGTCATCGGCGTGAGCGCTGCGCTCGCTCCCGATTTGACGAGGCGTCCTCTTTTTTACGTGGTGGCGCTCGCGTTCGCCGTCGTCACGTTCGTGCTCCTGCGTCCGCCTCGGCGCGCGATCGAGCCCGCTACCTCAGCACCGCTATTGACCGCGCTTTCATCGACGTTCCCGGCCGAACGCGTGATCGTCGTCGACGAGGCGCGCA
>JBBRMQ010000265.1:0-5543 GCA_038230775.1 Thermoanaerobaculia bacterium
CGGTGACCTCGATGCGGTCATCACCTCGCAGGCGTTGGAAGACAGCGGTGCGCTGCAACTCCGTGCGGAGCTGCGCGATGAGAAGATCGTTGCGGGTCACGCGGAGGGGATTCTACAAGTGTAGGGCCAGCACTCCGCTGGCCGGCCAGCCAGAGGGCTGGCCCCACACTTGGGCTTCGCCCTCAAGTCAAAGGCATGCGCGCGCAGCGCGCTCGTGTGGGGCCAGCCCTCCGGCTGGCCGCCTACGGCGCGAAGTAACCGCCAATGGTGCGCGCGGTGAGCTTGGACGACTTCAACATCACCCGGACCTTGCGCCACTCGTTCCGCTTGGCGAAGTCGGTGATCTGGTAGCGGATCGCATACTGCGCGCGGAGGTCCTTCTCGATGTCCCCGTATTTCGCCTGCAGGTTCTGGGCGGAGGCCGTAGCGACGAAGCCACCGGTCTCGGCGGAGAGATATTGCATGCGGCTCAGTTCCTGCTGCTCGGTGATGGCGCCGCTGTCGTACGCGATGAAGTACAGCGGGATGCCCGCCTCCTGCGCCGCGCGATCGATCTCGTCGAAGGACAACATCGACGACGTATCGCCGCCATCGGTGAGGACGACGATCGCGCGGCGATTCTTCTCGTCGCGAAGTTCGCGGATCGCGCTGGCGATCGCGTCGTAGAGGGACGTCCGTCCGGTTGCCTTGAGGCTGCTGATCGCCTTCAGCACGGCATCGCGATCCGTCGTCAGTGCGAGCTCGCGCTTCGGTGTCTCGCGCACGGAGAAGACCGTGCAGTGGTCGCCTTGCTTCAGCGTCCGCTTGACGAAGCCCAGCGCGGCGGCGGAGGCGTCGTCCATGGAGTAGATCATGCTGGACGACGCGTCGAGAACGAGCGCGATCGAGATGGGTTGATCGAAGGCTTTTCCGAAGTCGACGATCTTCGCTTCCTCGCCGTTGTCGAGGATGCGGAAGAGCGAGCGGTCCACGTCGTCGTGCGTGACGCCGTTGCGATCGACGACGGAGACGAAGATTGGAACGGTACGCACTTCCACCGACTCGACGTGCACGTCTCCGGTTCCGGACCAGAAATCGGCAGCCTCGTCGCCACTTTTTGTCTTGGCAGTGACTTCGACGAACTGCCGCTGGAAGTGATCGGCGGGAATCGCGAATCGATAGGGTGGTGACGCGACCGATCCGATCAGCTTGCCCGAGTCCCAGAACTCGACCGCGACGACCGGATCCTCCTCGGGCGATGTCGTCACCGCCTCGAAGACGCGATTGATCAGGTCGAACGGCTTGAGCTTGACGCTGAGCGGCAGCCGCCCGCGGTTGATCGTCTCGCGCCATTGAATGCGTTTCTTGTCGGGGGTCATCGCCGAGATCGTGATCCTGTGCTCCACGACGGTCGAGCCGAGGTCGACGATGACGTGATACGGCGAGTGCAGGGAGTCGGCGATCTTCTGTCCATCGACGGTGATCGAGACGGTGGCGTTGTCGATCCCGGGGCTTACGGCCAGGTCCACGACACCTTTGAAGTCTCCGCTGGGATTCGCGTCCCGGCTGAGAAGCAGTTGAGTGGTCGCATGCGCCGGAGAGGCGCTCGCCAGAATCAATAGGAAGATGAACTGCTTACCGCGACGATTGCACGCTGCCGCCGTTTTCATAGATCCGCCGGTATTCGAATCGGTTCCGCGTGACGGTCTTGACGTACAACCGGGTCTCGTTGAACGGAATCGACTCCACGAACAAATCCCCGTCCTCGATCGGCGTGGCAGCAAGCCATTTGCCAACGGCGTCGGTCCCAGCATTGTAGGCCGCGATGGCGAGAGTGTCGTTTCCATTCATGGCCGATCTCTTCTGTGCGTACTCCGCGGCGCCGATCGCGATGTTCACGGTCGGGTCAAAGAGTTGCTCGCGCGTCGGAGTCGCGAGACCCCCAGCCGTCGCGATGCGTGCGGCTTCCTGCGGCATGATCTGCATGATGCCCACCGCGCCCGCGTTCGAGACAGTGCTTGGCTCGAAGATCGATTCCTGCCGCGCGATCGACGCCAGCAGATAGGGATCGACCTTCTGCTTCGCGGCTTCACGCTCGAAAGCGTCCCAGTAGGCGAGCGGGTAAAGGATTTCCCACAGCCGGCGCGGAATCCCGGTGCCGCCGTGGCGGACGAACGGACGGAACTTGCGCTGGAGAACCGCATTGGCATGCACGGGCTCGCCGCCTTCCATGTAGGCGTCGGCGAGCATGAACGCCACCGCGGCGTTCTCACGATATCCGTCGGCCATCAACTTCATGTTCGCGATCGTTTCGCGGTACAGACCAATCCATCGCAGTTCCGCGATGATCGCAAGCCGGTCGCTGTCGTGGATCTTCGTGATTGCCAGCTCGGTATCCAGGTTGGGAAAAACGTTTCCGTTCGCGATCTCGGACGGAGCGATCGTCGATTGATGCCGGATCTCGCGAGCGCGATAGCTGAAGTAGTTGTACGGGTACGTCGCCTGGAGCTCGTCGAATGCCGCATCGCGCTCGACACTGCGATTCATCCGATCGTGAATCTTTCCACTCCAGAAAAGCGAGTTGCTGAGGTAGTCGCCGTCGGGGTATCGCTTCTTGTATTCGGCGAACGTGGCGAGCGCTTCGTCGTAACGATTCGCAACGTAGTACCTCCAGCCGAGGGTCCAGAGGTTCTCGCCTTCGTTGCCGTAGGCGCCCGCGGCGATCGCCTGTTTCATGTTGTCGATGGCCAGGTCGGGTCTCGGTTCGTCGACCGAGTAGTACTTCGCTCGCAGAACTTTCGCTTCCGTCGTTTCGGGCGAGCGCGGGAAGTCGTGCTCGATGCGCTTCAATCCGGCGAGGACCTCCGGTCCGCGATCGGCGCGCCACGCGGCACGCGCGCGCAGCATCGACATCGCCGCGGAGTCGCGAATCGACTTCTCGTCAAACTGCGCGAGGATGTCTGAGTAGTGACGCGACTGAAAAAGCGACCGGATCTTGAGATCGCGAACCTCGGTCGATGCCGCCTCGGCCGGCGCGCGCTGCGCGAAGCGCTGCAATAGATCGAGCGCTTCGTCGAAGTGCTCCGTGCTGCCGAGCTTCTTCGCCAGCTCGATGGTCACTTCGCGCGACAACGTGTCCAGCGGCGACGCCGCTGCTTTGGCCAGCGTTCCGTAGGTCTCTTCGGTGAAACGTCCCTGCGAATATTCGGTCAGGAGACGCATGCGCAGCGGAATCGCGAGATCGTCACGGCCGGCCTTGGACAACGCCCGAGCCAGGCGCACGAACTCGTCCTCGTTCGTTTCGTCGATGTGGACCGACGAGATTTGCGCGTAGGCGCCGTTGGTTGCGCTCACGTTCGCTGCTTCCGCGTAGAGGCCGACGATCCTGAGATAAGCGAGCGGGCCGGCAGTCGAGTCCGAGCCGAACTGGATCACGCGGTTGGTCGCCGGGATATCCCCGATGCGCAGCCACATCCACGGCGCAATGATGGGATCGTCCACTGCCGCTCGGTCGAGTAGTGGGACAGCCTCCGGGCGACGGTCATGATCGAGATAGTAGAGACCGAGCAACGCTTCGGCGCGCCCGCGGCTTTGAGCATCGGTCGATGTCGCGAGGAGTCGAAGGGCATGTTCGTATCGGTCGAACTGGCCGGCAGTTCGAAGCGCGCGTACTTCCTCGATCGACGGAAGCGCCTCGGGCACAGGCGCCGCGGCGGGTGTGGGAGCCGTGGGCGTTGGTGCGGGCGCAGTCTTTCCGCACGCCATCATCAGAATCCCAACGCCGGCCCAGATCGTCTTTCTCATCGCCCCACCCTTCTCACCATCCGTCCGCTCTCATCCGAGAACCCGACGCGCTCCAGAAACTCGCCGGGAACATCACACTGCATGACGATGCGATCGCGATCCATCTTCGCGGCCAGAGCATCGAGCTCGTCGATCATGAACCGGCCAATTCTTTTCTTTCGAACATGATGCGCGACCACAATGTCACGAATTCCTACGGACTCTTCCGTGAGGTCGATGGCCACCACGGCAACCAGATCACCGACGAGTTTGCCCAGCAGCGCCGAGTCCGGCATGCGGGAGTTGGGAGACTCGCGACGCAGAAATTCCTGTACGGCGGCAGCGTCGTCCGTTTCCATCGGCCTGACAAACAGTTTCTGACCTCGCATCGAACCCGTAAAAGTCTAGCGATACATGCCCTTACAGCATAGGTAAACAAACAAATAATTCTTGACAATTGCCCGGCTGTAACTACACTTCACTTGCCCTCCCAACAAGTGAGAATTAACAAGTGACGACAACGAACGTGCAACAGGCGATTGCTGACTTTCTTCACCATGGTCAAGCCGAACGTAATCTTTCCGATCGCACGTTACGCGCCTACAACTCGGATCTGAGCCAGTTTCACGTCCACGTGAACGGCGCCAACATGGTCGACATCACCCCCGAGCATCTCGAGCAGTACCTCGACAAGCTCGGTACGGAACCGTACAGAGACACGTCCATCCGCCGCAAGGTCGCCGCCCTCAAAGTCTTCTTCCGTTATGCGGAGGAGAGCGGAGTGGTCAGCGAGTCGCCGGCGCGGCGGCTGAAGATCAAGAAACCCGTCGAGAATCGCGTTCCCACCGTCCTCTCGCCGCGCGAGATCCGCGCACTTCTCGACGCCCCGAAGGAACAGGTCGCGATCCTCTCTTCTTCACGCGACGGATCGGCCGGCAGCCGCAATCGCTACTTCTGCGCCGTCCGCGACAACGTCATCCTCGAGCTTCTCTTCTCGACCGGCATCCGGATCGGCGAGCTCGTGGCGGTGAATGTCTCCGACGTCGACCTGGTCAACCAGCACATTCAGATCACCGGACGCGCAACGCGCGGCCGCGTCGTGAACATCGCGTCCGAGTCCGTCGTCAACGCGCTCATGACCTACATCGAGTTGCGCAGCGACCGGCAGCTCGACACGCAGGCACTCTTCGTCGGTCGCTCGGGCACCCGCCTCACGATCTACTCGATCGAGAACATCTTCAAGAAACACGTGCGGCTTGCGGAGATCAAACGCCACGTCACGCCGCATTCGCTTCGCCACACGATGGCGGCGATGCTCGTCTCCAGCGGCACCGACATCCGCGAGATCCAGGAAATCCTCGGCCACGCGTCGATCCTCTCGACACAGGTCTACACCAGGCTTCCGATCAAGAATCGCAGCCGCAGCCCCGTCGACATGACGGGCGCGAAGCTCTCGATCAAGAAGTAGCGGTGTGGCGCCAGCCCTCCGGCTGGCCGGCCCCCCTCACGCATCTTTTTCCGACAGCCGCCAGCCAGAGGGCTGGCGCCACACGTCGTTAACCGTCGCGCTCGATCTGCGTATCCGTACGCGTGCTCACGATCGAACGAGTCTCCAGACGCTACCGCGCGGGCACAACTACGGCGTGCGCGATGTCTCCCTCTCGCTCCGCGCCGGCGTGATCGGTCTTCTCGGCCCGAACGGCGCCGGCAAGACGACGCTGATGCAACTCATCGCGACGATCACGCGACGGAGCCGACGCTGGAAAACGCGTATCTCCACA
>JBBRMQ010000266.1:0-5477 GCA_038230775.1 Thermoanaerobaculia bacterium
AACAGGCCCGCAGCCGCCACACGCTGCACCGCCTTCTCGCGGCCGCGGAGGCATTGCTGGAGCACGGCGGAATGGAAGCCGCGACGGTTCCGGCAATCGCGCAGGCCGCGGGAGTCTCCGTCGGCGTTGTCTATCGGCGCTTTCCCGACAAGGACGCGCTCCTCCGCGCGGTCTACGAGCGTTTCTTCAACAACGTCGGCGAGATGAATCGCAGCCGGCTGCAATCGCTGGCGCAGATGAACCTCCCGCTGGATGCCGTCGCCCAAGGCCTGGTCCTCGGCATCGCCGAGGGATATCGGAGAAAGCGCGGTCTGCTGCGGGAGTTGTCGCGCTACGCACGCACGCATCCTGATCCAGATTTTCGCCGCGCGGCCCGCGCGATGAATCGGGCCACCATGAATACCGTGGTGGGCGTGCTCCTCGCCTACCGCGATCAGATCGCGCATCCGCATCCCGAGGAGGCGATCGAATTCGGACTGATCGCGGTGGCGTCGCTGCTCCACAACGTCATTCTGGAGGAGGAGACGATGGGGCTTCGCACGCCGAAGAACCTCGACGCCGAAATCGTCCGCCTGTTCTTCGGCTACCTCGGCATCGATGTAACGAAACGCCCGAGGTAGTCACCATCCCTCCATGTGGAGTGTGAGCGACGAGGAGCGCGAATCGCTCGAAGCGTCGTGGCTCGCGTTCGGGATCCAGCACGGACGCATGGAGCCGGTCTCGTCCTGGTGGCGGGAGATCGCGGCCAGGCACGCCGAGCCGCACCGGCACTACCACACGCTCGGTCACGTGCGCGACGTGCTCCAACTGGTGAGTGGTCCGGCGGCCGTGGCCGCGGCGTGGTTTCATGACATCGTGTGCGATCCGACGCGCCCCGATAGCGAGGACGCCAGCGCGCGCGTCGCGGCATCGGCCCTCCGCGAAGTCGGCTTCAGCGTTGCGGCAATCGACGTCGTGGCGCAGATGATCCGCGCGACCGCGACGCACGAGCCGAACGGACTCCCGCAACAGGCGCTTCTCTTCCTCGACGCAGACCTTGCGACGCTCGGCAGCAGCCGCGAGCGCTACATCGAATACCTCGATGCGCTGCGGCGCGAGCACGGGTTCCTGCCCGACGACGAATTCGCCGCACGCCGCCGAGAGAACATCGAGCGCTATCTGACACGGCCGCGCATCTACTTCACGGAGCTGATGCGCGACAGGTACGAGGGGCAGGCGCGCGAGAATCTGAGCTGGGAAGCTGGGCAGTTGGGAATCTGGGAAGGAAGGACCGAGGGAAGCTCTGCACAAGTGCAAGCACCCCTCATCCGCCCTCCGGGCACCTTCTCCCCGCACGCGGGGAGAAGGGCAACCTAGGGCAATGGCCCCTCGCCCCGCTTGCGGGGAGAGGGTGGCCGAAGGCCGGGTAAGGGGTTTCTCGCACTTGCGAGAGAGCTTCCCTACAGCACTTCCAGCTTCCCAGCGGCCCAGCTTCCCCGCTGATTCCCGGACCGCCGTTTGCACATTGCGCAATCCGGAGGGTCAGTAATGCTGAAAGCGTCACGTTGGGCTTTTCTCCTCGTTCCGGTCTTCGTTCTTGGCTGCGGCTCTGGCGGTATCGGGCTCGGCAATGGCAGCAGCGTCTCACTCGATGACGAATGGCAGCTTGGACAGCAACTTGCCGCGCAGGTCAACTCGCAGACGCGGCTGGTCAACGATCAGGGCGCTTTGTCGTATCTCCGCAACATCGGCGAACGGATTCACGCGCAGACGCCGCTGGCCAATCGACCGTTCACGTTCAACATCGTCGATGACAACGACGTGAATGCGTTCGCAATCCCGGGCGGCCACATTTACGTCAATCGCGGGCTCATCGTGCAGGCCGATCGCGAGAACATGCTGGCGAGCGTCCTGGCGCACGAGATGAGTCACGTCGTCGCGCGGCATTCCATCAAGCAGATGGAACAGGCCAACACCATCAACACCCTCGGTAGCATCCTTCTCGGCAATGCCGGGAACCTCGCGCAGATCGCCGGGCAGATCGTGGCCGGCGGCGCGATGGCTCGTTTCAGCCGCGCGGACGAAAAGCAGGCCGATGACATGGGCCTCGACCTCATGAACCGCGCGGGATACGACCCGCACGGGATGCTCGACATGTTCCAGAAACTTCTCGCGCTCGACAAGAGCCAGCCGGGCTCCGTGGCGAAGTTCTTCTCCGATCACCCCGGCACGCAAGACCGGATCAACGACATCTCGAACCGCATTGGCCAGATGGGCAAGACGTCGGGAACCGTCGACACGCAGGCGTATCACTCGAGTCTCAAAGACCGAATGTAGAAACTTGACTCAGGGGGGCAGCCGCCGGTGGCTGTCCTCCATCACGTCTTCCATCGGTGAAGCCACTCTCTTCGCATCGATCGCCACTCGTGGCAGCAGCAGGCCGAGGGTCAGTGGGGTCACGAATGTCGTAAGAATCACCATGAGCATGACGGCCGCGTAGAGTCCGGCGTTCAGAATTCCGGCCGCGAGTCCGATCTGCGCGAAGATCAATCCCACCTCGCCGCGCGGCATCATTCCGACTCCAATCACCAGCCTGCGCAACCCGCGTTTCGTGGCGGTGAATCCGGCAAGCAGCTTCCCGAGAATGCCGGCGGCGGTCAAGGCCAGTCCCACGAGCACGTAGCGCGCGCTCAAGGCGTGAAAATCGACGGCCGCGCCCACGGAGACGAAGAAAATCGGGATGAAGAAGTGTGCGATGTTGCGCACCTCGCGCTGGATCTGATCCGCGCGGTCACCGCGCGCCAGCACGAGTCCCGCGGCGAATGCCCCGATGATGACGGAAGATCCGACGCGATCCGCGGCATAGGCCAGGACGAGGGCAAACATCACAGCCGTAAAAAGAATCGCGCGGGCGATTTCGATCCGATCGAGAAGCGCGATGATGCGCGGCGCCAGCAGCGAACCGATCACCACGGCGAGAACGACGAAAGCGGCGGCAACACCGGCGATCCGCAACACGACCAGCGGCGAGACCTCCTCACCCACGGCGAATTTCCCGACGATCGAGAGGATCACCAGACCAATGATGTCGTCGACGATGGCGGCGCCGAGAATCACTTGCGCCTCGTCATCCTGCAGGTGGCCGAGATCCGAGAGAACGCGAGCGGTGATGCCGACAGACGTTGCCGTGAGGGACGCGCCCAGAAGCACGCGAACCATGACGGGGTAGCCGAAGAAGCCTCCGAGGAAATACCCGGCCGCGAACGGCAGCGCGACGCCAACACATGCGACCACCGTCGACGACCCGCCGACTGACAGGAGTTTGCGCAGGTCGGTCTCCAGGCCGATCAGAAACAACAGGAAGATCACGCCGAGTTGCGCGAGCAGATGGATCGTGACGTCATTGGGATCGACGACGCGCAGCCCCGACGCTCCGACAACGACACCACCGAGGAGCTCACCAAGAATCGCCGGCTGTCCGATTCGCTCGGCGAGCGCGCCGAAGAACTTTGCCGCGATGAAGATCGCGATCAGGGCGAGCAGGAACGAGTGCACGTTCAACGCACATAGTCTACCGAGTACAATCCGGCGATGCCGCTCACGACGTGTCCTGACTGCGGTCGCGAACTCTCCACCGCCGCGCCGGCGTGTCCGCACTGTGGCCGCCCCAATGTGCCCGCGGGCGCCGCCACCGGGCCTCGGGTGCTCGCCCCGACCGGCCCGCCACCCGCCGCGGAGGAAACGCTGTGGCGCGGTTCGCCCTCGTGGCTGCTGCTTCTGGGAAAGATCCTCTGGCTCGCGATCGTCGCGATCGTGCTTCCCCTCCTGCTGCACTATGCCAGCGGCAGCTTTCTCCCCGACCCACAGATCGTGAAGTGGCTGTGGTTCGCAGTCGCCGCGGTCATTCTGTGGCGCATCTTCACGGTGCTCATGGCGTTTGCACGCATCCGGGCCACGGTCTACACGGTGACCAGTCAGCGCGTGATCATCGAGACCGGGCTGGCGGAGAAACGCGTGGAAGACATCGACCTGCGCTACATCGACGAGACTCACTTTCACCAGCGTCTGCTCGACCGGATGCTCGGCATCGGCGATGTCACAATCGTGTCGTCCGACAAGGTCGCGCCGCAGTATGTGCTGCGCGGCATCCCGAATCCGCGCACGCTTCGGGAGCTGATTCTTTCGAAGGCCTACGAAGTGAGCCAGCGCCAGCTGTTCACGCGCTCCACCTGAGCGCCGGTTGTCGTTGTCATCCCGAGCGTAGCGTGGGATGACAGATCACAGGCGCCGCTAGATCGGCTTGTGGGTTCCGTCTTTCGCGAACGGCACGTATTCGAAGCCCCGCTTCAGCCTTTCACCAACGTCTGCTCGACCGTATGCTCGGCCAAGGTCGCGCCGCAGTATGTGCTGCGCGGCATTCCGAATCCGCGCACGCTTCGGGAGCTGATTCGTTCGAAGGCCTACGAAGTGAGCCAGCGTCAGTTGTTCACGCGCTCCACCTGAGCGCCGGTTGTCGTGTCATCCCGAGCGTAGCGAGGGACCGGTGTGGGTTGGGTGGTTCGTCGAGCCGCCCGCCCACACCGGTCCCTCGCTACGCTCGGGATGACAGAACCACTGCCGGCTCGCTAGAACAGTTCTTCGATCGGCTTGTACGTTCCGTCTTTCGCGAACGGCACGTATTCGAAGCCGCGCTTCAGCGGATCGTCGTATCGCACCGTCGTGTAGTCGATGCCGAGCGCCGAATACATCGTCGACGTCACATCCTCGGGGCGGACGTCGCGGTTCTGACTCCAGCCGTAATCGACGACGTTCGCGCCCGTCGGGTCCGTCTTTCCGATGACCTTGCCGCCGTGGATGCCGCCGCCCGCCCACACAGTGGTCATACGCAGGTTGTGATCGCGCCCGCCCTGGTTATTGAGGACGCCGACCGTCCGCCCGAACTCCGACACGATCATGACCAGCGTCTCATCCAGAAGCGTCTTGCCGGTGACCAACCCCGGCGTCGACTGAAGATCCGTCAGCAGAGCACCGAACGCCGGATCGAACGCGGTGCTTTGCGAGTACAGCGATGATCCCGCCTTCGCGTAAATGTTGTTGTGATGATCCCATCCGCCGAACGACACCTGCACGAATCGCGTCCCCTTGCGCGCGCCGACGAGATTGCGCGCGATGACGAGCGCATCGCCGAAGGACGTGCCGCCGTAACGGGTGTGCTCGGCCGGTGAGAAGCTGAACACGGCGTTGATGTTCGGCGAGTCCATCAATACCTTCGATTGCGTGTAGAAGTCGTTCATGTCCAGCGTCGCTTTTCCGAGCGCGCCCGTCGTGCGTGCGCCGTCGAGCTGGTGCAGGAACGCCCAGCGGTCGGTGAAACGGGACGCGCCGTCCGGGTGACTGATCGTCGCCAGGCCTGTCGCCGCCGGAGTGACCGGGAACGGCGCGTAGGTCGCGGGCAGATAACCGGAGGCCGGGATGCCGTTCGAGTTCAGCGCGATGAA
>JBBRMQ010000267.1:0-5383 GCA_038230775.1 Thermoanaerobaculia bacterium
CACGCGCCCTCGGAATCGACGTAGCGTTTCAGGCCACGTAACAGCGTCGACAATCCGGTGCCGCCACCGATTGCGACGATGTTCAGGCCGTGATGGCGCATGTTGGTCTCTTACAGTTTATCCCGAGCGCAGCGAGGGATCCCCCGCCGATCAAACGTGTACTCAATCGCAGGAGATCCCTCGCCGTCTACGCGGCTCGGGATGACATCTGCGATGTCACTTCTTCTTGAGCTCCGTCAGGACCAGCTTGGCGACGGACTTGAGGGTGTCGAATACACCGGTACCGTTCATGGCGACGGCTTCGAACGTCGGCTCGCCCTTGAGGTTGATGCGAGCGTACATCTGGTCCATCGGCATCGCGGTCGGCAGATCGCGCTTGTTGTACTGGACGACGTAGGGAATCGTCTTGAGGTCGTATCCCTGCTCTTTGAGGTTCTTGTCGAGGTTTGCGAGCGACTCGACGTTGGCTTCCATGCGCGCGTCCTGCGAGTCGGCCACGAAGACGACGCCGTCGACGCCTTTCAGAATCAGCTTGCGCGACGCATCATAAAAAACCTGGCCGGGAACGGTATAGAGATGAAAGCGCGTCTTGAATCCGCGGACCTGACCGAGGTCGAGCGGGAGGAAGTCGAAGAAGAGGGTGCGATCGGTCTCGGTGGCGAGCGAGATCAGCTTGCCTTTGGCCTGCGGATTGGTCTTGTCATAGATCCACTGCAGGTTCGTGGTCTTGCCGCACAGACCGGGACCGTAGTAAACGATCTTGCAGTTGATCTCGCGCGCGGCGTAATTAATGAACGTCATTCGCTGAACAGGCTGTCGATGTCTTCGTCCGTGATCTCAGCGAAGGGCGAGTCGAAGCGGTTCGCGAGGTTGCCGCGATCCGCTTCCGACTTCCTCAGCAGTTCGGCGAATGTCTTCTCGAGCTCCAGCGACGCCTTCTTCACGCGCAGTCGGACGAGACCGAGAGAGGAGCGTTCGTCGAAGATGACGACGAGGATGACGCGCTGGGCGACGAGCGAGATGTGGATGTTGTCGCGCTCGCCCTCGTGGAAAAGGATCGAGAATTCTTTCTCGCCGATGAGCTTCGCCAGGCCGTCGGTGGCTGCAACGTTGCCCGCCGTGAGCGAGGCCAGAGATGTGGCGTCGACGCCTTTCATGTCTCCATGAGCGGCGATCTGCTGGCCGTTCTTGTCGACCAGGAAGACGATTTTCGAGTTGGAGTCGACCTGCAGACGCTGGAGAATTTCCTTGATCTGAAGGTACTCCTCCTCGTACATCACGAGATCAGGAGACGCCATGAATGTTCACTGTTGACCCGCTCAGCGGAGGCCTCATGTATAGCATATACAGAGGGATAAGCTGTACTAAATTGGACCCGGCGAGGGTCAGCGGGCGGCTGCCGCGCGGCGGCGGACGGTCGACGCGACGTGGATCGAACCGCGGTCGGCGATAGCAACGAAGGGCCACGTGAGGGCGACGCCGGGCGCGGTGGCGACTACGTACTCGTGGTCGTCGAAGAGGGCGTAATCGAAGCCACGGGGGATCGTGACGACCGAGCGTATCGATCCGTCGTCGGCAATCACGGCACATTCGCTGACGCCGGTTACGATCTGTGTGCTTTCGATAACGGCGTGCACGACCAGGAAGTCGTTCCCCGATGACGCGATTGAAAACAGGGCGGGGTACGTTGTCAGACGGCCACCGGACACGATCGTGAACGCGGCAGCGCCAAGTGGCGCTCCATTCGTTGCAACAAAGCGTGCCGAGAGGCTCCTTGTAATGTTGAAGGTGTAGTCGTTCCACGCGATGAGGTAGCGATTTCCCGTCCAGAGCGCCTCAATGGACCCGACGGAAACGTAACCGCCAGGATTCATAAGGGTGTTTTCACCGTAGACGCGTTGATCGTCCCCGACGATGACATCGAAGACTGCGTTGGAACGGAATGACGAATTGACCTCGACACGACTGAACGCGACGAGGAACGAGAAACCGTCGCTCGCAACCACCGGTGTGCGTCCGCGAGCGGTAACGATCATCGGTGCGGCGTCGCCTTCGCCATGCGCCGGCGCGATGAACGCCCGTACGGAGCTCGTATCCGCGTCGTAGACTTCGTCCCACGCTATGAGAAACGCGTCCTTCGAAGCGGCGACGGACAGAGCCGGCGTCTCCACTGGTCGCTCGCGAATCACGAACCGATGCGGAGCCGGATCAAAGGCGGCACCTGAATCGTCGAACCGTTGCCAGTTCACTCCATCCGGATCGGACCACACCAGCATGATCGTGTGACCAATGGCCGCGATCGCCGTTCCATTCGGGTTTCCCGTGTTCGGAGCCAGAGTGATTCGCGGATCAGCGCCTGCGGTTGTGGCGAATAGAATAAGCGCGATGAGTCTCACGCTCCCTGATACGGAGCCAAGACTCTCGCTGTCCGGCGGGCGAGGTCGCCCGCCACCACACCGGACGTCGATGTCGTGCCTCTGTGTGAGGACCGGCTTCAGCCGGTCACGACCAGCTTCACCCAGAAGCGCTAGCTAGATCTCTCGTCGTCCTTCGAGCGCCTTCGACATCGTGACCTGATCGGCATACTCGAGGTCGCCGCCCACAGGCAGCCCGAACGCGAGCCGCGTCACGCGCACACCCGAGCTCCGCAACTGCTGCGCGATGTAGAGCGCGGTTGCCTCGCCTTCGACATTCGGGTTCGTCGCTACGATGACTTCGCGCACAACACCACCCTGCACGCGCTTCACGAGGCCGGCGACATCGATGTCCTGCGGCCCGATTCCCTTGAGCGGCGACAACGCGCCTAACAGCACGTGAAACAGTCCGCGGAAGTCGCGCGTCGACTCGATCGTCGGAATGTTGAACGCCTCTTCCACCACGCAGATCACCGACGCGTCGCGCCGCGAGTCCGTGCAGATCGCGCAGGGGTCGACATCCGTCATGTTGTTGCACGTCGAGCAGCGGATGATCTTCTCTTTGACCTCGATGATCGCCGCGGCCAGCGCCTCCGCCTCGGCCGCCGAGCGTTTGAGGATGTGATACGCGAGACGGGCCGCGGACTTGCCGCCGATGCCGGGAAGCTTCGTGAGCTCGTTGATGAGGTTCGCGAGTGGCGGAGCGGTCAAAACAGTCCCGGGATTTTCATCCCGCCGGTCATCGCGCCGAGCTGGCTCTGCATCTCCTCGTCTGCCTTTCGCGCCGCTTCATTCACGGCCGCCACGACGAGATCCTGCAGCATCTCGACATCGTTCGGATCGACAGCTTCCTTGTCGATCACGATCGACTGCAGCTCCTTGTTCCCGTTGACGACGGCCTTCACCATCCCGCCGCCCGCGCTGCCCTCGGCGCGCAGCTCGCTCATGCGCTGCTGCATCTGGGCCTGCATCTGCTGCACCTGCTTCATCATCTGTTTCGGATTCATTTCGATCTCCTCGTTTCGACCACTTCGCCGCCGAGGTGTTTTTGAAAGGACTGGAGGACGGGGTCTTCGTTGGCCGCTTTCTTCGCGGCAGGAACTTCAGTCGGCTTGTTGCTCGCGACCTCGATCGTCACCGGTGCGCCGTAGACATCTTTCGCCACCTCTTCGATCGCCGCGCGCGCGTCCGTGACGGACTCGGCGTAGAAGCTGTCGGCAAACGTGAAGACGATCCGGCTGCCGTTCTTTCGCATCGTGGTGGCGTTGCTCAGATAGCCGGCAATGAGCGGCCTGGTTTTCTGTAGCCGGTCGAGCAGCGACTGCACGTCGTCGTCATTGGACGATGCCGGTCTCGCGATCTCTTTCTTCTTCGGGACTGTCGGTGGCGCGGCGGCTCGCGGTGCGGCGGTGGCGACTTGACCTCCACTCAACGCTTCTTCGACGGCGCGAAGGCGGGGGAACGTCGCTGCTTTCAGAATGGCGACTTCGACGGCCAGGCGCTGGTGTTCGGCGCGATTGACGATCTCGTCGTCGCGGATCAGCAGATTCGCGATGCGCAGAATCTCGGAGTAGGAGAAGCCTTTCGCCGCCGACTCGATCGTGGCCATCTCTTCCGGTGAGGTCGAGATGAGCGACGCGTTCGCACCGCCTGTGATCAGCAGGAGATTGCGGACGAAGTTGAGCAGGTCGCGATAGAGCATTTTGAAATCGCGCCCGTTCGCTGAGGCATCGTTCAGCGAATCGAGAATGCTCGCGTGATCCCCCTCGGCGATGAGCGTCAGGAGGCGCGAGAAGAACGACGAGTCGGAGAGGCCGAGGACGGTAGCGACGTCGGCGGCGGTGATGGACCGTCCGCTGAACGCGATGACCTGATCGAGCAGCGACAACGAGTCGCGTACGCTGCCCTCGCCACGCCGCGCGATGATCTCGAGCGCGCCGCGATCGGCTTCGATCTTCTCGGACTTGCAGATGATCTGCAGGCGCTCGATCAGCTCGTCGAGCGTGATCTTGCGCAGCGCGAACTTCTGCACGCGCGAAAGGATGGTCGCCGGCACCTTCTGCATCTCGGTCGTCGCGAACATGAACACGACGTGGTCCGGCGGCTCCTCGATCAGCTTGAGCAGTGCGTTCCATGCAGGCGCGCTGAGCATGTGCGCCTCATCGATGATGAAGATGCGGTAACGGTCGCGGGCCGGCTGGAACTGCGTGACGTCACGCAGCTCGCGCACGTTGTCGACGCCGGTGTATGTCGCCGCGTCGATCTCGCGCACATCCATGTCGATGCCTTCGGTGATCTCGCGGCAGATCGAGCACTCGTTGTCGGGCTCGGTGGTCGGACCCTTCACGCAATTCAGTGCCTTGGCCAGGATGCGGGCCAGCGTGGTCTTGCCCACACCGCGAACGCCGGAGAACAAATACGCGTGATGGATACGCTTCTGCTCGATCGCGTTCTGGAGCGTGCGAACGACGGTCTCCTGCCCGATGATGTCGTCGAATCGCTGCGGACGATATTTGCGAGCGAGAGCCTGGTAGGACATTGCGGGCGAGTATATGTGCGGTGACCCGTTCAGAAGAGCCCAGGCCGGACTGTGTCACGCAGGAGATGCACCTTATCGCTGCTTCCTTCCGGACCTGACGAGGTTCGGTGCGCCTGCTGCACAGGACCCGGGCTCATCTCAACGGGTCAGATCGTGCTGAACGCCGCGGTCTACCGCAGAATTCTCGCGAATATACTCCGCCGCCCGGACATCTGGCGCCGCTTGTCCGATGCTTCTGGTCGCTTCGGGGCAATGAACCGGATCCCGAAGTCGCGCCTACAGCATGTCGAAGACCCAGAACTTCCCTTCGCCGACTTCCTGCAGACGAATGACGTAAGGAGGCTCCTTGGTCAGCGAGAAGATCATCCTCGCCAGCCGAACCGGATCCTGAACTTCGACCGTCCACGCTTCCACCATGCGGCCTTTTCCC
>JBBRMQ010000268.1:0-5379 GCA_038230775.1 Thermoanaerobaculia bacterium
ACTTCGCGGCCCCGTCACCGACGAGCGTCGACATCTCGATCGCGCCCTGCCGCTTCGGAACCAGCTCGGCATCGCGTCCGCGCTTCATCTATTCGGCACAACTGCAGGGCGGAATCTACGGAGGAAGCTCAGGTTCTCCGGTCATGCTCGACAGCGGCGCGGTGGTCGGGCAGCTCCTCGGCTCGTGTCCCAGCGGCACGAGCGATGCGAACGATGGCTGCGACTCGCGCAACTCGACGATCGACGGTGCGTTTGCCACGACATACGACTCGATCACGCAATTTCTGGAGAACGGGACGGTCGTGACTCCGACCACCTGCACGGCGAGCTCCACGACGCTTTGTCTTTTCGGCAACCGTTTCGCGGTGACCACGAGCTATAAGGCCTCGGATGGGTCGACCGGCTCCGGTCAGGCCGTGACCATGACCGCGGACACCGGCTACTTCACGTTCTTCTCGGCATCGAACGTCGAGATGGTCGTGAAGGTCCTGAACGCCTGCGTCGCCGCCCTCGGAAATAAGTTCTGGGTGTTCGCCGGCGGGCTGACGAACGTGCAGGTTACGATGACCGTCATCGACACCAAGACGGGAACGGTGAAGACGTACGTGAACCCGCAGAACACCGCGTTCCAGCCGATTCAGGACACGGGCGCCTTCGCTACGTGCCCGTGACGAAGCGTACGACCGACTCGTAGTAGCGATCGGGATCGGTGTTCGCGATCTCGCAGTGGCCTCCGGTCTCGGAGACGAGCATCTGCTTCGGCACGCGAAGATCGTCGTACAACCGCACCCCTAACACGAACGGGATCATCACGTCGCGCTTGCCGTGCATCACGAGTACCGGCACGCCCGCGGCGTTCAGCCATTTCTTCGTCGAGAGAGCGAACGGCACGAACCATCCCATCGGCACGGGGTGATAGAGCGCGTTGCCCATCGCACGCAGCGAAGGAAACGAGTTCTCGATGATCACGCATCGAACCTTGCGATGCGCGGCGACGTATGCGGCGTACGGGCCGCCGAGGGATTCGCCGTACATGGCGATCTCGCCTGGCGCGTAGGTGCTCGTGAAGTCGTAGGCGGCAAGCGCATCGTGCAGGAGGCCGGACTCGCTGGGATTGCCGGCGCTCTTGCCGTAGCCGCGCCAGTCGAATAGAAGCGTCGAGACGCCTCTGCGCGCGAACTCGGCCGCCATCGGCGCGCGTTCGGTGATGTTGCCGGCGTTGCCGTGGCACCAGATCACGGTCGCCGGGTGTGGGGCCAGCCCTCCAGCTGGCCGGCCAGCCAGAGGGCTGGCCCCACACCGGAAAAACCAGCCATGAAGCCGCACGCCGTCCCTGGTCGTGAACGTGACTTCTTCAGGCGGAACGGGCGGATCCCATGCGCCTTCCGGAAAGCGCGAAGGCACAAACATTGAGGTACGGCGGATGTACTGTGCGAAGAGGTAGAGCGCGATCAGTGCGACGGGGATCGCGATCGCGACACTACGCAGACAATTTTTCCCAGTCCGTGTCAGGTGCATCGAGTGCCAGCGCCAGTCCGCCATCGGATCCGATGAACACCGGATCCTCCATGTACTTCACCCGTCCGCCGCCCACCTGCTGCAACGCTTTTTCCAGTGCCTGCGGCAACCCTTTGATCAGACCGCCGCCGCCGGAGAGGATCACGTTGTTGCGCACGCGTTCCTGAAACTCCGGTTCCACGCGCGACAGGAGGTCGAGCATCGTCTCGATCGTCGGTGACAGCAGCGTCTCGCAAGCGCCCTTGATCTCGTTGGTGATGTCCAGATCGGTCGGAACGCCCTTGACCGGCGCGCTCACCACGGCGCGTTGCGGCGGCTCGCCGACGAAGCTGAACTTTTCCTTCCACTCGCGAACCATGAACACCGTCACGTTCGCCTGCGGGTAGCTATCTTCGACGAGCTTCAGCAACTGCGTGTCGATGGAATCGCCGGCGACGGTCAGCGTGCGCTGATCTTCTTCCGTCGGATAGCGGCCCTTCATCACACAGAAGTCCGTGGTGCCGGCGCCGATGTCGATGATCATCGTGTGCAGCAGCGCGTTCAGTCCGTATGCCACGGCGAAAGGTTCGGACACGATCATCAGGCAGTCGACGATGCCTTTCATCGAGTTGCGGAGGTACTGCTTGTTGGTGCGCAGTGCGGCCGCCGGCACGCCCACCACGGCGCGCACGTTGTCGGTGTCGACCTTTCCGTTGGCCTTCACGCCGACGAGACCGAGCAGGTAGCGAAGGAGCTCGCGCACGGCTTCGACGTCTTTCTCGGAGCCTTCCTTCAGCAGTCCGCGCTCGAGCGGGCGATGCAGGTCGAGCATTGTGCGATTGGTGACCGCTTCGTGGCCGATGAGCACGTTCCGCTTGAGGATCTTCTTCGCGACCATGTCGGCCGGCCAGCCGACGAAGCTGTCGACGACGAATCGCTCGCCGTTGGATGCCGAGATCGCGCTTCGCGAGGTGCCGAGGTCGATGCCGACGTGGAGTAGCTCGGGGGTGGCCATGTTGTTAGATCCCTTTCTTCTCGCTACTCGTGGCGTAATCGTGAATGCCGCTGAATAAAGCCTGCGCGATCTGCTGGCGGTAGTCGCTGCGCTGCAGCATCGCCGCGTCGCGCTGATCGGAGAGGCAGCCGACTTCGGCGAGCACCGCGGGCATATCCGTCGCCACGAGCACGAGGAAGGGCGCGCGTTTGACACCCCAGTTTTCGAGGCCGGCATCCGCGCCGCGAAGATCGTTGAAGAGTTTCTGCTGCACCGCAGCCGCCAAACGCCGCGACTCGTCGCGCCGCGCGTCGGCGTACATCCGGTCGAGCATCCGCCGGATGTCCGGCAGCGAATACCCGGACGCTCCATTCTCCTGGGCCGCGAGCTTCGTGAGCTTCGGATCGTTCGTCACGCCGAGGTAGTAGGTTTCCACGCCGTGATTGGCTTTGCCGGAGGCCAGAGAGTTGACGTGGATCGAAACGAAGATGTCGCCGTCCGACGTGTTCGCGATGCGGGCGCGGTCGCGAAGCGGGATGAGGCGATCATCGTTGCGCGTGATGACGACCTCGAATCCGCCGCGTTCCAGCAGCGTGCGCAGCCGGGAGGCGACGTCGAGCGTGATTTCCTTTTCCGCGAGGCGCGAGGCGGCGGTGGCGCCAGGGTCGTTGCCGCCGTGACCGGCATCGATGACCACACGTTTGATCGAGAGAGGAAACGCGGCTGCGGAGAGCGGCTCGATCATGTCGGGAATCTGGGGCAGCGGGCTCTCAGCCCGCTGAATGTGCTGCGGAGTACGGCGGGCTGAGAGCCCGCCGCCCGAGGCCACATGTCGCTGACCGCCAAGGTACGTCGAACCGAAGAGCGTCAGGGGAAGAAGCAGAACGATCGGCAATCGGCGAAGCCAGGCATGCCCGAATCGTCGGGCAGTCCTCAGCGCTCGCGGAGGCAAGCCTCGAATCGTATCGAGGTTCTCGGCCACCGCCCCGCGAAGCAATTCGCGCTTGACCCGTTCCATGTTCCCGCCGCTCATTCCACGCTCGATTTTCGATGCTCGAATCGATAATTCTAGCAGGACGGCTATTGAGGGGGGACGAACACCGTATCTTCGAGCTTCGCGCCGAGCTGGACGTCGCTGTAATGGCGGGTGGCGCTGACCCAGGGATCGACGAGCGAGACACGCACCATAAACGGGAACTTTGTCCCTCCGACGTCGCGATAGTCCTCAAAGTCGGTTTGCTGCGGGAGGGGTCCGATCGGGCCGTCGGTGATGATCATTCGCCGTACGAGCAGGCCCGAGGCGGCGTCGAAGTAATAGCGCGCGTGGGTCCTTCCGTCGAGGGAGGCTGCCACGAGGATCGTGTCGTGATCGCCGACCTTTTCCTTGCGCAGGACGCGCGCATCCTTTGGGATTGCGCCGGGAACCTGGGGAGAGTACGCGCTCGTGAGCTCCCGGAAGTTCTCGGCCTGACTGTCGCCGAACTTGTGCACTCCCCCGGAGTCGCGTGACGCACCGCTCTTCGTGTCCCACCATTGCTCGAGCTTCGCTTCGCCCATCGTCGTCTCGACATGGACGCGGCCGTTCGATTCCTGAATCTCGATCGGTAGAGGCTTTCCGTCGAATCCCTCGCGTGTTCCTCTCAGAATGCGGGGAGACCCAAGACGGCTGGCGTCGCCCATCGCGGCCGCATAGTGCTTCGTGACGTCTTCGAGAGAGGGGAGAGTCGGTCGCGTCGATTTCGGAGTCGGGAAAGGAGGAGCGGTCTGCGGCAGCGTGACGAGCGACATCGGATGCGTCGAGCCGCGATGGCAGGTGTTGCATGAGATCGCCGCCCGGCCGCCGAACTGTTCGTGGTTCAGCTTCTCGGCCATCTGCATCATGTCGCGCGCGGTCTCTTTTTCCCTCTTGGCGTCGCTGGCGAAGTCCCATGAGCCTTTGTCGTCGACCACATGGCAGTAGTCGCAGTTCACGCCGAGCGACGAGCGCATCATATTCATGGTGCGCTGGAGCTCGAGATCCGACATGCCGGTCAGGATCTGCAGGTTCTTCTGCTCCGCCTGGGCCCTGGAGGCGAGGGCGATGAGCGCAACGGCCGTCAGAAAGCGTCGCATGCCATGAGGATACCGCAGCCGGTCTGAGCGGCGAGGGTTGTGCATTGCAACCGGGGATGGAGTTACGGATTCCGTTTGAAACACTACTGAAGATCGCGCTCACGCTGCTTCTCATCCTGGGCCTGATCAAGCTCTGGCCGATCATCGTGATGCTGATCTTTGCGGTGCTGATCGCCGTACTGCTCGATCCGATCGTGAGCTGGTTCGAGCGGCATCGCGCGCGACGGGGGCTGGCGATCGGCCTCATCGCCGTCCTCACCTTCGGTCTGCTCATCGCCTTCCTCGGCTACGTCCTTCCGTCGATCACGAAGCAGCTCGTGGATTTCGGCACAGAGTGGCCGAAAATCTTTCACCGCCTGACGATGTCGTTTCCTGCAGCGCGGGGAGTCATTCCGCAGAAACCGAATCCGCAGCAGATGCAGCGCATGCTCGGTCGTGGTGTGAGCGCGGGGATGTACGCGCTCGAGGGACTGACGGCGCTGGTGTTCGTTCTGGTCGTCGCGATGTACCTTCTGGTCGAGGGACGGCGCGCGTACGCATGGCTCGTCAGCTTCGCGCCGGCCCGAAACCGCAAGCGTCCACCGAATCGTTCACGCCGCCCGCGCCCGCCCCGGCCTCCCGCGTGCCCTCGATCGGCCGCCCCGAACCGCGTCGCGCCCAGCGTGAGGTCGAATCGGAGCCCGCCGATCACTCGCATCTGCCGGCGTTCCTGCTGCGCCCGGTTCGCGCAAGGATCTAACTAACCCGTCTAATCGACACGCGCGGCGATTTTACCG
>JBBRMQ010000269.1:0-5295 GCA_038230775.1 Thermoanaerobaculia bacterium
AGAATTTCGAATTTCGAATGAAGAATTGAGAAAGGACTCGCCGTTCATTCTGCATTCTTCATTAGAAATTCGAAATTCGAAATTCAAGGGGGTCTTGGTCCTGAACACACTGGAAGCGTAACCATGTCATTCCGAGCGTAGCGAGGAACCGGTGTGGGTGGGCGGCGCGAAGCTCCGGATCCGTGCCACCCACCCACACCGGTTCCTCGCTACGCTCGGAATGACAGCGGGGCCGGACCCTGTATCCTTTCCCTCCATGTCTGAAACTCGCGCACTCCCCTCCTGGGCCGAGGATCTGCGACGCCGCTATCGGCGCGGCGAAGCGTCGATCTTTGTTCTGACCGGCAACGTCTACGACTCCGTCCTCGCCAACGGGAAAGTCGTGACGCTCACCGACTTTCTCGGCAACGTCCTCATGAAAGAGTCGAAGGACACGATCGCGGCGTACAACGTCGCGACGGGCGTGCGCTTCCTCAAGCGCGGCAAAGACGTGGGCAACCTCGAGAACCTGGTCCTGGAGACCGACAAGTCGAAAGTGTTAGGCGCGCTGGAGAGGATGCTCATCGGCTCCTCGCGCGTCGCGGTGATTCTCGAATACGCCGAATCGATTGCGCCGGCCGGCGATGCGAACTTCCAGAGCGAGAACGACCGCGCGGCCGTCGTCACGCTGCACCGCTGGTCGTTCCTTCCGGAGATCGAGAACTGCGACAACGTCGTCATCCTCATCACCGAGAACCTGACGGACCTCGCGCCGAAGATCGTCTCCAATCCAAAAGTGGCTGTGGTCGAGATTCCGATGCCGGACGACGAAACGCGCGGGGCTTCGGCACGCTTCGCGGATGCACGGATGACCGACAAGGAAGCCACGCGCTACGCCGAGCTCACTGCCGGGCTGAAAGCGATCCAGATCATCTCGATCCTCACGCCGCCGCCGGTGACCGAGGAGGAGGCGCGCGAGCGCGAGGTGTTCATCGCGACGCTGCTCAGCGGCCCCGACGCTGCCGATCGATCGAAGAAGCTCGCGCAACTGACCGCCGGACTCAATCACGACGAGATCGTCAAATTGCTCGCGCCGGGCGCGCAACCCGCTGATGTAAGCGCCGGCCGCGCGGACCGCTCGCGTCGCGAGGTCGATCTCCTCATCGGCCGCCGCAAACGCGAGATCCTGGAACGCGAATGCTTCGGCCTGGTCGAGTTCGTCGAGCCCGATCACGGCTTCGAGGTCGTCGGCGGCATGGACGAGGTCAAGAAGGATCTCCTGGTCATCGCCAATTCGATTCGCGAAGGTCAGTCCACCCGCGTGCCGATGGGCATCCTCTTCACCGGGCCGATGGGCACCGGCAAGACGTTCGTCGCCGAAGCGTTCGCGAAAGAGTGCGACCTCACCACGATCAAGCTGAAGAACTTCCGCTCGAAATGGGTCGGCGCCACTGAAGGCAATCTCGAGAAGATCCTCACCGTGATCAAGGCCATCGGTCAGGTCGTCGTGATCATCGACGAGGGCGACCGCGCGTTCGGCAACACCGACGGTGAAGGCGATGGCGGCACTTCGTCGCGGGTCATCGCTCGCATCAAGGAGTTCATGTCGGACACGTCCAACCGCGGCCGCATCCTCTTTCTGGTGATGACGAACCGTCCCGACAAGCTCGACGTCGATCTCAAACGCGCGGGCCGCCTCGACCGCAAGATCCCGTTTCTCTATTCGCAGACGCCGGAGGAAGTCGAGAACATCGCGAAGGCTTCGGTGCGCAAGAACAAGGTGAAGACCGACGTCGACTTCTCGACCATCCGCGACGAGTTCTCGCGAAAGCTCGTCGGGTACAGCAACGCCGATGTCGAGGCGGTGATCCTGATGGCGAATGACGACGCCGCCCGCGACGAAGCCTCGATCGTCACCGCCGATCGCTTCCTCCGCGCCGCCGCCGACTACTTCCCCAGCCGCGACGTGGAGCTGCTCGAGTACATGGAACTGCTCGCGGTTTTCGAAGCCTCGAGCCGCCGCCTGCTGCCGGCGAAGTATGCGAACATCACCCCCGAGGAGCTCGACGCGCGCCTGCGGCATCTGAGGACGATCGTGGGGGGACGGAGATAGAAAAACTGTAAGGCCGCAGCGCGAGTAGAAACCAGTAGGACGCGCGTCGTGTTACGGTCTGCCTGGTCCTGCTCGTTCTACGGCCTTACAAACCTTACTTCACCAATGTTTTTCAAACAGTTCTACCTCTCCTGTCTCGCGCACGCGTCGTACATGATCGCCGACGGCGGTGAAGCTGTCGTCATCGATCCGCAGCGGGACGTCGATCAATACCTCGAGGAGGCGGCGCGGCAGGGCATGACGATCAAGTACGTGATCGAGACGCACCTGCATGCCGACTTCGTGAGTGGACACCGCGAGCTCGCGTCGCGGACCGGGGCGCAGATCGTGATCGGCGCGGAGGCGAACGCCGAGTTTCCGCACGTCGCCGCGCATGATGGCGACGTGATTCGCGTCGGCAACGTGCGCCTGCGCGCCATCGCCACGCCTGGTCACACGCCCGAGAGCATGTCGTGGATCGTGGACGATGCGAAGGTGCTCACCGGCGACACCCTCTTCATCGGCGACGTCGGCCGGCCGGATCTGGCCGGCGGCCGCGGGTTCACGCCGCAGCAGATGGCCGCGATGATGTACGACTCGCTGCACTCGAAGCTCCTCACGCTCGGCGATGATGTGGAAGTGTGGCCTGCGCACGGCGCGGGCTCAGCGTGCGGCCGCAACATCTCGAAAGAAACGACGTCGACGATCGGCGTGCAGCGGCGGACCAACTACGCGCTCAAGCCAATGCCGCGCGAGGAGTTCGTACGACTCATGACGACGGAGATTCCGCCGCCGCCGCAGTACTTCGCACGCGATGCCGAGATCAATCGGCGCGGCGCGCGGCCGCTGGCTGAGATCGCGGTCCACAAGCTGACCCGCATCGATGGCCATGCGCTGGTGCTCGATGTCCGCGACGAGAAATCGTTCGGCGCCCGCCACATCTCCCGGGCGGTCAACATCGGCCTCGGCGGGCAGTTCGCGTCGTGGTGCGGCACGCTGTTGCCGCAGGACGCCGCGCTCGTCGTCGCTACGGATTCGGAGTCGCACGCGGCCGAGGCGGTGATGCGGCTGGCGAGGGTGGGGATCGAGAGCGCCGTCGGTTACGTCACCGATGATGCCAGCGCGCCGACCGAATCGCTGGCGCAGATCAGCGTCGCCGAACTTCGCGATCGCAGACTGCCGGTGCTCGACGTGCGCGGAGCCGGCGAGTACGCGAGCGGCCACATTCCCGATGCGGTCAACATTCCGCTGCCGGAGCTTCCGCAACGGATCGCGGACGTGGCGACCGGACCGCTTGCAGTCGTATGCGGCGGCGGCTATCGATCGTCGATCGCATGCAGCCTGCTGATGCGCGAGGGACGGCACGATCTCTGGAACGTGACCGGCGGTACGGGTGCGTGGGCTCGCGCGGGGTTCGAGACGATCTGAGGTTGGGGAGTTGGGATGTTACGGAAGCTCCGCGCAAGCAACGTTGCAGCGCGCTGACAGGGGCTCGGCCCCGGTGTCATCCCGAGCGTAGCGAGGGACCGGTGTGGGCGGGCGGCTCGATGCTCGTGCTGCGCCCCGCCCTACCCACACCGCTCCCTCGCTACGCTCGGGATGACATTCACAGCGGGCGACGATGCACAGCCTGCTTCGCAACGCGGCCAGCCCTATTTGTGCAGAGCTTCCTCACGACGTTGGGATGTTAGGACGTTGGGAAGCTACAAAACGTTGACCCGTCCCAACATCCCAACGTCCTAACTCAACTTCCCATTCTCACCCGCTCGCTTCGCGGAATCCTCGCCAGCAGCTCCTCGGTCAGGAAATCCATCTTCTCGTGCAGGTGCGTGATCTCGAGCTCGGCCTTGAGATTCACTTCGTAGTCGGCATCGGCTCGCAGGCGATCTTTCTCCCCCTGCCGGTTCTGGCTGACGAGGACGAAGATGGAGAGGAAGATCGCTTCCAGCGATACGACCATCGTCAGGAAACTGAAGGGATACGGATCGAAGTGCGGAATGCGAGGGATCACGTTCCACACGATCCAGACGAAGAACCACACCGCGTTCATGACCAGGAACGAGATGCTTCCGCTGAACTCGGCGATCACGTCCGCCATCTTCTCCAGCGTGGTCGAGCGGATCTCCATCTCGGCGTTGATGTTTCGCGCGGCGCGGCGGCGGAGGATCTCGTCTGTGGCGCGCATGCGCTGGCCGAGTGTGGCGAGGAGATCGAGCGCGGCGTGCGGACGGCGCTCGAGGAAGGCCATCAGCTCGGCGCGCTGCAGGACCAGCAGTTCCGTTTCTTCGAGCACGTTCGCCGTCGCGGTGCGCGCACCGCCGTCGAAGAGTGAGAGCTCGCCGAAGATCGCACCCGCCTCGCAGACCGTGAGCACGATCTTCGAGCCCGTGTCGTCCTTGACGAAGAGCTCGACGCTGCCCTCGCCCACGATGTAGAGCGAGTCGCCCGGCTCGCCCATTCGAAACACGGTGTCGCCGGCGTGGACCGTGCGCCGCTCAAACGCCCGCTGCAGGTCCGCCAGCTCGACGTCGTCGAGCAGCTTGAAGAGCGAGACTCTGGCCAGGAGCTCGGTCGTTTCCATGTGGCGCAATTATGACCGATCTTCTTTCAGCCGCGAGGCATGCGCCGTCAAGAGATCGCTTCACGTGATGATGCCCACCAGATGCTGCGGGTCATCGCGGTCGACGGCGGGAAGGCGTCCGACATTCTCGCGGACCATGTCACTCCGGACTCTTGATTCTTTTTCCCCGCGCGTCGTCGAACTCGATCATGGGGACCGTACCGCCGCCCTCGCCGATCTGCTCCACCAATCGCACGAACACGTCCGCGAATCGCTTGCGGTCCTGCGCAGACAAACGCTCGAGCGCGTCGATGATGCGCTCCTGCGGCGCGATCGGCGCACGCTTCAGAACCGCTCTGCCATTCGGCGTGAGATTGAGGACCAGCCTCCGGCCGTCGTTCGCATCGCGATCGCGCGTGACGAACCCCGCGTCGACCAGACGCGTCACGACGACCGACACCGAGCTCTGATCGGTCATCGTCCGCTGCGCGAGGTCCGACAACGACAGCGCCGGCGTTCGGCCGAGCTCCTGAAGCACGAACAACTGCGCGCCCGACAGACCCACTTGCGTCTGCGACGCGCGGTCGTTGATGCGGAGAAAGCGAACGAGACGGCGAATGGAGTCGAGGATTCTCTGACTGTCACTCATTGCAGCGCCGCGACA
>JBBRMQ010000270.1:0-5278 GCA_038230775.1 Thermoanaerobaculia bacterium
CGGAGATCACCGATTCGGTGGAAAGGCCACTCTCAAACACGCGGAACTTCATGGGAACACTGCCGAACATCACGTCGTCGCCGTCGGCGAGAGGCTGCCGTGCTTTCAGCCGTTTGCCCTTGAGAAACGTGCCGTTCTTGCGTGGCATTTCGTTGCGAGCAGGACGGCCTCGCAGAAGCTCGCGGACGTTATGGAGGCGAACGGTCGAATGCGATCGCAACCGCCCAGTTGCTGTTTTGTCATTCCGAGCGTAGCGAGGAACCGGTGTGGGCGGGCGGCGCGTTCATCGTCCCGCCCACCCACACCGCTCCCTCCCCTTCGCTTCGCTCAGCGTCGGGATGACATGATTTCCTGATCTCGCATCGCAGCTCGTCGAGCGAAATGCCACGAATTTTCTGACCAGGACCCCTCTAGGGCCGCTTGTAGATCTCGCCGTTCTTCATGACGAAAGAGACCCGCTGCATGGCCGTGATGTCCTGCAGCGGGTTTCCCGGCACGGCCACGATGTCGGCGAACTTGCCGCTCTCGATCGTCCCGATGTCGTCCGACGCGCCCAGCATCTCGGCAGGCGTTCGCGTCGCGGATTGAATGGCCTGCATCGGCGTCATCCCGTACTGCGTCTCGTATTCGAACTCTTTCGCTTCGTTGAGCGCGTCCCACGGAAAGCCGCCCACGTCGGTGCCGAACGCGATCTTCACGCCGCGCTTGACCGCGCGCTGGAAACTGTCGCGATGGAACTGCGGGATCTTCGCCCAGATCCCGCCGCGTCCGGGCGCGACGTACTCGGTAACCATCAGCGTCGGGCAGAGGTACACGCCTTTGGCCACCATCACGTCGATGAGGTCATCCGGAATCGCGATGCCGTGCTCGATCGAGTCGACACCGGCGTTCAGCGCGTTTTCGATTCCCGGCCGCGCCATGGCGTGCGCCGCGACCTTGTGCCGCAACCGATGCGCCTCGTCCACAATCGCCTTCATCTCCACGGCATCGAACGTGGGGGTGCTGGAAAGCGTCCCGTCCTTCTGCACGAAGTAGGAGCGATCGGCGTAGACCTTGATCCAGTCGGCGCCGTGCGCAATCTGCTCGCGCACCGCTTTGCGCGCTTCATCCGGGCCGTCGACGATCTGCACACCGCGTGGATACCCGATCTCCGGTGAGTAGCCGCTCGGACCGTAGCCGCCGGTCACCGATAGTGCGCGCGTCGAGACGTAGAGGCGCGGTCCGGGGATGACGCCATTGTTGATCGCCCGCTTCACGTCGACGTCGGTGTACATCGCGCCTTCAGTCTCGACGTCGCGCATCGTCGTGAAGCCGTGCTCGAGGCCGATGCGCACCGCCCGGCTCGCGCGCAGCGCACGGTACGGCAGCGATTCCTTGAAGATCTGCGTGTCGTAGTCCTCCGCCGTGACGTCGCCCTGCAACAGCGTGTGCACGTGGGCGTCGATCAGCCCCGGCAACAGGGTGGAGTCGCCGAGGTCGATGACGTCGGCGCCGGCGGGGATGTCGCGTCCCACCGACTCGATCCGATTGCCTCGCACGACGACGACCGCCGGTGACGTCGCGGCGCCGGAGCGGCCATCGATCAGGCGAGCGGCGCGGATGGCGATTACCCTGTCGGCCGCAAATGCGGGCAGCGCGAATAGAAGGAGCGTGATCAGGCGTTTCATGCGGCGGATTCTATGCGCTTCTCCGTTCAGGAATACGTCCGCTGGGAGGACATCGACGCCGCCGGCATCATCAACTATCAGGCGTACCTGCGTTTCTTCGGGCTGGCGGAGGTGGAATTGTTCCGGTCGTGCGGTCTCTCCTACCGCACGCTCTTCGATGAGCTGAACATCTGGCTCCCGCGAGTGCACGTCGAGTGTGACTTCTTTCATCCCGTAACTCTCGACGAGCTGCTGGTCGTCGACGCCTACTTCGGTAAGATCGGCACCAGTTCGATCCACCTCAATTTCGAGGTCCATCGCAAACAGGAGGCAGACAAGATCGTCGCGACGGGGCAATATGTTCTGGTATGCGTGAAGCGCGGCGCGTTCACCCCATCACCGGTTCCCGAATCCGTGCGCGAGAAACTTGCGCCCTACGTGCATGACTGACGTCCACGAGCTTCGCAGTTACGAACGTTATTCACTGAACGAGCGGATCACGGGGAGCTTCGGCTCGGCGGAGATTCATGTCGTTGACATCGGCGAGCAGGGTGCGCAGATCGAGCACGCGCAGCCTCTTCGCATCGCGACCGTGGCGCGCCTGTGGTTCAAACGCGGCGACGTCGCCTTGAATGCGCAGGCGCTCGTCATGTGGAGTCGGCTCTCCAAGTCGCCCAATCAACAAGGGAAGCTGATGTATCGCTCGGGCGTCCGCATCGAAGATGGCGTTCACGAGTTCGCGCTGGCGATTCAGGAGCTTCTGGAACGCGGCGTCATTCAACGCGATGCCGAATCGCTCGAGCGCAAGCGCCGGATCCGCGAAGAGAAGGCCATGGCGAAGAACGCGAATCCGTCGATGCGCATGGTTCCCATCGATGACGACGTGCCGGCGCACCAGGTGCTGCTTGTCGAGCACGCACGCGACCGCCTGCGATCCAATCCGGACGAGGCGCAGAAGTGGTACAGCCGCGCCTATTTCGCGATTCGCCAGGGACAGTCGCCGCTGGCCGCCGAGCTCACGAAGTATCGCGAAGACGTTCTCGCGGTGTGGGAGTACCTGGAGCGCAGCCTGCCGTTGAGTGTGATTGCCAGGGTGTTCGAGAAGCAAAAGCAGTAAGAGCAGTAAGGCGGTAAGGCCGTAGAACGAGCAGAACCGTTCCGCTCGTTTCTACCTCGTCCTGCGGTCTTACAACCTTACCCCAACAAAAATCGGCTCCGGATGAATCTCGACGCCGAACTTCCCGCGTACGCCTTCCTGAATCATCCGCACGAGATCGACCACCTCGCGCGCGGTACCGCCGCCGCGGTTGATGACCGCGAGGGTGTGCTTCGACGAGAGGCCGACGTTCCCATGCACGAAGCCCTTGTGAAAGCCGGCGTGCTCGATCAGCCACGCCGCCGACAGTTTCACCTCGTGGCCTGACGGAAAGTTGGGCATCTCCACGCCCATCGCGTCGAACGTCTCGCGCGCGATGATGGGATTCATGAAGAACGAGCCGTCGCTGCGCGTGTCGGGATCGCTCGCGTCGAGCACCATGCCTTTTCGTTTCCGGATCGCGATCACCGCGTCGCGCACCGCCTGAAGATCTTCCAGCGGTGCGCCGCGTTCTTCCAGGTACTTGCGCAGCTCGGGATACTTCACGGTCGCCGGTGCGTGACGACGCAGCCGGAACGTCACCGAGACAACGACGTACCGGTCGCGCGCCGCGGTCTTGAAGATGCTCGAGCGATACGAGAAGCCGCAGTCGCCGTTCGTCAACGTGATCACTCGCCGCGACTGGCGTTCGAGCACCTCAACGCGCGCGATCGTCTCGCTGACGTCCTGCCCGTACGCGCCGACGTTCTGGATCGGCGTCGCTCCCGCCGAGCCTGGGATGCCCGACAGACACTCCAGTCCCGCCCATGCGTTCTTTACCGCCGTGGCGACGAAGTCATCCCAGCGTTCGCCCGCGCCGACCCTGACTATCACCGAGTCGGAATCCTCGCTCTCGAGCGCGACGCCGCGCAGACGGATCTGCACGACGAGGCCATCGAAACCGTCATCGGAGATCAGCAGATTGCTGCCGCCGGACATGAAGAACACCGCCTCGCCATTGTCCGCCGCCCATCGCAGGGCCTCCGACAACTCGTCGACCGACTCGGCGCGCACGAAGGCTTTCGCCGGCCCGCCGATGCCGATGGTCGTCAACGGTGCGAGCGCGACGTTCTGCTGCAAAGAAAGCATCGGCGTTGCATTGTGCATCATCGCTGCCGGAGAATGCGTCCATGTCTGACGTTGCCGTGACTTCGGAAAAACAATGGTTCGGCCATCCACGCGGTCTGGCCACGCTCTTTTTCACCGAGATGTGGGAGCGCTTCAGTTACTACGGGATGCGCGCGCTGCTGCTGCCGTTCATGATCGGCGCGACCGCCTTGCCGGGTCTCGGCTTTGACGTGAAGCGGGCCAGCGAGATCTACGGATGGTACGTGTTCTCGGTATACGCGACCGCGCTGATCGGAGGAGTGGTCGCGGACCGTTGGCTCGGTCATTACAGAACGGTCTTCGTCGGGGGCTGCATCATCGCGCTCGGACACTTCAGTCTGGTGTTCCAGAACCTTTCGTTCTTCTACGCCGGACTGGTTCTCATCGCCCTGGGCACCGGCTTGCTCAAACCAAACGCCAGCACGCTCGTCGGCACGCTCTATCGAAAAGACGATCCGCGACGCGATTCGGGCTTCTCGCTTTTCTACAGCGGGATCAACGTCGGTGCATTCTTCGGTCCGATCGTCGTGGGATGGCTGGTATTCAGGTTCAGCAATTGGCATTACGGCTTCGCGGCTGCCGGCGTCGGGATGGTGTTAGGCCTCATTCAATACTCGTACGGGAAGAAGTATCTCGTTCCGGCCGAACCGGATGTGCGCGTGGTGGAAGCTCATCCTCGAGCGCCGACTCCGCCGCTCACGCGTGCGGACTGGATGAAGATCTCCGTCATCGGAATCCTTTTCATCTTCTGCGTGGTCTTCTGGGCCGGCTACGAACAGGCGGGCACCACACTCAATCTCTTTGCCGACCGTGCGACGCAGAACACCATATTCGGATGGGCGTACCCCTTCACATGGCTGCAGTCGGTTGCGCCGTTCTGTGTGTGGGCGTTCGCGCCGATGTTCGCGTGGCTCTGGCTGAAGATGGGCAGGTATGAGCCATCCAGTCCGGCGAAGTTCACGCTTGGACTGGTGTTCCTCAGCCTTTCCTATGTGCTGATCCTGCAGGCGGCGCGCATCTTCGAGACGTCGGGTCACCGCGTGACCCCGTTGTGGCTCGTCGTGCTCTACCTGCTGCAAACGTTCGGCGAGATCTGCCTGTACCCAACCGGCATGAGCATGGTGACGAAGCTTTCGCCGCCGCACCTCGTCAGCATCCTGATGGGCTTCTTCTTCCTTGCGCTGGCGGTTGGAAACAAGCTGGCCGGCGTGATCGCGGGAATGCTCACAGACATGACGTTCTCGCAGGTGTTCCAGGTCGGGATGATCACCTCAGGTGTGGCGGCGGTCATCCTGCTCCTTCTCATCAAACCCATTCGCAAGCTGATGGGCGACGTTCACTAGCAATGAAACACTGGGCTGCCGTCGTCGCGATTGTGCTTGTGCCCGAG
>JBBRMQ010000271.1:0-5271 GCA_038230775.1 Thermoanaerobaculia bacterium
GCAGATCGAACAGCGTCGCGCCTGACCGCGCGTCGAGCACCGTCGTTCCAGGGCCGTCCGGATTGCGGACAAAGAGGCGTGACCCGTCCTGGTTCGCGACCGCGATCAGAGCTTGGCCGCTGCGATGGTATTCGCCCGTCTTCTGCAGCGAGCGATGCGTGATGTCGTATTCGTAGATCTCGAGCGTTCGAGGAATCGTCTCGCCTCGATTCGGCGGCGTGACGGCGAGAAGACGCAGCAGATCGGGCGTCCGGAACCACATCCCCGTGACGTTTGCCGCCGGAGTGCGCACCGATCCCAGCGACGATTTCGTGGGGACGTCGTAGACCGTCAACACGCCTTGCGTAACATACGCGATGCGATTTCCGTCCGCGGAAACATTCAGCGGCCAGAAGTTGGTGCTGAGATACAAGCCCGTCTCCTGCGCCGGAGAACCCGGCGCGACGTCGCGGATCACGACCTCTCCAACCGCTTCGTTTCTGCCGATCGCGCGAAGGGAGATGAGCTTCTTTCCATCGGCCGAGAAGCCGCCGCGCAGAGGTCCGTCGTGCAACCGCTCGTATTCTCCCGATTTCACGTTGACCAGAAACAGCGAGACGTAGTCGCGGCGATGATTGGCCTTGCCGGCGACGATTGCATACGACCCCTGGGGAGCGATGCGTGTGGTGATGTTGTCGGTCAGATCCGCCGGCGTCGCCGACACCACCCACCACACCACGAGTCCGCAGATCGCGACTGCGATCGCCAGTGCGGGCCAGAGAAACCGCGACAGCGCGAGGTGGCTCTGCTGGCGATCAGTCCTGCCCATCGCCAGTTGATAAGCACCTGCTGCCAGAACGCCAAACAGTGCGATCCAGCCGAAGAGCTCTCCGACGAACAACAGCATTTCGAAAGCGAAGTGACCGACGAGCGGCTGAACCACCCACCAGCCCGCGAGACCGAGGAGGCCGAGGGCGGCGAAGTCGAGAAGTGCCCATGCAGACCTTGCGCGAGCGATCGTGCTCAGCAGGTGGGCGACGAAAAACATCGTCGTGAGAACGATCGCGAGAAAGGACAGCGCGGTGAGCCCCTCTCCCGACCATGTGTCTTTCATCGACTGACTTCCGCTGATGAGGGCCGGAACCATCTCGATCGCGAACGTACCCGCAACGAGAATCGCCGCGGCGATCAACTTGCCGAACCAGATTGCGGGAGCAGCAAGAGGCTTGGCGAAGTAGAACGAAAGCCGCCCGTCGCTCATCTCGCGGCCCACGATCGTCGCGCCGAGAATCGCCGCCATGCCCGCCGCGAATGCGACGCCGACGATCGTCGAGCCAATCGCGTAAATGCTGCGCCACTCGTGGGAATGCACACGTGGAAACAGCGGGATCACCATCACCATCACGGCGAGTGCGAACGCGGCGGTGAAAACGAATTTCTTCTCCGAGAGCTCACGCTGAGCGATTGCCAGTGTGTGTTTCATCGTCGGTCTCCACTCTCGCCTGCAACGGCGATGAAAATATCTTCAAGCGACATGGCGGACACTTCGGCATTCGTGCTGTGCAGCCGCTCGAAGGCCACGTCGTCATAGTTCGTCACCACCGCCTCCGCGCCCGTGCCCCAGTTGCGCACGAACGCGGTCCGCAGCGCGCTCTGCTCGAGCGCCACCGGCTGCGCGGCGAAGCGGATGCGACGGAAACGCGCCTTCAGCGGCTCGAGCTCTTCATCGAGCACCAGCTTGCCGTTCTTCATGATGCCCACGCGATCGGCGAGCGTCTCCACGCCGGCCAGGTCGTGCGTCGTCAGCAGCACCGTGATTCCGCGGTCCGCCATCTCGGCGATGACCTCTTCGAAAAGAGACTTCCTCGCCACGACGTCGAGGCCGAGCGTCGGATCGTCGAGCACGATGAGATCGGGCGACATCGCCAGCGCCAGCGCGAGCGATACCTGCTTCTTCTGCCCCTTCGACAGGCTGCCGAACTTGCTGGGCAGAGGGATGTCGAACGCGCGCAGACGGGAGAGCAGAATCTCGTTGTCCCAGCGCGCATAGACCTGCGATGAGAAGCGGCCGAGGGCGGCGACGGACATCTCGGGAGGAGCGTCGGCTTCTTCGCTGACGACGCCGACGCGCTGCATCAGCGACGCACGATGCGTCCATGTGTCCTCACCGAAAATCGTGGCGTTGCCGGACGTCGCGCGCTGCAGGCCGAGCAGGCAGCGGACCAGCGAGGACTTGCCGGCGCCATTGCGACCGAGCAGCGCGTACACCGATCCGCGCGGCACGCTGAACCGCACCTGTTCGGCGGCGACCTTGCGGCCGTAGCGAACCGTGAGGTCGCGTACTTCGAGGGCCATCGTTGACTCGTTCATGCTCGTCTCCTGTGTTCTTTCACCACGCGCTCGAATGCCTGCCGGAGCGCTTCTTCCGCTTCACTCAACTCCGCGCCGGCGGCAATCGCGGCACTTGCATATCGGAGAGACGCGTCGCGCAGCAGCTCGCTTCTCTCCCCTTTTTTCGGATGCGACGGCGTATCTGAAACGTAGGTCCCTTCCCCGCGCTTCACGACGAGCACTCCGCTCTCGCTGAGCCGCTGGTAGGCGCGCGCGACCGTGTTGGGATTCACTCGTAAGTCCTTCGCGAGATCGCGCACCGACGGCACGCCCGCACCAGGCGAAAGCGCGCCGAGAGCGATGAGCCGTCGCACTCCCTCCTCGATCTGCCGCCAGATCGGGGCGGGATCAGCTGGATTGATCGCAAACATCTACTTGAATCCCCACTGCCGGAAAAACGAGCGCCCATCATTCGTGAGGACCACATCGTCGTTGAATGACGAGAGCCTGCCTCCGTAGGTGATGTCCATCTGGAAGATGCCGTCCGCTCCGGCGCTGATCAACATTCGAATCATCTTCAATCTCCAGTCTCAGTGTATTAGGTATCTAATACAGTAAGTCTGTAATTGGCAGTTGTCAAGTAGCGCTGCCGGCTCGGCGGCGGGACCGCAGGCGGCTCGCCTGCTGACTCTTCGCGATGGCACCGCCGGGCCGGCGGCGCTCCCGCCGGCGTTACGTTGCTAACCTTTCCGGCCGCCCGAGCGTACTTGCTACCGAATGAACGCTTTCCTCCTTCGCGAGGCGACCTATCCGCCCGGGCAGCGCCAGCAGCGGCACTCTCACGATTACAGCAACATCACGATCGTCCTCGCCGGAAAGATCGAAGAGGCGACCGAGTGGGGTCAGTACTGCGCGCAGCCCGGCAGCGTCGTGGCCAAAGGCGCGGGTTGCGAGCATGAAGATCGCGTCGGCGGCCACGGAGCGAAGACCCTCAGCATTCAGTTTCACGGAGCCGCGCCGCTGCGAACGGGCGCCTGGAGATGGCTCGATACTCCGGGGATCGTTCGCCTCGCGATGAGTGTGCGGCGCGCGTCCACCTCCTCCGATCTCGAGCGGTCCGTCGGTGCGTTGATCGACGCCGTCGCCACCGAACCGGCCCGTCACATGCCGCCGGAATGGATCGCGCCGCTGCGCGACTCGCTCGATCGCGATTGCGACCGCTCCATCCGCTTTGATGCTCTGGCGCGCCAGTTCGGTCTGCACCCGGTGTACGTCTCGCGTGCATTCCGGCGCCACGTCGGCATGTCGATGAGTGAATACGTCCGCTCGGCGCGGCTGCGCCGTGCGCGCCATGTCCTCTCCTCGACGCGCCGCAGCGTGGCCGCCATCGCCGCCGAGTGCGGGTTCGCCGACTCCAGCCACCTCTGCCGCACCTTCTCCCAGCTCCTCGGCGAAACGCCCACAGCGTTTCGAAAATGGGCGCAGGTTCATTAGGTTCAATTTTTCGGTCGCGGGGTTCGTACGATGGGGATCATGCGACGCCTACTCTTCCTTCTTCTCGCTGCCGCCGCCGGTTGTGCCACCACCGCTTCGAAGGAGGGGGCCAACATCGATCGCTTCGTGGACGATCTCATTCGCCAAGTCCCCGAAGCACCCAGCCTCGGCATCGCCGTCGTCCGCGATGGACGCGTCGTCTACCTGCGCGAACCGCAGACCGGCTACTACATCGGCTCGACGACGAAGGCCTACACCGGACTGGCCTGCGCCATCATGGCGAGCCGCGGACAGATCGATCTCGACGCACCGATCACGAAGTATCTGCCCGAGGTCACGCTGGCCAACGCGCCGACGCTTCGCGCGTTCCTGACGCACACGTCCGGCGTCGCGAACAACGCGATCGTCTTCCGCACGGCGTTCACCGGTGTGCACACGCAAGCACAACTGATCGAGCTGCTCAGCTCGAGCCACACGATCCAACCCGGCTTTCACTACGACAACCTCGGTTACGTCGTCGCATCGCTGGTCATCGAACGCGTGACCGCCAAGCGGTGGCAGAACGTCCTCGACGAATTGATCTTCAAACCGCTCGGCATGAATCACACCAGCGCGTACATGTCGGTCGCGCAGAAGTGGCCGATGGCGACGCCGTATCACATCACGCGCACCGGCCAGATCGAAGTGCTGGAGTACCGAAAGAACGATCAGATGATGCACGCCGCCGGCGGCATCGTCACGACGCCGGCCGATCTCGCGAAGTGGCTGAACGCCAACATCTTCAAGGAAGGCGGCGGGCTTCCGCGCGCTGCGTTCGACGAAGCGCAGAAGATGCAGGTGCCGGCGGTCCTCGAGCGCGGCGATCTCAAGTCTCGCGGCTATGGTTTCGGCTGGTATCAAGGCGATTACAAAGGCGAGAACGCGATTTTTCATCAGGGCGGATTCGAGGGTTGGCAGTCGACGTTCTCGTTTCTTCCGGACAAGAAGATCGGCGTCGGCATCATGGTCAACGCCAGCGGACCGAGCACGCGCGTGCTGCTGATGCTCAACTCGTACATCGACGACCTGCTGCTCGGAAAGCCTGTCGACGGCGCGGCGAAACTCGCTGCGTTCACGGCAGAGATGACCAAGGGACGCGCCGGCATGCTGGCCGAGGTGGAGAAGCGATCCAAGCGTCCGTGGATGCTGAAGCACCCCAACGACGCGTACACCGGCAGGTACGAGAATCCGCAGTTTGGATCTCTCGTCATTGCGACCGAGGGCGATCACCTGGTCGCATCGCTGGCGAATCTGCGATCGGTGCTCGAGGCTTTCGCCGAGCCCGAGACCGCGCGCGTCGAGATGGTTCCCGGATCGGGCGAGGTGTTTCGCTTCACCTTCACCAGCGGCGACAAGCCGGATTCGGTGAAGTGGGGCGACGATGTGTTCCCGCGCGTGCGGTGAGCCCCTCACCCGGCCTTCGGCCAC
>JBBRMQ010000272.1:0-5232 GCA_038230775.1 Thermoanaerobaculia bacterium
TCACCTACGTGCCGAACGCGAATTACAACGGCCTCGCGTCGTTCACCTACCAAGTCTGCGACAACGGCACCACCGCCGGCGCCGCCGATCCGCGCTGCGCGACCGCAACGGTCAACATGACCATCACGCCGGTCAACGACGCGCCGGTCCTTTCAGGTGTGCCGTCCAACACGACGACGCCTGAGCTCACCGCGTTCACGTTCACGGCAACGGCGACGGATGCCGACGGCGACACCCTCACATACTCACTCATCGGCGCGCCCGCCGGCGCTTCGATCCATCCAGCAACGGGGGTCTTCTCGTGGACGCCAGCCGAGGCCCAGGGCGGCTTCGGTCCGTCCTCGTTCAAGGTTCGAGTCTCGGATGGAACCGCGAACGTCGATGCCAACATCACGATCAACGTGACGGAAGTCAACGCTGCACCGGTCATCGGCGCCGTCGCGAACCAGACGGTGTCGCTTGGCAACGCGCTGACATTCACCGCCACGGCGGCCGATTCTGACCTGCCCGTGCAGACGCTGACATTCGGCCTTTCGGGCGCACCAGCCGGCGCATCGATCAATCCGTCGACGGGCGCATTCTCCTGGACGCCGACCGGCGCACAGGCTGGAATCACGTTCAACTTCGCGGTCACCGTCAGCGACGGAGTCGCCTCGGCATCGACACCCGTTTTGATCTCCGTCATCGACGATGCGGCCCCGATGATCTCGGCCCTCACGCTCAGCCTTACGCAACTCTGGCCGCCGAACCATCAGATGGTCGACATCACCGTGAACTACACGGCGACCGATCTGAGCACCACGTCTCCGGCCTGCACTCTCCACGTCACGAGCAACGAGCCCATCAACGGTACCGGCGACGGCGACACCGCTCCGGACTGGGATCTCATCGACGGCCACCACCTCCGTCTCCGCGCCGAACGCGCGGGCGGCGGCAGCGGTCGCATCTACACGATCGGCGCGGATTGCGCCGACCGCTTCGGCAACCTCGCACACAGCGGGACGGTCACTGTGACCGTGCCGAAGAGCCAGAAGTAACTTCACTTTCGCCGGGCGGCGTGCACACCGCGCCGCCCGGCTGTATCTTTCCTTCATGCTCGACGACGAGTGGGTCGTCACCGGACCCCATCAATTCATCGACTGCTGGTGCGGTCATTCCGAGGCGTCGGCGCTGGACGGGAGGACGCTGAACGTCGAATTCGATCGCGTCCACCGCTGGATCACCCTCGGCTGCGACGAGGACTGCGCGATGCAGAGCCGCATGCACGGCCACGTGCACATCCACTGTCCCGAGTGCGCGGAGCGCCGCGCCGGCGAGACTTGCTGCACACCCTCCGGATTGGCTTAAACTGAAACGTCCCGCAGTCGCCAGACACAAGAACTTGCGAGGTTTCTGATGACGGTTCGTTTTCGAGTCGCTTCCCTGCTTCTGCTTTGCCTGTCGCTGCCGCTCGCCGGCCAGGACAAGAAAATCGGCCAGGTCACCCTCTTCGGCGAAGAGCAGCTGAAGGTCGAAGCGGCCACGAAGACCGAGATCCCGATCTCCAAAGCGCCAGGCGCGGTCACGGTGATCACCGCCAAACAGATCCAGGAGACAGGGGCGCGGACGATCGCGGACGTTCTCCGCCTGGTCGCCGGCGTCAACGTGCGGTGGAACCCGATGACGCCGACGATCGACATCCGCGGCTTCGGCGAGAATCCGTTCAGCAGCCGGATCCTGCTGCTCATCGACGGGATGCCTCACAACTCGCCCGACACCGGCGGATTTCCCCTCAGTCCGAGCTTCGACTTTTTCCCCATCCAGAACATCAAGCGCATCGAAGTCGTGAAGGGGCCGGGGTCATCGCTCTACGGCGAGAACGCGTACTGGGGCGTCATCAACCTCGTGACTCTCTCCGGCGAAGACCTCGCCGGCGGCAACCTGCAGCTCTTCGGCGGAAGCCGCTCCACAGGCTCCGCGACCGCGCAGTACGGCCAGCGATTCACCAGCGGCTCGATCATCGGATCGATCAAACTTCTGCAGAGCATCTTTCCGCAGCAGTTCTGGATCGATGACCGCTCGAAGTTTCGCGCGAGCGATGTCTTCATCAAGGGCACGCACAAAGATTTTCAGATCGAGGCGTATCGACACGACGATCGCATGAACGGGTTCGCGGAAGTGTTCCCACCGCAGGTCGGCCTGCCGCCGACGGCAGGCTTTCGTTCGGCGCACGACCTCAAGCAGTCGATGGACAGCGTGTCGGTCAAGTACAACCACGCTCCGCAAGGCGCGCCGCTCACCTACAGCGCGGACTTCGGATACGAGCATCGCTATGGCATGCACTGCGCCGGCTGCCACGCCGCACAGCAGAAGCCGGATTTCGGCGGCCCCGAGAATCATGGCTACCAGGCCATCGGCGACTTCCGTCTGGGTCTGCACATGATCCCGGGACACGACGGGCTGATCGGGCTCGAAGCGCGTCGCATGGATCGCGCCGATCACAAGCACGAGCTTGCGCCGTTCGCCCAGGCGGCCAGCGGCTACGACAAAGTCGCCCTCTACGCACAGGACCAGTTCGACATCGTGCGCAACGTTCTACGCGCCGTTGCCGGCATCCGCTACGACGGCAAGACGAAGCTCTTCGATGCGAAGACCTCGCCGCGACTGTCGCTGGTTTACACGCCGAATGACCGGCTCGTCGTTCGCGGCGGCTACAGCACGGCATTCCGCTTTCCGAACTTCAGCGAGCTCTTTCAGGCCAGTTGGTTCTTTACCGTCTCGTCCGATCGCGGCATCTTCCCTTCGTTCCCCTTCTCGGTCTTCAAGCCGAACGGAGACGTGCGTCCCGAGGAGATCAAGACGTTCGACGTCGGCAGCGAGTATCAGATCTCGCCGAACGTCTCGCTCAAGGCCGATCTCTATCGTGCACGCGTCAGCAAGTTCATCGTGATCACGCAGCACTTCAATCCAGCGCCGGCGCCCGCCACGATCGGTTGGGAGAACCATCCCGCGCAGGCCAACGTCACCGGCGGCGAGTTGGAGATGCGGGCAAATTTCAGCCGCGGCATCACCGGATTCGCCAACTGGGCGCATCAGTCGGAGTCGCAGGTGGGAAGCGGTGTGGACTCCAGCGGTCTGCCGCTCCAATTCGTCTACGCGCCGAAGGACAAGTTCAATCTCGGCATCTACGGGCGTCCGCTCGAGAACGTGAACGGTGCGCTCGAGCTTTCGTGGCGCGGGAAATATCGCGCACCGTCGGCCTGGGAATTCATCCGCAATGGGCAAGCGCAGCCGTTCGCGAATCCGCTTCCCGGATACGCGCTGGTCAATGCCCGCGTGAATTACGACCTGCCGTTCCGCACGGGCCGGCCGTTGCGCCTCAGTCTCTTTGGCAACAACCTGCTCGACAAGCGCCCGGAAGAGACGATCGTCGGCTCGCAGAACAAGCTCGCCGGGCGGGAGTTCTTCGCGCAGGTCGAGGTACACTTTTGAACCTGCGCGGCTGCGCCACGCGTTGTCGGTTCTCGGTTCTCGGTTGTCCCCACCGCCCGGGGTGGGCGCGGACAACGGACAACAACCGACCACTGACAACCGATTGGTGAACTCGATGCGCGGGTGTGGAAAGCACAGCGCTCGAGGGATTCAAAGACTACACACCTTTCCCGAGGAAAGGCTGGAAACGGTAACACTGCCGAACAAGGGCAGTCAAGGCGTTCATTCCCAGCTAAATGCGCCGCGAACTCAGCGTCGGTTGTCGGTTACGAGATTCTCCACCGACCGCTGACAACTGACAACGCGCGGCGCAGCCGCGCACGTTGTGGTACAAGCCCGCGCGTGCCGGCAAACATCATCGATGGCAAGGCCGTCGCGGCTGGCGTGGAGACCGAAATCCGCGCGGCCCTGGAAAAACTCCCGTACCGCCCGGGCCTCGTCGCCGTCCGCGTGGGAAACGACCCCGCCTCGGAGGTTTACGTCCGCAACAAGGCGAAGAAGGCGCGCGAGCTCGGCCTTCGCGGCGACGAACGGATCTTTCCCGATACGCTGTCCGAGGCCGATCTCCTGGACGAAGTCGAACGTCTGAATCGCGATGGCGAGGTCGATGGCATCCTCGTTCAACTCCCGTTGCCGAAGCAGATCGACCCGCGCCGGGTGATCGACGCGATCGATCCTGCGAAAGACGTGGACGGCTTCCACCCCACCAACGTCGGTCTCCTTCACCTCGGACGTCCCGTTCTCGTTCCCTGCACGCCGGCCGGCGTGATTCGACTGATCGAGTCGACAGGGCAAACGATCGAAGGAAAGCGGGCGGTGGTGGTAGGCCGCAGCGACATCGTCGGCAAGCCGGTGGCCGCTCTCCTGCTTCAGCGGAACGCGACGGTCACCATCGCTCACTCGCGTACCCCGGATCTCGCGCGACTCACGGCCGAGGCGGACGTCCTGATCGCGGCGGTCGGGCGGGCGCGCATGATCGGCTCCGTCAAGGCCGGCGCGATCGTGATCGATGTCGGCATCAACCGCGTCGACGGCAAGCTGATCGGAGACGTCGACTTCGACAAGGCCAAAGAAGTCGCCGGCTGGATCACTCCCGTACCTGGCGGAGTGGGGCCAATGACGATCGCGATGCTGATGCGGAACACGGTCATCGCGGCCGGGGAGCGGCGGCGGTGATTCTGAAGGTCGGACTCACCGGCGGCATCGCGACGGGCAAGTCGACGGTCGCGCGAACGCTCGCGGGGCTGGGCTGCGTCACGATCGATGCCGATGCGGTCGTCGCGCGCCTCTATCGTCCGGGCCAGGCCGGCCACGAAGCGCTCGTCCGCCGATACGGCCGGGAGATTCTGCGTCCCGACGGAGAAATCAATCGCCCGGCACTGGCGGATATCGCCTTCGCCAGCAGCGAATCGACCAGGGAGCTCAACGCGCTCATCCATCCGCTCGTCATCGAGGAAGAGCATCGCGTGATCGCGGCGGAGACGCGACGCTTTCCCGATCGCGATCGCCTGGTGGTGATCGAGGCGACGCTTCTCCTCGAGTCGGGCGGAAAGCAGCGCTACGACAGGATCGTCGTCGTCGACAGCGAACCGGCGCTCCAGGTCGAACGCGGAGTTGGCCGCGGCATGGCGCGGACGGACGTGGAGCGCCGCATCGCGCAGCAGATGCCTCGACAGGAGCGGCTGGCTCTCGCCGACTACGTCATCAAAAACGACGGAGACGCGCGCGAACTCGAGGTGGAAACGCACGAGGTGTAGGCGA
>JBBRMQ010000273.1:0-5231 GCA_038230775.1 Thermoanaerobaculia bacterium
ATCGCTCTCACGGCGTATGGCGGACCGCTGCAGCGTCAGCTCGCGCTCGCCGCCGGCTTCGACGACTACGTGAAGAAACCGTTCACGCCTGAGGATCTGATCCGCGCCGTGGCGACCGTCACGCGCCGGGAGCCCGAGCTGGCAGTCCGCTGACGGCCGCACCGCGCTCGAGATGCGCGACGATCGTCGCCGCGGCGAGATCTCCCGTGACGTTCAACGCGGTGGCGAACGTATCGGGCAGCGCGTCGACGGCGATGAGAATGCCGATCCCTTCTGCGGGCAGCCCGATCGCCAGAAACAGCGGCGTGAGCATGATGAACGCGCCGCGGGGGATGCCAGGCACCGCAAACGCGAGAAACAGCGCGGCGAATGCGATGGTCGCCAATTGGGCGAAGTGCAGCGGGACGCCGTAGAACCATCCGACGAAATACGCGCCGACGGTCCACGACAACGGTGCGGCAACCTTGAACGTCGACGCGGCAATCGGCAGGACGAACCCCGTCACCTCGACTGGCAGCTCGAGGTCGCGCTCGGCGCATTCGACCAGTGCGGGAAGCGTGGCGATCGAAGAGCTCGAGCTGAAGGCGATGAGCTGCGGTGAAAGCGCGGCCCGCGCGAAACGTGCGATCGGAATCCCGGACGCCATCGCCGCAACGACATCGAGGAGCGCGATCACGCCTACGCACGAAATCGAATACGCGAGGATGTAAAAGCCGATCCCGCCCGCGGCGACCGCACCGGCATGTGCGACGAGCGGCAGCGCCAGTGCGAAGACACCGACCGGCGCGAGCAGCACGACCCATCGCACCAGCGTGAGCATCGCGTCGCCGAAGGCCTTGAACCATGCGACGAGGATGGCGCGCGAGGACGGCGCGGTGCGCGCGATCGCCAGCGCCAGCAGCAATGTGAACAGAACGAGCGGCATCATCGCGCCGGATGCGGCGGCGGCGATTGGATTAGGCGGCAACAACGAGGTAATGAAGCCCGCCACGGTTTGCGCCTGCGGGTTTGCGGTGATCTCTCCCGCTGCCTCCGCGGCGCCGGCAGGGAGTGCCGGCGCGATCCCGCCATGCATCGGCAGCAGCGCGAACAGAGCGCGCACCAGCGGCATCGTAACGAGCGCCGTTCCCGCGAGGAGCAGGATGAACACCAGCAACGTTCGCCGCCCGAGGCGTCCGATCGCTCGAAGATCCTCGGCCGAGGCGACGCCGGTGATCAGCAGTGAGACGACGAGCGGGATGACCGTCATGCGGATCGCGTTCACCCACAACACGCCGATCGGTGCGATGGAATCCGCGGCGCGGAGCAACGCAGCGTTGCCCGATGCCGCGATGGCGATACCGGCACCGACCGCGGCCGCCACGGACCAGAGAACTCGTACCGGTTCCCGCATCGTCACATCATCAGATCGCCGCCGTTGATATCGAGCGACGTTCCGGTCATGTAGCCCGCAGCTTCCGATGCGGCGAAGCAGATGAGATCCGCGACTTCCAACGACGTTCCCAAACGCGACACCGGATAGGTTGCGGCAAGCCTTTCGAGAAGCTCAGGCGACGCATTCTCGCGCGTCAGCTCGGTGTCGATCATTCCCGGGCAGACGGCATTCACGGTGATCCCGAACGGGCCGAGCTCCTTGGCCGCGGCGCGCGTCAGGCCGAGCAGACCCGCCTTCGATGCGGTGTAATGCGCGCCGCCAAGCGTGCTGACCGTGCGGCCGGCTGAGGAAGACACGTTGACGATGCGTCCGTAGCCCTGGGCCTTCATCGCCGGCAGTACGGCCTTGATCAGAAGGAAAGGCGCGGTGAGATTGATCTCCATCGCGCGCCGCCATTCGTCCGCGGACAGCTCTGGGAATCTCGTCGATCGCGCAAGCGCGGCGTTGTTGACGAGGATGTCGATGCGCCCGAATCGGTCCGCGGTGATCCGTGCGATCTCCTCGGGCACACCCGCATCGGCGATGTCGCCCGGAACGGCGATGGCACGCGCGCCAATCGCTCGCGCCGTCTCCTCGGCCCGATCGCGATCGCGGATGTTGACCGCGACCGACGCTCCGCGCTCGTGCAGCCGCGTCGCGGCGGCGAGGCCGAGGCCCCGCGCGGCGCCGGTGATGATCGCGACGCGACCTTCGAAATCGTTCGTCATTCCGGCGCGAATGTTGTCACATTCGACGCTGAAGCCTTGAAAGGATCCGCCGGGGTTGAGTGGCACAATGTCCCGGAATGGCTTCGACGAAACTGGTCTGGACCTCCGATCCTGAAGAAGCGAAGCGGTTGCGCCAGTCCGGAAAAATCGACCATTCCACCGACACGGACACGTCAAAGCAGACGATCCGTGTGGTGCTGGACCGAAAGCGTCGCGCGGGGAAGAGCGTGACCGTGGCCAGCGGCTTTCAGCAGACCGCGGAGACGCTTGCGTCGATCGCCGCGATGCTCAAAAAGAAATGCGGCGCGGGCGGCACGACGAAGGATGGCGAGATCGAGATCCAGGGGGAGCACGTCGAGCGTGTTCGTGCCGAGCTGACGAAAGCGGGCTACCGGATCGGGAAATGAAAAGGAGTAAGGAAGTAAGGCCGTAGAAACGAGTGGAGACGGCCTCGCGACTCGTCCTACGGCCTTACCGTCTTACCGATTCGCAAGGCAACGATTCAACGCGCCGGATCGAGTCGGTCCATCCGGTCGGCATCGAGGTCGTAGCGCTCGCCGCGAACCCACTCGCCGGACAGCTCAATGGTGTCGCCGACTCGAATGTCGTCGACGCGGCGATCGCGCGGCGGACGCAGCGCGGTCATCACGCGCCGCGACGAATCATCGCGCACGGCGACGATTCCCGTCTGCAGGTCGATGCTCTCCACCCTTCCCCGAATTCCGGCGTGATCGCGGGAATCGCGCGAATCCCGATACACGCCGCCGTCCCGCGGATAGCTCGGTGCGGAGTCATAGACGCTGTAGTAGCCGAGCGGATCATAGAAAGCATTCAGACCGATGAAGAGGCCGATGCGGAAGCGGAACGGATTGTAGAAGTGGTGCGGAATGAAGAATGGATAGCCCCAGCCGCCGAGCCAGATGTGATATCCGCCGCGATACGGAAGGATTCGCTCGACGCAGCCCTGGCCGAAGAAGTGACGGCCCGAGTTGTAGTAGTTGAAGCCGCGGAACGGAGTCGAGCGACCGTAGTGCGACGATCCGCCGCGTGATCCGAAGCTGCGACCCGAATCCCGTCGCGATTCGTGGCGCGGCGCGCTGCGCTCGAACGAACGCGAGGACGACGAGCGGCCGGAAAAAAGCCGCCCGACGAACGAGCGTCCCGATGACGACGAGTGCGAAGAAGAGGAACGGCCGGAGAACAAACGGCCGGCGAACGAATGTCCCGAGGACGAATGTCCGGACGACGAATGCGACCCGCCCGACTTCGTCCCCGAATGATGACGACTTTCCGCAAAAGCGGACGTTGCAACCAACATCGAGAGGGCGAGTGCTCCGGCGATTTGCGGCGATAAAGCCTTTGCTTTCTTCATCTCAGCTCCGTCTTTCGAGAAATGGCGTCACGGACGAATCGCAAGCGGCAGACCAGGCGGCCCCCAATCAGTCCCGAAGCACCTGATGCACGAACGAAACGGCGATCGCGCCTTCGCCCACCGCCGATGCTACGCGCTTGATGTTGCCGCCACGGACGTCACCGACCGCGAAGACCGATGGCAGCGAGGTCTCGAGGAGGTGCGGCGGGCGTTCGAGCGGCCAACTGGCGGCGGCGAGATCCTCCGGCGACAAGTCGCGTCCCGTCTTGATGAAGCCGTGCGAGTCGAGTGCGAGACAACCTTCCAGCCACTTCGTTGCGGGCACGGCTCCCGTCATCACGAACACGTGGCGGATCGGATGTTCCTCGGTCGTTCCCTCCTCGACGTTCCGCCAGCGCACGCGCTCGAGGTGATCGCCGCCCTCGACTGCCTCGATCTCGCATCGGTTGTGAAGCTCGATCGACGTGTGCTGCTCGATGCGACGGATGAGGTAGCGCGACATGGTGTCGGCGAGCGACGAACGCACGAGAAGGTGGACGCCTGCCTTTGAGTCAGCGAGGTACGGCCAGCTCGTCGGAGTTGCCGCCGCCGACGACGATCACGTCTTCGCCGCTGCAGAGGCGCGATTCGATGGGCGTCGCGCCGTAGTACGCCGGCGTTCAGAAATTTCGAAAGGTTCTCGACCGGGAGATGGCGATACTCCGCGCCGGTGGCGATGATGATCGTGCTTCCGAGGATGCGCTGGCCGTTCTCGATCACGATTGCGTACGGCTTGCGGTCGCAGGCGAGCTTTGTGGCGCTCTTCGCGATCATCAGTTGAGCGCCGAATTTCTCGGCCTGCGTCAGCGCGCGCCCGGCCAGCTCCTGGCCGGCCCTGGCCCGCCTTGGGAGAGAAGGGCGTTTCGTTGCCCTCGCTCGGCTTGCGAGAGAAGGGCCTTCGTTGCCCTCGCCCCGCGAAGCGGGGAGAGAGTGGCCGAAGGCCGGGTGAGGGGCTCCGTGGCATGATCCGCACATGAGCGAATCGATCGTCGAGCGGCGCATGCGATACATCGAGCGCCAGAAGAAGCTCGGACACGGCGTGAACGTTCGCTTCGAAGGGTTGAAGCCGGAAGGTGCCGGTCCGCCGAACCGCCACGGGATGCCGCAGGTTCCCGTCGACCAGCACACCGTCCACAACTGGCCCATCCTCAACCTGGGTGACTTGCCGGAGGTGTCGCCTGACGACTGGAGGCTGGAGATTGCAGGGCTGATCGAGAATCCGGTGACGCTCACGTGGCAGCAGTTCATGGCGCTGCCGCAGGTCGATGACACGAGTGACTTTCACTGTGTGACGACGTGGAGCCGCCTCGACAACCGTTGGCGCGGCGTCCGTTTCAATACGCTTGCCGAGCTGGCCGTGCCGAAGGAGAACGCGGCGTGGGTTCTCTGCACCGGCTACGATCACGACCCGACTTCGGGCGAGGTGTACACGACGAACCTGCCGCTCGCGCGAGCGATCGAGGACGATGTCCTTCTCGTTCACACGTGGGAGGGTGATCCGCTGCCGCTGGAGCACGGCGGCCCGTGCCGGATGATTACGCCGAAGCTGTACGCGTGGAAGGGCACGAAGTGGATTCGCAAGATCGAGTTCCTGGACCGCAACCGCAAGGGCTTCTGGGAACGGCGCGGCTACTCCGACACCGCGGAACCATGGTTCAACGATCGCTACTCGACCTGA
>JBBRMQ010000274.1:0-5176 GCA_038230775.1 Thermoanaerobaculia bacterium
CGAGCGCGTTTTCGCTCTGCCGCATGATCACGACTCCGGCGGCGGTCTCCCCTTCGCCGTCCAGCTCCGCGACACCGCGCCGCATCTCCGGCCCCAGCTGAATGTTCGCCACATCGCGCAGCAGCACCGGCGTGCCGCGTTCGTCCGTCTTCACGACGATGTTCTCGAGATCGGCGATGTTCTTCACGTAGCCGCGCGCGCGAACCATGTACTCGGCGCCGCTCCATTCCACCAGGCGCGCCCCAATCTCGTTGTTCGATGAGCGCACCGCCTCCATCACTTCCATGAGCGGGATGCGATAAGCGGCGAGCTTGTTCGGATCGACGGTGATCTGGTACTGCCGGACAAATCCACCGAGGGAAGCGACTTCCGCAACGCCCGGAACGGACTGGAGCTGGTAGCGAATCGTCCAGTCTTGCAGCGATCGAAGATCCGCAAGCGAGTGCTTGCCGCTCTTGTCGACGAGCGCGTACTGGAACACCCATCCGACGCCGGTTGCGTCGGGACCGAGCTCCGTCTTCACGCCCTGCGGGAGCGACCCCTGAACCTTCGAGAGATACTCGAGCACGCGGCTGCGTGCCCAGTAGAGATCCGTGCCCTCATCGAAAATCACATAAACATACGAATAGCCGAAATCGGAGAAGCCGCGGATGCTCTTGACCTTCGGAGCGCCGAGCAGAGACGTGATGATCGGATACGTGACCTGGTCCTCGATGATGTCAGGGCTGCGGTCCCACTTCGAATAGATGATGACCTGCGTATCGGAGAGATCAGGCAGGGCATCGACTGCAATCCGGTTCATCGACCAGAGGCCGGCGAACACCAGCCCCGCCATGATGGTCAGGGTCATGAATTTGTTCGTCGCGCAGATTCGGATGAGTTTTTCGATCATGTTGGTTTCCGCCAGGCTACTGCCCGTGCTGATGGCCTCCGGGCGTGTTCATCTGCGCCAGCGCGGCCTTCAACCGCGATTCGGAATCGATGAGGAAGTTCGCCTGCGTGACGACTTTTTCCCCGGCCACCAGACCGCTGCGGACCTCGTAGAACTCTTCGGACTTCGTTCCGACCGAAACTTCCCTCGGCTCGAATGTGCCGTCGGGCTTCACCACGAACACGACTGAGCGTGTGCCGGTCTGCAGGACTGCGGAATCGGGCACGACGACGACCTCACGCGCCGGCTGCTGGATAAACACATCCCCGAACATGTCGGGCTTGAGCGCGCCATCGGCGTTGTCGAACTCGCTCCGCACTTTGACTGTGCGGGTCATGGGATCGACCGTCGGCGCGATGAAGGTGACACGTCCCTTCCATGTGCGGCCCGGAATGTAGGAAAGCGTCGTGGTCGCCGGTGCGCCGAGGCGAATGAACTGCAGCTCGGACTCATAGACGTCCGCCTGAATCCAGACGCGATCGAGATTCGCGATCTCGAACAGAGGCTCGCCGGCAGTCACACGCGCTCCCGCGATGGCGATCTTGTTGAGGACATATCCGTTCGCCGGCGAGTCGATCGTGATTGACTTGCGGGCCACGCCGTCGCGCGCGAGCTGGCTGATCTCCGCCGGAGTCACATCCCAAAGCAGCAGGCGCTGACGCGAGGCCGCGAGGAGCGACGGCGCTTGCTTCGCGGCACGAAGCGCGAGGAGATACTCCTGCTGCGTCGCAAGAAGATCGGGGCTGTAAACGGAGAAGAGCGGCTCCCCTTTGCGGATCCGCTGTCCTGTCACGTTCACATACAGCTTCTCGATGTATCCGTCGAACTTCGTCGAGATCTTGAAGAGACGGGTCTCGTCGACCGCCACGCGCCCGACGGTGCGCACCGACCGTCCCAGCGAGCGCATCTCCGTCATTCCGGTCTGCACGCCGATGAGCTGCTTGCGCTCCGAGGTGAGATTCACGTTCGCGTAGCCGTTGACTGTCGAAGGCGCTGTGGCGGCCGCGTCGGCGTACACCGGGACAAGATCCATTCCGTCGGGTGCCTTGCCCGGCTTGTCCGATTTGTAGGCCGGGTTCATCGAATCGACCCAGAAGAGAGCTTTCTTCTCCGTCGGCGCGCCGCGGTCAGCAGTCGCAGCCGGCCTGGTGGGACGAGCAATAAGAAGCGCGACCACCGTGATCGCCAGAAGAATCGTGAGAATCCAGGGAAGCTTGGTTTTCATCATCATTGCCTCATCGCAGTCATCGACGTTGTGTTGGAAGACTGTCCTTGCGATGCCGTGGCGGTCGTGCTGCCAGTGGAACCCGAAGCCATCGATGGAGCGCCGCTCATGGACGTCGTCTGCAGCGATGCTTCATCGATCGCCACCCTCCACTTCGCCGCCTCGGCGAGCCGGCCGAGGTAGCTCGCTCGATCGGCGTAGAGGACGTTCACGGCGTCGAACACCGTGATGAAAGGCACTTTGCCGGCTTGATAGCTCGCGAGCGCCGATTCGTAGGACAGCTGGTCCAGCGGAACGATTTTTTCGTCGTAGAGCACGGCGACTTCGTTGGCGGTTTCGAGTTGCGCGATGCGCTCACGCGTCCTCACCTCGAGCTCGCGCGCAACGACCTCGGTTTGCGCCGTCTGCTCGCTTACCAGTGCTCGCGCTTCGGCGAGCTGGTTCTGCTGACGCCTGTTGATCCAGATCGGCAGCGACACGCCGACTCCCACCTGCCACATCGGTCCCATCTGGAATGAGCCGCGATACATCGAGCCGCCGTTGACCACAAAATCGGGGAGGAAGTTCTTCTTCGCCACTTCGGCGCGGAGACGGCCGGACTCAATTCCTTGTCTGGCCGCGGCGACTTCCGGGCTGTGGCTCAGAGAACTCGCGACGATCTCTGAGGCACTGGCAACGGGCGCGACATGCGGAAGTTCACGAGGAACATCGATCGACGCGTCCTGAAGACGACCGAGGAGTCCGTTGAGCTCGGCGAGGCGGCCTGCGATCACCGCCCGCTGGTTCGCTTTGAGCTCGTCGATCCGAGAGAGCTCGACCTGGGCTCGCAGCACATCCTGTTGAACCGCAAGGCCCGCGGAGTAACGATCGCGCGTTGTTTCCTCGATTTGACGGGCCGTCTCGCGCCGCTCTTCGATCAGGCGATCGATCGCACGTGCGAGAACGAGGTCGTACCACCCACTGCGAACGCGCGCCTCGACTGTCAGGCCGGTGCGGCTCAGCCGGCCAGCAGTCACCTCGCGCGCTTCGCCCTCCGCGACCCTGCCCGCGAGAGCGAGCTTCCCGGGCCACGGGAGTGGCTGACTTAGCATCAGTCCGATGAACGAGCCCTGCTCTTTGCCGAGGGAGATCGAACGTCCGTCATTCTGATAGGTGAACGAACCACTCGGATCGGGAAGCGTCCGCGCAGGGTCGATGCGCCGCTGGGCCGCTTCGACACTCGCGCGCGACGCCGTCATCTCCGGCGTCTTCGTGAGCGCCTCCGCTACGAGCCGGTCGGCAAGCGGATCGGCCGGAGTCAAGCGCAGCGGCTGTGCCACGGCGGCCGCGGCTGCAAGGGCCAGCCCCATTGAGACGCTATATCTAATGATGTTCAAGACCTGATCTCCTCATGCGCGACGCCGGAGGGCTTGCGCAAGCGTGCGTAGGAACGTCGCTATGCGGGGAGGCGCAGGATCAGATGCGGAACTGGCGGTGAGAAAGGAATGAAGGGGGAACAGCGAACGGTGTCCCCGACGCCTCCGTCGGCAGTGGCGTGTTCGTAGACGTCATCACGACTGGCGCCGCATCCTTGTCGGTAAAACTCAAACTTGCGGCGCGCGTGGGGACGGAAGTCAACGAATACTCGCGATCGGGACGGTAGCTGGTTTTCGTGAGTTTGCACGCCCCCGCACAGCACGGCATCAGAGCGCGCATCGATGCCATGCGCTGGATCGGCTTGGAGACGCAACACGCCGCCGCCGGCACGATCGACGTGAACCCGAGCAACGCGATTGCAATCGCCATCACGAAGCGTCTCATCCTGCTTGTATCCAGACTCACGTTCTAAGCCAACTCCACGTGCAGCAACGGTATTTCCGGGCGACGAAGGTGCGCCGGATTGCACATCGCGAGTGAGCGCCGCTCGAACGCCCTCACGGAACGGGCAGAACACTCCAGGAAGGCGATCCCAATCGAATCCCTTTCGATTCTTGTGCAATGATGATCTTCCCCTCTCACCTGCCTCAGGCCCCGAAGGAGATTTCCCAATGCGAGCTCGACTCTGCGTTCAAACGGTGGTTCTTTCACTCTTCATCGGAGCGGCCTGGATCGCACCGGCAACCGCAGCAACCAATCTCGTGACCAACGGCGCGTTCGACACCAACCGGAGCTCCTGGACGGACCCAGGCACGTCAGCGAACATCACGACGACCGCGTGGAATCGCGATGATGCGCGCGGATCCGCGGCTTCAGGCTCATTCGCGGTCACCAACAGCAACCCGTTCGGTAGCATCTCGGCCAGCGGTCCCTCCCAGTGTGTGGCAGTGACTTCGGGTGGCAAGTACGGCCTCGGTGGAAAGATCGAGGTGCCCGGAGGTCAGTCCGGAAGTGGCGTCGCTTACGTGGTTCTCACGTTTCGAGGTGCCACCAACTGCCTCGGCAGCGTCCTCGGCGACAATCTGTTTTCGCCGCCCGTCTCCGCTGCGTCCGGCCGATTCACTTCCGTGGCAGTTCCCGAGATCACCGCTCCCGACGGCGCGCAATCTGTCACCGTCACGCTGATCGTATTCAAGAGCGCGACGACGACCGCACCATCCTTCACCGCGCAGTTCGACGATGTCGTCCTGGCCACGATCGGCGGATGCATTCCGTCCCAGACCGTGCTCTGCCTGGATGGCGGACGGTTTGCCGTCAACGCGATTTTCACGGCTCCAGGCGCCGACGCGGCGAACGCCCAGGCGGTCGCTCTCACCGACGATACCGGGTATCTCTGGTTCTTCTCCGCGAACAATGTCGAAGTGACGCTGAAGGTGCTGAACGCGTGCGCCATCAGCCCGTTTCACTGGGTGTTCGTGTCCGGTCTGACGAACGTGCAGGTTTCGATCGCAGTCAAGGACACGCTGACCGGCGCGATCAAGACGTACAACAATCCGCAGAGCCAGAACTTTCTGCCGCAATACGACACGTCCGCGTTCGCCTGTCCGTAGCAGCTCAAAGGCAGGACGTGTGCTTTCTGCCGCGGACGCAGGTGCTGCGCAACG
>JBBRMQ010000275.1:0-5134 GCA_038230775.1 Thermoanaerobaculia bacterium
ACGGACGCGCGGTTGCGCACGTCGGACGCGCGCGCGGGTTTCGTGTTCGCGTGTACATGAGCGCGTCGACGCCTTCCGCGTCGCAGGAGCGGATCCGCGCGGAAGGTGCCGAGGTGGTGCTGGTGAACGGGACGTACGACGATGCGGTGGCGCGGGCGCGCGATGACGGCGGCGTGATCATCTCCGACACGGCGTGGCCCGGCTACGAGGAAGTGCCGCAGCTCATCATGGCCGGCTATACGCACATCTGCGACGAAGCGGAGAAGCAGTGGACGGCACGGCCGGACGCGGTGTTCGTGCAGGCTGGCGTAGGCGCGCTTGCGGGTGCGGTGGTCAGCTGGTTCTGCCACCGTTACGGCGATGAAAAACCAAGACTGACGATCGTTGAAGTATGTCGCGCCGGCGTCCCCGCCGGCCGTACCGCCGGCGTCTCGCCGGCACGCCGCCGGGACGGCGGCGGGACAGCCGCCGAGAGGGCGGCGCGACTTCCATCGATCATGTCTGGGCTCGACTGCGATGAGCCCTCTTCGCTCGCCGTTCCCGTCCTGCAACAAGGTGCCGACGACTTCGTCACGGTCAACGACGATCAGGCGCGCGACGCGATGGTGCGACTCGCCGCGGCGGGGATCAATTCCGGTCCGTCCGGCGCCGCGGGATATGCCGGTGTCATCGCCAGACGGCCTGTCGGCACGGTCCTGGTGATCAACACGGAGGGAGCGTGAACGCGATCGAATCGTTCGAGCGGAATCGCGATCGATATCTGCGCGACCTCGAGGATCTCTGCCGCATTCCGAGTGTCTCCGCGCTCGATCCGGCGAGCGTTCGCCAATCTGCGGTCGCGGTCGCAGAACTTCTCCAGCGTCATGGCTTACGAAACGTTCAATTGCTCGAATCGGAAAACGCCCATCCGTCGGTGTATGGCGACTGGATTCTCGATCCTGGCGCGCCGACGATCCTCATCTACGGTCATCACGACGTGCAGCCGCCGGGGAACGTCGATCGATGGTCGTCGCCGCCGTTCGAGCCGCAGATCCGCGACGGCCGCATGTACGCGCGAGGCTCGTCCGACGACAAAGGCGGCGTGATGGCACACGTGGCGGCGGTGGCGTCGTGGCTCGATGGCTGCGGCGCGCTGCCATGCAATGTGAAGTTCCTGATCGAAGGCGAAGAGGAGATCGGGTCACCGCACCTCGGCGATCTCCTACGCAAGGATCGCGACTTGCTGCACGCCGATTTTGTGGTCCTGAACGACACGCCGAATTTCGCCACCGGTGTTCCTGCGCTGACGTACCGGCTGCGCGGCATGTGCCAGATCGACGTCGAGGTTCGCTGTCTGACGCAACCGCTGCACAGCGGGCGAGGCGGCGGTCTGGTTCCCGATCCGGTCGCCGTGCTCGCGCACATCATCGAGACCATCGATCTCAATCAGGAAGCCGTTGCGCCACTCCAAGATGATGAGTCGAAGCGCATCGCGTCGTTGCCGTTCTCGCACGCCTTCCCGTTGGCGGAGGGCGTGGAGCTCCTGGCCGATGATGATCCGTGGGGGCGGTTATGGACGCGGCCGTCGATGACGGTGATCGGCTTCGAAGCGCATCCGATCGCCGGCTCGTTCAATCAGATCCTCCCGTCGGCCCGTGCACGCTTGTCGATCCGCACGGTTCCGAATGTCTCCGGCGATGTGATCGCCGCGCGTCTGCGTAAAGCGGGGAAGCCTCACGCGCAGGTTCGCGCCGACATCGTCAGCGCGGCGCCATGGTTTCGCATCGAGCCGAAGGGTCCGGCGTTTGATGCGGCGATACGAGCGCTTGCGCGCGGCTACGGATGCGAGCCGGTGTTGATCGGCGCCGGCGGCACCATCGGATTCGTGGGAACGTTCGCCGAGCAGTTTGCGGGAGTTCCGCTTCTGCTCATGGGAGTGGAAGATCCGCCCTGCAACGCCCACTCCGAGAACGAAAGCCTCCACCTCGGCGACTGGGACCGCTGCTGCCGTTCGGCAATTTTCTTGTACCAGGAGCTCGCTGCAATTTGAGGAACGGCCGAAGGCCAGATGTGGGACCAGCCCTCCGGCTGGCCTCGCCAGTCAGAGGACTGGCCCCACACACTGGAGCTGGGAACTCGAGAAAAGGCGAGCCCGCGTCACGAGGCGATGTAGAGATACGCGATGCCGAACGTCAGCCGTTCGAATTCGATCGTGGTGAAGTTCGCGCTGCGACGCATCAGCGCCACGAAGTCGTCGCCCGATGGAAATCGCGCGGATGACGACTCGAGATATTCGTAGGCGCTGCGATCTCCGGTGACGGCGCCGCCGATGCGCGGCAGAACATGCTGCCGATAAAAACGGTACAACGGTGCGAACCATCCGAGCGGCTGTCCCAACTCGAGCACGACGACGCGCCGTGCGACGCGCGCCATCTCGCGAATCGCCTTCTCCGGATCGGCGACGTTGCGGATTCCGAACGAGATGCTGGCGACGTCGAAGCTCCTGTCGGGGAACGGCAGCGCCATCGCGTCGGCGCGCTCGAATTCGATGCCTGGCGCCTTCTGCCTGGCAATCACCAGCATCTCTTCCACGAAGTCCGTGCCGATGACGGTCGCACCGGCCTGCTGAAAGGCGATGGCCAGGTCGCCGGTTCCGGTCGCGCAGTCGAGCACCCTTTCGCCGGCGCGCACGCCTGACCTCCGCACCGTTCGCCGTCGCCAGAGATGATGGATGCCGCCGGAGAGAACGGTGTTCGCGCGATCGTAGCGGGTGGCGATGGACGCGAACATGGAGTGAATCTGTTGAGGATCGGGCAAGCGCCGCGACCATGCCACAGACAACCGACAACTGACAACCGACAACGCGCGAAGCGCATAGAATCGGTGGAGATGCACCGCGACTTCGCGTTCATCCAGACAGCCCCCGGACGCGTGTTCGTCGGCTGGGGCCCGTTCGAACAGTTGCCGTTCCGCCGCCCCGATCGACCGGCCTTTTTCATCAGCGATTTCTTCCTCGGCGATCCGCATCCCTGGAGGCATCCGGCGGCGTGGGAAGAGATCGCGATCGAAGAGCTGGCCGCGCAATTTCCGGAGGTGCCTCCGCCGCACATCGAGTGGCAGCCGCTGACGATCGAAGCATTCGCGCCGTTGTTCGAGTCCGCCAGGGCGGCGATCGACGCCGGCGCGTTCAAGAAGATCGTGCCGGTCATCTTCGAGTCGGGGACGAGCGATCGCGAGGCTCCCTGGTCCTGGCTGCTGCAACGTCTGGCGAATGCACCGCGTTTCATGACGGCCTACGGCTTCGCGTATCAACACCACGCGCTGGCGGGCGCCACGCCGGAGATGCTCTTCGCTTCCGACGGCCGCGGATATCAGACGATGGCGCTCGCGGGGACGCGGCCCGTGGAGCGTTCGGCCGAGCTGCTCCGGGATCCGAAAGAGTTGCGCGAGCATCGCATGGTCGTCGACGACATCGTGCGTCGCGTCGCGCCGTTCGGCAACGTGGAGGTCGAGCCCATTCGCGTGATCGAACTGCCGTCGATCGCGCATCTCGCGACGCCGATCCGCTTCGAGGAGATCGGCGCCGATCGCATGACATTCGCCGACATCGTGCGCCGTCTCCATCCGACGGCGGCGTTAGGCGTGTGGCCGCGCACCGAAGCGGGCGAACGCTGGCTGCGCGAGGCCGATCGCGGCGTGAAGCGTCGAACGTTCGGAGCGCCGTTCGGCGTGGAATGGGAGGACCATCGCGGGCTGGCGCTGGTGGCGATCCGCAATCTGTAGTGGCGCAGCGAGTCGGTGCGCATCGGATCGGGCGCTGGTGTCATCGCCGAGAGCCGGCTGGGACGCGAGTTCGACGAACTGCGCGACAAGCGCGAGCAGGTCAAAACGCTCTTCGGGGTCGCGTCGCCGGTCGCCGGTCACCGGTCGCCGGTGCTCACATGACCAACATTTCCGCCGCACGCGGTGTCATCCAACAAGCGCTGGACTTCGGTGCGGAGACGTTCATCGTCTGCGGTGGATCGCGCAACGCACCGTTGATCGCCGCATTGTCTCCGGAGACCGGCGACCGGCAACCGGCGACCACAATCTACACGTTCGTGGACGAGCGCTCGGCCGCGTACTTCGCGTTAGGCCGCGCCAAACGCGATGAAAAACCCGTGGCGGTGATCACCACCTCGGGCACCGCGGTCGCGGAGCTGCTGCCGGCGACCATCGAGGCGTTCTACTCCGGGGCGCCGCTCATTCTCATCACCGCTGATCGCCCCTCGCGCTTTCGCGGAACCGGCGCGCCGCAGACGATCGATCAGATCTCGATCTTCGGCTCCTACGCGGCGATCGATCCCGCGACGTGGAATCGTGCGACGCCGCTGCACATCAACATCGAGTTCGACGAGCCCTTGATCGATGAGTGAGCTCATTCTCATCGGAGCGCTTGCCGTGCGGCATCGCGATCGCGTCCGCGACTTCTGTCTCGCGTCGAACCTGCCTGTGTACGCCGAGCCGATGTCCGGCCTGCGTGAAGACGACGCGCTCGGCGATCTTCTCGTCCACAACGAACGCCTGCTCGGCCGTGGCGGGTTTACGCGTGTCATCCGCATCGGCAACGTGCCCACGCTGCGCTTCTGGCGCGACCTCGATGAGTCGCTGAGCGATGTGGAGGTCGTCAGCTACAGCGATTTGCCGTTTGCGGGATTGTCGCGAGGCGCGGTCCACCAGATCGGCGACCTGCGACCGGCCACCGGCGACCGGAACGAATCGTTTCTGAGAAACGATCGCGACATGTCGCTTCGCTTCGCGCAGATCCTCGAGGAGGAACCGCAGGCGGAGCTCAGCTCGTTCCGGCGACTCTCGACGCAGATTCCCACCGGCGCTCGGATCTTCATCGGCAACAGCCTTCCGATTCGCGAGTGGGATCTGGCGGCAACGCGCGAGGCCCGCGGCTTCTCGATCGGAGCGAACCGAGGCGCGAACGGTATCGATGGGCAACTGTCGACGTTCTTCGGCTGGTGTGCTCCCGGCGCGAAAAACTGGTGCATCCTCGGCGACCTCACGACGATCTACGACTTCAACGCCCCGTGGGTCGTGCCCCAACTCGACGCCACGTTCAAGGTCGTCATCATCAACAACAGCGGCGGACGCATTTTCTCGCGCG
>JBBRMQ010000276.1:0-5100 GCA_038230775.1 Thermoanaerobaculia bacterium
CGGCTCTTTCGCCAGCCGATCTTCCATCGCGGCGGCGGTCCCGAACGCGGCGACGTCGAAGAGGTCCATCGACGTTTGCTTCGACAGGACGAGGTCCACGATCGGATTGGACCGGCCGGTGAAACCCTTCTCCGTTCCGATGAACAGCGCGACCATCGCAGCGGAGCGGCCATTCGGTGTCTTCGCATCCGCGAGCGACGCATCGCGATCGAGCATCGTCCTCATGGTTGCGATGTCATTCGAGGCGATGGCCTTCAGAAACGCCGTCTGTTGGTCGGTCGCGCCAAGTGTGCAGTCAGCCATCAGGTAGATCGCAAAAAACACGAGGACAGTCTTCATGGCCTCCAACCTACGTCTATGAAGAAATCCGCGCATGTGCCGGTCGGCCTATTTGCGTGGCGCGGAACAAGTGCCACCATGACGCCATGATTCAGCAACGACTCGTTCGGTACGGCGGCCTCGTCGCGTGGCTGATGGTGGCCGTTCCGCTGCTCCTCAATCGTGCCGGGGCGGAAGGGCGGATGCGGAGCTGGACGATTGTCTATGTCCTTTTCGGCATCGCGTTCGCGTTGCACGATCGGCTGACTCCTCCGCAGCGGCGAATGACTCGCGCGCTCGAAGTCGCGTGTGTCGTGGCGATCGTCCTGCTTCTCTGCGACGGATTCGAAGGAACACTGCTCGTCCTGGTTGCCCTGCAACTCGGGCGTGACGAATCGCGGCGATTTGCGTTGACCTGGATCGGCGTGCAGACGGCGCTGCTCTTTGCGTCGATCGCCATCCACTGGACGCCGCGTGCCGCGCTCATGCTCACGCCTCCGTACCTCGGCTTCCAGCTTCTCGCGTATCTGGTCCTCGAAGCGACGCGCCGCGAAGCGGAGGCGCGCGATGAGATCGGACGCGTTCTGGCCGAAAGCGGTCGCATGGCAGAGCGTCTCCGCCTCGCGCACGAGCTCCACGACACCGCCGGCCACCACCTCGGCGCCCTCTCGCTGCACCTCGAGGCGGCGTTGCAACGGACGGAAGGCGCGACGCGCGAGTCGATCGCAACCGCACGATCGCTGGCGTCCAATCTTCTGGCCGAGATCCGGAGAATGGTCGCCGATCGCGCATCGGACGCTGAGGTCGCGCTCGATGTCGAGTTGCACAAGCTTGCGGCAGCGGTACCGCGACCGGCGATTCATCTGACGATTGCCAACGGGATGCGGCTGAGCGATCCGGACCGCGCGCACGTGGTGATCCGCTGCGCGCAGGAGATCATCACCAACGCGGCGAAACATTCCGGCGCACAGAACCTGTGGTTGTCAGTCATCGCGGCTGCCGATGGCACGTTGCGCATCGATGCGCGCGATGATGGCGCCGGCGCTGCGACGCTGGTCGAAGGCGTCGGTCTGCGCGGAATGCGGCAGCGTGTCGAGAACTGTGGCGGCGAGTTCCGCATCGCGACGTCAGCCGGTTCGGGTTTCGGCGTCATGGCGATCGTTCCATGATTCGGGTCTTCGTCGCGGATGATCAGGCCCTGGTTCGCGAGGGCATCCGCGCGCTGCTCACACTCGACGCGGAGTTGTTGATCGTCGGCGAGGCCGCGGACGGCGAAGAAGCGATCGCGCGGATTCCTGGAGCGAAGCCCGATGTCGTGCTGCTGGACATCCGCATGCCGCGCAAGGACGGGCTGGATGTCCTTCATGAGCTGTCAGGATCGCTGCCGCCGACGATCGTCCTGACGACATTCGAAGACGCCTCGGTGACGCTGGAGGCGATCCGCTCCGGTGCGCGCGGGTTTCTGTTGAAGGATGTGTCGTACGAGCAGCTGGTGCGCGCGATTCGCGCTGTTGCCGCTGGAGAGACCGTGTTCCATCCGGCGCTCACGCAGCGGCTCATCGAGAACCGGACGCATCTCGAACCGATGGATCCAGCCGACCGGCTGACCGAGCGCGAAGTCGAAGTCGTACGCCTCATGGCCGGTGGCTTCAGCAATCGCGAGATCGCCCATGCCCTCGGTTGCGCCGAGGGCACGGCGAAGAACCACGTGTCGAATGTTCTCGCCAAGTTCGGCGTCCGCGATCGCACGCGCGCGGTACTGAAGGCGCTGGAGACAGGCGTGCTTTAGTGTGAGGACCGGCTTCAGCCGGTCGGCCGTCATCGTGACCGGCTGAAGCCGGTCCTCACACAGATACGAAAAAAGGAGGCGTTTCCGCCTCCTTTCTTGTATTCAACAGCTTGATGGATGAGCTTACTGCTTGTTCGCGTGACGTGCAGCCCGCTCACCCTTGAGCTGCTGCCACTTCGCGTTCTGGTCGCTCGTCAGGATCGAGGCGATCTTGGCGTCCTCAGCAGCGCGGATCGTCTTCATCTGCGCGCGAGCGGCATCGGCTGCGGGCTTCAGCGAGTCCATTCTGGCGGGGTCGTTCGCCTTCCTGGCCGCGAAGAAATCCATCATGGTCTGATGCGACTGCTCGAAGAACGCCTTGTTCCGAGCACGCGAGTCCTGCTTGATGGCCTTGAGCTGCGCCTTCTGGGCGTCGGTCAAGTTGAGCTCCTGCGCGATCTTCTTGCCGAAGCCGCCGCGCTTGCCCTCGTGACCCTCCCGGCCACCCTGGTGCGGTGCTGCGAACGCGATGGTCGCGCCGAGCAGCGTGACTGCTACTGCTGTTGTGAACTTCTTCATGTTGGTCTCCTTGACTGGCGGGTCGTTGTTGTCGGTCCGGTCGGTTGAATGGTTGCCAGTCGGGAGATAGACGCTCTGAGGGCGTCCGTTGTTTAGGGTCCGATCACGAATTGCACGGGGTAGCGCCACCGGCTCGGTGGCGGGACCGCCGCCGGCCCGGCGGCGATCGAAGGCGCCAGCGAGCCGCTGGCGGTCCCGCCGGCGAGGCCGCCGGCGTTCCGGACGTAAGCTTGCAATCCGACACGGCATGCATGCAGAGCTCGCATGATGAACCAGCCAAAGCCATGAACCGGGTTCAACATTTGCTGATACGAACACCATGAACGTGAAAACACTGGAACCCATGCTTCGCGACGCGACGATCAAGGCCATCGACAAGGTGGGCGAGAAGCTCGCCGGTGCCGAGGTGGTGGCGGAGAACGCGGTGACGCGGCTGCTCTCGCGCTGGAACTCGCTCGAGCGCGAGGAAAAGGAAAACGTGGTCAGCATCGTGATCGCCACGGCCATCACCGCGGTCTCGGCAGTCGGCGCGCTGCGACGCGGAAAGAAGAACATCGTGAAGCGGGTCGCGAAGCGCGTGGCGAAGAAATACGCGGACTGACCGCTGTCATCCCGAGCGTAGCGAGGGACCGGTGTGGTCGGGTGGTGGTGCCCCGAACCGCCCACCCACACCGGTTCCTGGCTACGCTCGGAATGACAGGGCGATGACCTGCGCGACCTGCTCGGCCAGATCGAGCGGGTCAACCGGCTTGCGCAGCACGCGCTCGAAATCGCCGCGCGCGACGGCGACGTCCGTTCTCGCCGTGAGCGCGATCGCCGGAACGTGAGAGTCCTGTTCTCGAGCTCGTCGCATCATCGTCAAACCGTCGACCTCCGGCATCGAGATATCCGCAACGACCAGATCGTGATGCCCGCCCTTCAACGCGCGTAGCGCCTCATCAGCGGAGTGCGCGATCGTGACGATCGCGCCGCACTGACGCAGAACAGCGGAAACGAAATCGAGCGTCGCCTGCTCATCGTCGACGACGAGAATCCGCTTCTCGGCAAGATTCGGAAAGGCAACGGCGTCGGACGGCTTCCGCGGATCGACCGCGGCGGGTAGCTCGACGATGAACGTCGATCCGTTGCCGGGGCCTTCGCTCTGCGCGCGCACGGTTCCTCCGTGCAGCTCGACGAGATGGCGGACGATCGCCAGCCCGAGCCCGAGGCCGCCGTGTGCGCGGGTCGAGCCGCCATCGGCCTGGCGGAAACGCTCGAACACGTGCGGCAGGAAGAATGGATCGATTCCGGCGCCGTCGTCGCGAACCGTGATTCTCGCCACTCCGGCATCGCGAACCACACTCACTTCGATGTGGCCGTTGCGCTTGCCGAACTTCGCCGCGTTGGCCAGCAGATTCCAGATCACCTGCTGCAGCCGGCCGGCGTCGCCCTGCACGATGCCGCTCCACCGCGCGGTGTCGACGTCGATCGTCATCGACTTCGCGGAGAGTGCCGGAGTCAATGCTTCGGTCGCATTGTCGATGACCGCACGCAGATCCACCGGAACTCGTTCCAGACGGAACTTGCCGAGCACGATGCTCGATACGTCGAGGATGTCGTCGCTGAGCTTCGCCTGCGCGTGGGTCGAGTTCTCGATCGCGTGAAGCGCCGTCTTGCGCGCTTCCTCGTCCAGATAGCCGAGGGCAAGCAGGCGTACCCAGCCGAGGGTGGCGGTCATCGGGGTGCGGAGCTCGTGGGAGATCGTGGCCAGGAATTCGTCTTTGGCCGTGCTGGCATTCACGGCGGTGCGGTAGAGCTGCGCGTTATCGATGGCGATGGCGACCCGGCGCGCGAGTAGCATCCCGAGCTCGATGTCGTGTTCGTCGTATCGCGCGGGCGTGGCCGATACGAACGTGATCGTTCCCAGCAGCCGGTCTCGCGCCTCGATTGGCACCACGAGCATGGAGGCCGTGCCGAGGTCGCGCACCAGCGCGGCCTGCGACGGGTCGACGGTCAACTTGTTGATCGTATCGTCATCGGCCGTCAGAATGAACGGCCGCATCTTCTGGTAGGTTTCGACGACCTGCGCCGGTATGTCCGCTGGCGGCGGAATCGTCAGCAGCCGTTGCGCCGCCGCGTGCTTCCGCGGATCGGCGTGCACGACGGCCGCGCGGCGGCTCTCGCCGTTCGCATCGATGAGCGCGACGACGCACCAGTCCGCGAGCGACGGAACGGCCAGCTCGGCGGTCGCCTTGATCGTCGCTTCGTAATCGAGGGAGGAGGCCAGCACCTCGCTCGCCCGCGCCGTGAAGCGCAGCGACTCCTCGGCGCGTTTGCGGGCGGTGATGTCGAGCGTGACGCCGCGCATGCCGACGGGCGCGCCCTTCTCATCGTGGATGACGTTGGAGTGCGATTCGCACCAGATCGCGCGCCCGTCCTTCGTAATCCAGCGAAAG
>JBBRMQ010000277.1:0-5039 GCA_038230775.1 Thermoanaerobaculia bacterium
CGCCCTCCTCACCGACTTCGGGACGCGAGATCCGTACGTTGCGGCGATGAAAGGTGTGATTGCCTCGCGGACCGATGCGCCGGTCATCGACCTGACGCACGAGATCGCCCCCTTCGATGCCTGGGAAGCAGCGTTCTTCCTGCGCGACATCGTGCGGTTCTGGCCGGCAAAAACGATCTTCGTGGTGGTCGTCGATCCGGGCGTCGGTTCTTCGCGGCGCATCGTTGCTGTGCAGACGGATCGCGGGATCTTCCTCGCGCCGGACAACGGCTCGCTCCACTTCATCGAAGGAAAGGCATACTCGCTCGAGAACGCGTCGATGTTCCTGCCCGATGGTTCCACGACGTTCCACGGACGCGATCGATTCGCGCCGGTGGCCGCCGTTCTCGCCAATGGCGCCGCGATCGAGTCTCTGGGCCCCGTGATCGATGATCGACGCCAACTCGATTACGTCCCGCCGACGCACTCACGCGGCACGATCGTCCGCATCGATCGGTTCGGCAACGCCATTACCGACCTTCCGGTGACGCGCGGCACCTTGAGAACCGCGCGCGGCGCCACCATCTCGCGATGGTCGGCCGCCTACGAAGGGGAGGGTCCGTTTCTCATCATCGGCTCGACGGGCTGCGTCGAGATTTCGATCGGCCAGGCCAGCGCGGCAGAGCTCTTGCAGCTTCGCCGCGGTGATCGGGTCGAAATCGTTGAGGATGGCCACTGAAGTCCCGCGCCGCCACCGCTTCCGGCGATTCGTTGCGCCGCTGTTCATTCCGCTCGCGATCCTGATCGCGCTTCTCTTCCTCGTCGCGTGGATGCCAGTGCGCCAGGCGCGCGACGCGTGGAAGAACGGCCACGATCCGGAGGCCATCGCGATCGCGGAGCGATGGGTGAAGCTCCACCTCTGGTCCCGACAATACTCCCAGGTCCTCGGCGCTGCGTACTTGAGCGTCGGCAACTCGACGGCCGCGTCGCCGTACCTGCGTTCCATCGGCAGGCCGATGATCTCGGCGATCGACAAGGCGGACGTGGCGCGGCGGCTCTTTGCGCACGAGCGCTACGCCGACTTCCTGGCGTACGACGCGGCGTCGCACGATCGCGACGAGACTCCGGACGTCGCGCTCTACCGCGCGGCAGCGGCGGCGGCGACCGGCAAGTTGGATCAGGCTGAGAGCGCGCTCAAGGCCATCGATGCATCGAAGGTCGACCGCACGAAGTACGAGTGGTTGAAGACATCGATCGAACAGCGAAAGAGCGGGCGAGTGCCGTATGTGCTCGATCGCAACGGCGACACGATCGGTGCCTACCGGCCGCAATCCAACGACGTTGTCGCGATCGACGCGGCGTTTGCGCCGCTCATCGATCGCGATGCAGGCGCGCTGACCATCGGCGCGCTGATGCCGAAGCTCGGCGTGAACGACACGATCGAGACCACGCTCGACCCGTTCGTGCAGAGGGCGGCGCTCGAGGCGCTCAAAGGTTTTCGCGGCTCTTTGGTGGCGATCGATCCACGCACGAACGAGATCCTCGCTATCGCGTCCTCTCCCGGAAAGGGCGCCATCGCGAATCTGGCCATCGAACATCAATACGAGCCCGGCTCCGTCATCAAAGTCCTGACGGGCCTCAATGCGTTCACCAACGGCGTCGACGTCGATGCGATGTTCCCGTACGTCTGCAAGGGGGAGCTGATGATCGACGGCCGCCATTTCGGCGACTGGCTTCCGCAGGGTCACGGGAAACTGAGCACGATCGACGATGCGCTCGCCCAGTCCTGCAACGTCTACTTCGCCGACCTCGGTCTCCACATCGGGCGCGACAAGCTCGGGAAATTCATGGAGGCGTCGGGCTTCAACGGCACCACCAACCTCGGCGTGATGGATGCGCCGCTCGGAAAGACGGATCAGAGCGAAGTCTTCAACAACTTCGAGACCGGATTCCTGGCGATCGGCCTGCAGCACGAGACGATCAACGCGCTGCATCTCTCGATGCTGGCCTCGATGGTCGCGAATCGCGGCATGCTGTCGACGCCGCGTTTCCTGCGGCAGCGGCGCAGCATCGTGGGCGACGTGGTGATGAGCGCCCGAACCTCTCCGCCGGCACGGCTCGCTTCCGCCGCGGCGGCGGACCGCATGACTCACGCGATGCAGGCCGTGGCGAACAGCCCGAAAGGAACCGGCCGGCGCGCGCTCGTCGAGGGCATCTCGATCGCCATGAAAACGGGTACGGCCGGAGAGCGGAAAAGCGGACTCGAAGCGCTGATCATGGCGTTCGCCCCGGTGGAATCGCCGAAGATCGCCTTCGGGGTGATTGCCGAGGATGCGGGGCCGGCCGAGTTTGCGGGGGCGAAGATCGCGCACGACTTCATGGAGCAAATGAAGTCCAGACTGTGATGGCGCGCTAGAATGGGGAACGATGGCGACGGGTCGTGAGCGACGGAAGACCGAGCGTTACGAGACCGCCAGCATTCCGGTCCAGCTTTCGGACATCAATGCGGAATTAATCGACTTGTCGCTCAGCGGAGCGGCGGTGATCCATCGCTCGCCAGTGAAAGCGGGCAGCTCCGTCACTCTGATCTTTCCGAGCCATGGCGGCTTCTACATCCCGTGCAGCGTGCTGCGCTCGGTGGTGCAGGTGCGCCGCGGCGACGGCGCGCCGGAGTACGTGTTCCGCTCCGCGATCCAGTTCAGTCCGATTCCGCCGGAGCAGGAGCCGTCCCTGCACGAGTTCATCGAGATTCAGATCCAGAAGCTCGACGAGAAGAAGCGCGAGGCCGGCGAGCTACCGCCGGAGGACTGACATCTCCTCGAACACCCGGTCGACCGCGCGCTGATCGCCGCGCGCGTAGGCCGCGTCGATCCTCTTCACGTATTCATCCGGGGTCAGCGGAAAGACCCGATCGTTTCCACCTTTGCGCTCCTTCACTTTCTCGGCACCGATGAGCGAGCGTACGTAAAGCGTTTTCTCGTTCGGGGACATGTGCTGCCATTTCGCGCGATCGACGTGATTCGAGCAGGCGAGGAGCAGCAGGAACAGTGTGAGGGCCGGCTTGAGCCGGCCATGACCGGCTGAAGCCGGTCCACACACCGAAGCCGGCTTAGATACAGAAGCTTGCTTACACCCAGAAGCTTGCTTACACCCAGAAGCTTGCTTACACCCAGAAGCTTGCTTACACCCAGAAGCTGGCTTACACCCAGAAGCTGGCTTACACCCAGAAGCTGGCTCACACACAGAAGCCGGTTCACACACCTACTTCACCCAACGCGCTGGTTCCCGGCGCCAGCGCTGGGCGATCGGCATCTGCCGTCCGCTGCCGAACGCTTTGGATGACACGCGGATCGTCGGCGCGGCCTGCCGGCGCTTGAACTCGTTCGTGTCGACCGTTTTCAGAATGCGCTCGACGAGCGCGCGATCGAATCCGGCGGCGACGATGGCATCGACTTCCTTCCACTCCTCGATGTACAGCTTCAGGATCCCGTCGAGCACTTCGTACGGCGGCAGCGTGTCCTGGTCCGTCTGATTGGGACGCAGCTCCGCGGATGGCGGTTTCGTGATCGAAGAGTGCGGGATGACTTCGTGCTCGCGATTGATCCACGCCGCCACGCGGTAGATCATCGTCTTGTACACGTCGCCTAACAACGCCAGGCCGCCGGCCATGTCGCCGTACAGCGTGCAGTAGCCGACCGCCATCTCCGACTTGTTGCCGGTCGACACCACCATCGCGCCAGTCCGGTTCGACCATGCCATGAGGATGTTGCCGCGGATCCGCGCCTGGATGTTCTCGTTCGTGGTGTCGAATTTCTCGGTGCCGAAGAGCGTGTTGACCGACTTCTCGTACGGCTGATAAATCTCCGCGATCGGCGTGATGTGAAACGCGATGCCGAGGTTTTTCGCCAGAGCGCGTGCGTCGTCGATGCTGCCCTGCGACGAGAACGTCGACGGCATCGCGATGCCGGTCACGTGTTCGGCGCCGAGGGCCTCGACGGCGATCGCCGCGGTGACGGCGGAGTCGATGCCTCCGGAGAGTCCGATGACCACATCCTTGAAGCCGCATTTGCGGATGTAGTCGCGCAGCCCAAGGATCAGGCCGCGCCCGATTTCCTCGGCCGTGTCGCCGGCGATGTAGTCGCAGCGGTCTCCCGCGATGTTCACCAGGGACTCGTGCTCCTCGAACGCCGGCGCGCAATAAACGGTCTCGCCCTTCGCGTCGATCACGATCGACGAGCCGTCGAACAGCAGCTCGTCGTTGCCGCCGATCTGGTTCACATAAACGAGAGGAGCGTCGTAGCGCTGCGCAATCTTCGAGAAGATGTCGTAGCGCGCTTTTCGTTTTCCGGCATTGAACGGCGAGGCGGAGATGTTGAGCAGGATCTTCGCGCCCTGCCGCGCGAGCTGATCGACGGGGTTGTCGCAGTAGATCTTGGTGCCGAGGAGCTCGTCGTCGAACCAGAAGTCTTCGCAGATGCTGACGCCGACCGTGACGTCGCCGAGCCTGGTGACGGAAACCGATTTCGCCGGCTCGAAGTAGCGCAGCTCGTCGAAGACGTCGTACGTCGGGAGCAGCGACTTGTGCTGCTGCCCGATGATCTTGCCGTTCTGCGCGATGACCGCGGTGTTGTGCAGAGGTTTGCCGCACCACGCCTCGCTGCGCGTGATGCAGCCGAAAATGAGAGCCGTCGAGCCGGTCATCGTGGCGATCGCGTCCCGCACTTCGAGGGCGGCGTTGACGAAGACCTCGCGATCGAGAAGGTCGCGCGGCGGGTAGCCGGTGACGGCCAGCTCCGGCACCATCACGACGTCCGCGCCGGCGCGAACACCGTTGTCGTACACGCGACGGATTATCTCGGCGTTCGAGCTCAATGCGCCGATGGTGGGGTTGATCTGGCCGATGTAAATCTTCACACCGCTCACTTTGTCGATCTCGCCCCGCTTTTGCAAGAATGCGGCAAGCGAGGTGAATGGATGTCGGAAGAGTTCGGAACAGTCAGTGCGAAGAAAGGGGATCGGGCGCGGGAGATCACGCGTCTTCGCGAACACTATCGAGGCCA
>JBBRMQ010000278.1:0-4962 GCA_038230775.1 Thermoanaerobaculia bacterium
CGTCGACCGGCGTCAGCTCGCGGCCGCGAGCACGCGGATGGTACGCGCCCGACCAATACTCCTCGATCACGCGCGCGAACGCGGCGTAGCGGTTGCCGGTTGCGCGGAAGGAGCGATCGTCAGCGTTCGGCCAGTCGAAGAGCCACATCGCGAGCTCGGGACGATTCAACTTGTCGGCGATGGTGTCGGCCAGGAGGCTGCCGGTCATAAACGTCTTCGCCGATAACGAGAACTGCGCGCCGCCGTGCGCCATCGACGGAGCCAGCCCCGCGCCGAGCGGAATGTCCCACACGAACTTCTCCAGAAAACTCACGAACCGCGGGTCGTAGAACCAGGCGAGCGGCACAGGCTTGATGCCGTATTCGAACGTCTCCGGATCCATCGTCCATTTGACTTCGAAGTCACCGCGCTTCTTGTCGTCCCAGCGGAACGTGACGTTCTGGCGGATGTCCTTCCACTGATCGAGCTCTTTCGTGCGCTTGACCGAGTCGAAGAAGCAGGCCGGATCTTTCGTCTTCTGCGCCTTGCGCCACGACTTGACGATCTGGCGGGCCACTTTGCGCAGCATGCCGAGCATGTAGTCGTCGAGAAAGTAGGCGTCCTCGCCGCCTTCCTTCTCCGACATCTGGCGCCACTTGCGGACCGACTTCGCGCTCTGGAACGTGGGCTCCATGCCCACCCACGCGTCGTCAAAGCTGTTCTTCGTCGGATCAAGGATGCGCTTCAGGCTCGTTTGCGTCTTCGGACTGCTCATTGCGCCAGTCTATGCCGTCTCAGTGGTGCATTCCTTGCTGTGTCCGCCTGGTGGATCCCAAAAAATGCCCGGAGTCTTCGACACAGTCATTGATGCGAACGTCCAGCAGACGCTGCGGCGCGAGAGCCAGTTGCTCGTGCAGCTGCGCGAGACTCTCGAACCGGAGCAGCTCGAGGAACGGCGCCGCGTCGACGAGCTCCTCGCCGGTCTCGACGAGCTGTTCACCATCGTCATCGCCGGGGAGTTCAACGCCGGCAAGTCATCGCTGATCAACGCCCTGTTCGGCGCGAAGCTGCGCATTGAGGGGCCGATTCCGGTCGACGATCGGATCTCGATTCTACGTTACGGCGAAACCGCCTCCACGAAGCAACGCACCGACTTCATCACCGAGCAGTCCTATCCGATCGAATTCCTGCGCAACATCACTCTGGTGGACACGCCGGGAACGAACTCGATCGTCCAGCGTCATCAGGAAATTACTGAAGACTTCATCCCGCGCGCTGATCTCGTGCTATTCGTCACGTCGATCGACCGTCCGCTTTCCGAATCGGAGCGAAAGTTCCTCGAATACATCCGCAACTGGGGCAAGAAGATGGTCTTCGTCATCAACAAGACGGATACCAAGAACGCCGACGAGATCGCGCAGGTCGTCGACTACGTCAAGACGAACACGCGGGCGATCTTTGGCTTCGAACCGGTGATTTTTCCGGTGTCAGGCAAGCTGGCACTCGAGACAAAGCTCGGGTCCAGCCCTCCGCGCGAATGGACGCGCAGCAACTTCGAGGCGCTCGAGGACTACATCTTCCGCGTGTTGTCCGAGAAGGAACGCGTGCGGATCAAACTGCAGGCACCGCTCGACACCATCCTCAGCCTGGCGAGAACGCAGTTCGCACTCATCGAGTCACGCCGGCAGCTTCTGTCCGCGGACCGGCAGCGCATCGATGCCATCACCGGCCAGCTCGCTCACGCAAATACCGACCTCACCGCGAACTTTCAGCAATTCACGATGCGAATCGACAACCTGATGATGGAGCTCGAGCGCCGCGGCGTGGATTTTCTCGATCGGTACATGCGCATCGGTCACGTGTTGCTTCTTCGCGATCCGCTGCGCTTCCGCGAGGAGTTCGACCGCCAGGTGTTCATGGGGTGGCACGGATCGATCGACGCCACCGTCCAGGAGTCGGTTGACTGGCTCGTCCGCGAGAACATGAAGTTGTGGACTTCAACGGTGGAAGCCTTCCATCGTCAGGTCAAAGCGGACACCCGCGACCCCGTGCTGATCGGCAAGGTGGGACGGGAGTTCGCCTACAACCGCGAAGAGGTTTACTCCCGAATCCGGATGGAGACGGAGCGGCGGCTCAACACGTACGATCTCGGGATCGAGAGCCGCAGGATCATCGACGGCGCCATGCGCGGCGTCTTCCACTCCTTCGGCCTCGGCGTCGGCGCCCTCGGCCTCGGCTATTTGTTTACATCGGCCGTGAGCAGCATGGCGCTCGACGTCACCGGACTGACGGCCGCCACGATGCTCCTGGTGACGAGCTTCCTGATCCTCCCGTACAAGCGCACCAAGGCGAAGAACACCTTCCGCGGGCGCATCGAAGAGCTTCGCTCGCAGATTCGCGAAGCGCTGGCGCGCGAGTCCTCGGTCGAGATCGATCGCATGCTTCGCGGCATCAGCAGCGCGTTCGAACCGTACGAGCGCTTCTACGCCACCGAGTCGGAGCGCATCGAACGTTTCGCCGGGCGTCTCGGCGCCGTCGAGACGGAAGCGCGCGAGCTGAGCAGCGCCGTCGCCGCGCTCTAGTCGCGGGAATTGACATCCTCCGCGCCTGCGGAAGATAGTCCCTTTCACCATGACGATCGCCGAACACGACGTCGCGATGTCCGCCGCGGACATCATCGACCTCACGAAACGACACACGATTTTCTCCTGGTCCGCACAGGGCGCGCTCAACCCGATCGCCATGGTGCGCGGCGAAGGCATCTACTTCTGGGATGCCGACGGCAAGCGCTACACCGACATGAACTCGCAGCTGATGTGCGTCAACATCGGCCACGGCAATCGCCGCGTCATCGACGCCATCAAACGCCAGGCCGACGAGCTGCCCTACGCCGGTCCCGGCATGGCGACGCCCGTGCGCGCGCGCTTCGGCAGGATGCTGGCCGGCCTCACGCCGGGCGATCTCAATCATTTCTTCTTCACGCTCGGCGGCGCGGAGGCGAATGAGAACGCGATCCGCGTGGCGCGCATCGTGACAGGCCGCCAGAAGATCATGGCGCGGTACCGTTCGTATCACGGCGCGACGTTAGGCGCGATCAGCCTCACCGGCGACCCGCGGCGCTGGGCGAACGAGCCCGGAATCCCCGGCGTCGTCCGCTTCTTCGACCCGTATAAGTACCGCAGCCATCTCTATCGCGAGGGAGACTCCGACGCCGAGTTCACGCGCCGCTGCCTCGAAGAGATTGAGGAGATCATCGCGTACGAGGGTGGCCACACGATCGCGGCGATGTTCATCGAGACGGTCACCGGAACGAACGGTCTCATCGTTCCACCCGAGGGGTATCTTCAGGGCCTGCGGACGATTTGCGACAAGCACGGCATCCTCCTCGTCTGCGACGAAGTCATGTGCGGCCTCGGTCGCACCGGCAGCTGGTTCGCGATCGATCAGGCGAAAGTCATCCCCGACATGATCACGATGGCCAAAGGGTTGACCTCGGCCTATCTGCCACTCGGGGCCCTAGCGATGAGCGAACGCATCGCCGCCCATTTCGACAAGAACGTGTTTTTCGGCGGGCTGACCTACAACGCGCATCCGATGAGCCTCGCCGCGGCGGAAGCGTGCCTGCAGGTGATGATCGACGACGACATGGTCGGGCACACCCGGCGTATGGGACGCGTGCTCAGCGAGCTGCATCAAGAGATGAAGCGGAAGCATCCCTCCGTTGGTGACGTGCGGTCGATCGGACTGTTCGGCGTGCTCGAGCTGGTGAAGAATCGCGCGACGAAGGAACCGATGGCGCCGTTCAACGGAACCAGTCCCGAGATGCAGAAGCTCGGCGCGTTCCTCCGCGATCAGGGCATGTACGCCTTCATCAACTGGAACAACCTCTTCACGAATCCGCCGCTTTGTATCACCGAGGAGCAGCTGCGTGAATCGTTCGCAGTGATCGATCGCGCGCTCGAGATCACCGACGCGTCTGTCGCGCGCGCATAGGCCAGTTGCTGGGGTGCACGGCCCCGACGGGACCGTTCGATGAAGTGGATGGCGGAAAGAGAGGAAATCGTTCGCCAGCTCAAGGCAAAAGGCGTGAAGTTCGAGCACTACGATTTCCCGGGGCCAGCCCTCTGGCTGGCCGGCCAGCTGGAGAGCTGGCCCCACACTTACAACGGTCCTTCCACGAACGGCAGCAGGAGCCGCGCGGCACTGCGGCGGATGCCGAGAAACACTTCCAGAACCTGTGGTCCGGCAGCCACGGCGATCGACGTAGTTTCTCTTCGCCCTCGCCGGCGGACGTTCGGAACTCCGCAGCGATGCGCGTCGCAGAGGAGAGCGGGACCGCGAATGTTATCCGGGCGTTACGCGCGAGAAAGTAGAGCGCGTCGATCACGTTTTTCGCTTGCTGAAAAACGTCGATGCGCGCCTGGAACGCCTGCGCATCTGCCATTAGTTATGTGCATGAGCCGCTCCAACACGCTCCATCTCGACGACCGGCTCCGTTGCTTCCCCGCGGGAGAGCTCGGCCACCGTGTGCTTGAAGAAGCAGTCGCCGCACATGAGGACGTTGCCGACCATGATCGCCGCACGTCTCGAGCAGACCTTACAGAACAGCGGAGCCCACAGCGGTGATTGTGAACGGTCCATATGTCCCTCGAAGGACGGACCGGAGTCCGCCCGACACTGCCTCTTACAAGGTGATCGACCAGAGCGTTGCGCCAGCATCGCTGAGCACCACGAGCGAACGAGTTGCCGGACCGCCGGCGGTAGTCGCTGGTACTACTACGACGATGTAGGTCCTTCCGTTGAACGGATGACGTCGGTGAGGCGTCCATTAATCGTCCTGGTCCACACGGTCGCACCCGATGCGGTGGAGAAGCGGGGTGTCGGGGGACCTCACCCCGCCTCTCGGCGGGGGCGGCTTAGCGGGTGAAGTAGCCCCGTCGCAAGCGGACGCACAGACGGGGGACGCGGACTCGGTGGGGGGCC
>JBBRMQ010000279.1:0-4814 GCA_038230775.1 Thermoanaerobaculia bacterium
AAATTCGAACTTCAAGCGGCCGGAGCCCGCGCAATGTCCGATAAGCCATTCTTCCCCGGCGACGACAAGGTCGCTCCCGCGATCACCGGCGGCCTGGCGACCACCGCCGATCAGACCGTGCGAGCCGATCGGGTGCTCAAGCCCGTTCATGACGCCGGCGAAAAAAGCGAGTCGCAGGAGACGCCGAAGATTCCGTTAGGCGCGGGCGAAACGCTGCTGCTCGTGCGCGACCTCAAGAAGTATTTCCCGGTGAAGAGGGGAGTGCTGGCCCGTGTCGTCGCCAATGTGAAGGCGGTCGACGGCGTCAGCTTCGGCATCTCCCGCGGCGAAACCCTCGGCCTCGTCGGCGAGTCGGGCTCCGGCAAGTCGACGATCGGGCGCTGCATCCTTCGTCTGATCGAGCCCACGTCCGGCGCGGTCGAATTTGAAGGAACGAACATCATCGATCTCGGAAGCGCGGACATGCGGCGCATGCGCCGCCACATGCAGGTCGTGTTTCAGGATCCGTATGCGTCGCTCAACCCGCGCATGACGGTGGGGACGATCATCTCCGAGCCGTTGTCGATTCACGGCGGCATGAACGCGAAAGAGCGCGCGGACCGCGTTGCGCAATTGCTCGAAAAAGTAGGGCTCAGTCCCGACTATCGCAAGCGCTATCCGCATGAGTTCTCTGGTGGCCAGCGGCAGCGTATCGGCGTCGCGCGGGCGCTGGCGACGAATCCGAAGTTCCTGGTCCTCGACGAGCCGGTGTCCGCGCTCGACGTCTCGGTGCAGGCGCAGGTGATCAACCTGCTGCAGGATCTTCAGGAAGAGCTCGGGCTGACCTACCTCTTTATCGCGCACGGTCTCGCCGTGGTGGAGCACATCTCCACACGCGTCGCCGTCATGTACCTCGGCAGGATCATGGAGTTGTCGGAGCGTGCATCGCTGTACGACGATCCGCTGCATCCATACACGAAGGCGCTGCTCTCCGCCGCGCCGGAGCCGGATCCCACGATTCGCAAACCGCGCATCCTTCTGCAGGGCGACATTCCGACGCCGCTCAACCCTCCGAGTGGCTGCGTGTTCCACACGCGTTGCCCCATCGCGCAGTTCCCGGTGTGCAAGGACATGGTGCCGCCGCTCGTTGAGCACAAGCCAGGTCACTTCGCCGCCTGTCATTTCGCCGGGGCCGCACTTCCGGGCGAGACACCCTCGTAGTTGTCCAGTGGCTTCCGTGTGGCTTCTGTGTGGCTTCTGTGTGTGGGCCGGCTTCAGCCGGCCATGACCGGGTGAAGCCGGTCCACACACAGAATCGCGACCGGCTGAAGCCGGTCCACACACAGAATCGCGGCCGGCTGTCACGTGCCGTGACGACGCGACGTATCACACCTATCCAACGGGTTCGAGATCGTGTTTTCAAGGAAGTAGAATGCGCGGCGTACCCACGCTGCGCCCGAAACTTCCGTCACATTTGTGCGTAGTAGAGGCTGTTCTAGGAGGATCCATGACTGCAGTTCGACGCATCACGGCCGTTGTCTGCTGCCTCGCAGCACCGGCGCTCTTCGCGCAGACGACGCGCAAGACCACGCGACCGACGACTTCGCCCCAGCCGACGACGGTGACCACCGCACCGACGGCCGAGGCGAATACGACGACCATGACGTCGCCGGCGAGTGCGGCAACCGTGGCGGCCGAGACCGATCAGGATGTCAAGAGCCCGCGCGCTCTTCGACTCTCGCTCGACGACGCGATCAAGACCGCGATGGAACGGAACATCGGCATCCATGTCTCGCGCTACGAATTGCAGGCGTCCGGCGAATCGCTGCGCGGCCAGTACGGTCTCTACGACTGGCTCGGTACGGCGACACTTACGCGCGCCACCTCGAAGTCGCCGGTGATCACCGCGGCCGACGTTCCTTCCGCGCGAACCGCCACGGCGAACTTCGGCGTGCAGCAGAACCTTCCCACCGGTGGCGCCTACAACCTCGGCTTCAGGAACACGAAGACGGTTGCGGGCGGCGGCTTCCGCAGCTTCAGCCCCTCTTATGACACCGGCCTCGGCCTCGCGGTCAATCAGCCGTTGTTGCGCGACTTCGGCGTGGACGTCACAAACCGCGGCATCAACATCGCGCGCAACACGCTCGGCATCAGCCGCGAGGCGTTCCGCGCGACACTTCTCGATACGACCAACTCGGTCGAACAGGCATACCTCGATCTCGTTTACGCGCGCCAGTTCGTCGACGTGGTGAAAGAAGCGCTCTTCCTGGCCCGCGATCAGTCGCGCATCACCCAGATCCGTATCGATGTCGGCGCATCGGCGCCGCTCGACATTCTTCAGCCGCGCGTCCAGATCGCGACGTCGGAAGAGAATCTGATCAACGCCGTCGCGTCGGTGCGCAATGCGGAGGACAACCTTCGCGCCTTGATGCATCTCGATCCGGCGGAGTGGGACCGGCCGATCATTCCGACCGATCCGGTCGGCTACACGCCGGTGAGCGTCAACGTGCAGGAAGCCGTCAATCGCGCGTTCGACCTGCGTCCCGAGCTGCACGAGCTGACTCTGACGACGGACACGCGCCGCATTCAGAACATGTATGCGCGCAACCAGAGACTCCCCCTCGTCGACCTGAAGCTCAACTACAACCTCGGTGGCGCGGCAGGACGGGCGATTCAGCCCGATCCGGTGACCGGCGTCCGTACCGACACCGGATATACGTCGGCGTTCCGCCAGCTGCTCGGCAATGACTTTCCGTCGTACACGTTCGGCCTCAACGTCGGCATCCCGTTCACGAACATCGGGGCTCGGGCCGAGGCGAAACGAACGGAGCTGGAACTGTTGCGTGCACGCACCGATGAGGAGCAGACGCGTCAGAACATCGCCGTCCAAGTCCGCGCGACGGCTCGCGCAATCGACACATCCGCGAAGAACATCGCTGCGGCAAAGACCGCGCGTGAGGCCGCTGAGCAGAATCTCGAGGCTGAGCGTCGTCGCTACGAAAACGGAATGACCACGAACTTCCAGGTGCTGCAGGTGCAGGGTCAGCTCTCGGATGCGCGCGCTCGCGAGCTCCAGGCGCTGGTCGGATACAACAAGGCGGTCACCGCGTATCACCGCGCGGTCGGCGATCTGCTCGACGTCCGCAACATTCGCATCGAGGAAGAGAAAGTTGACGAGCCGCGTCTGCCGCGGGTCTTCACGACTCTCCAACGTTACAATTGGCTGAACTTCGATCAGCCGACTGCAACGACGAAATGACTTCGACCATCGATAGCAATCCGCCAGTTTCGGCCCCGCCCCCGTCGGCGGAGCCGAAGCCGAGCTCCTTCGACCGCTTCATCGGCGTCCTCATGTCTCCTCGCGAGACGTTCGAGTCGATCGCCCGCCGGCCGGACTGGGGCGTTCCTCTCATCGCCATCCTGGTGATGTCGATGGTGTCCGGCATCCTCGTGGCCAGCCGCGTCGACTTCAACAGCGTCGCTCGCGAAGCGATGGAGATGAACCCGAACATGGCGCAGGTGCCGGCCGATCGCGTCGAGACCATGGTGAAGTTCACCGCGGCGACGATGAAGATCACGAGCTACGCGAGCCCGCTCCTATCGATCATCATCCTGTTGATCGTGGCGGTCGTGCTGCTCTTTTCCTTCCGGCTGTTTGAGGGTGAAGGCAACTTTCAGCAGGCTCTCTCGGTGACGCTCTACTCGTGGGTGCCGCGTCTAATCAAGAGCATCGTGGGTACGATCGTCCTCTTCACGAAGCAGGACATTGGAATTTACGATCTGCAGAATCCCGTGATGTCGAATCTGGGCTTTCTCGCTGATCCAAAGTCCAACCCGTTGCTGTACGGCCTCTGTTCGTCGTTCGACCTCTTCACCTTGTGGTCGCTGTTCCTGATGATCATCGGCTTCTCGGTCATCTCGAAGGTGTCGCGCGGTAAGTCCGCTGCGATCGTGGTCGGGTGGTGGATCGTCGTGAACCTCTTCTCGCTCATCGGTCCCGCCATGCAGATGATGCGGCGATGAGCGAACCGATGAACGTCACGCCGCACCTGATCGAGATGCACGACCTGACGCGCCGCTACCAGCTCGGTCCGCAGGAGATCTACGCACTGCGCGGAGTGGACCTGAAGATCGACAAAGGTGAATACGTCGCGATCATGGGTCCTTCAGGTTCCGGAAAGTCGACGCTGATGAACATCATCGGATGCCTCGACCGGCCGAGCGACGGGCAGTACGTCCTCGACGGAATCCCGGTCGAAGCGATGGACGACGACGCTCTCGCCGCCGTCCGCAACAAGAAGATCGGGTTCGTCTTTCAGACCTTCAATCTCCTGGCCCGGACCACGGCGCTCCAGAATGTAGAGCTGCCACTCGTCTACGCGAAGATTCCGCGCCTCGAGCGGCGTCAGATGGCCGAGGAGGCCCTGACGGCTGTGGGACTCGGGGACCGGATGTCGCATCAGCCGAACGAGTTGTCCGGCGGTCAGCGCCAGCGCGTGGCGATCGCCAGGGCCCTGGTGAACAAGCCCTCACTCCTGCTCGCTGATGAGCCCACGGGAAACCTCGATTCCCAGACCGGACGCGAGATCCTCGACCTTTTTCGCGACCTGCATAACCACGGCAATTCGATCATCATGGTCACGCATGAGGATGACGTGGCGCGGGAAGCGAAGCGGGTCATCCATATCCGCGACGGCAAGATCTCGAACTAGCAGCGCCCGGTGGCGTATCACGCTGCCAGCGAGCCGCTGGCGGTCCCGCCGGCGAAGCCGCCGGCGTTACGTTTTCTGTCATCCCGAGCGCAGCGAGGGACCGGTGTGGGCGGGCGGCTCGTC
>JBBRMQ010000280.1:0-4762 GCA_038230775.1 Thermoanaerobaculia bacterium
GATGGAAGAGGAAGGTCGCCTGTCATGCGTACGGTGGCGAGGGTCTGCGCCGCGCGCTGGACGGCGGTTGCGACTCGATCGAGCACGGTCTCGACCTCGACGACGCTGCGGTCGCGCAGATGGTTCGCCAAGGCACGTGGCTCGTGCCGACGCTCGCCGTCTACTACTCGCACAACGACCCGCCCGACACGCCCTCCGGAAAGCGCGACCGCAAGCGCATCGCACTGCACGGGCCCTCGTTTCAGCGTGCGATGAAAGCCGGCGTCAAGATCGCGTTCGGCACCGACGCCGGCGGCTTCTCGTGGGACGAGCCGATCGCGCAAGAGTTCGGGCGCATGACGGAGCTCGGCATGTCGCCCATGGACGCGATCCGCGCCGCCACATCACGCGCTGCCGAGCTGCTCGACATGAACGGCGAGATCGGTGTCATCGCGCCGGGCGCGTACGCCGATATCATCGCCGTCTCCGGTGATCCGCTGCGCGACGTCAACGTGCTGAAGAACGTTGGATTCGTGATGAAGGATGGGCTTGTTGTGAGGCAGTAAGACCGGTAAGGCCGTAGGACGAGTAGAACGACGGTGGACTCTCTGGTTCTACTCGTTCTACGGCCTTACGGCTCTTACTCCTGCAACGTATCAATCGGATTGAACTGATCAATCACCCGCGCCCACTCCTCGATGTAGCGATCGCGCGGGACGCGGAACCAGACGTCGAACTCGGTGGCGTGCGGCTCGGCCGCCTCCATCACGTGCACGTAGGCGCCGTGCTGGAAGATCACGATCTGCCAGTCCTCATCGGCATCGTCGACCGGTTCGTCGATGGTGCCGAGGGGGACGTCTTCGGCGACGAAGTGGCGCATGTCGCGCTCGACATTGTCCCAGTACGGAAAGCCGGCGAGCTCGCCGCGTGTGGGGCTCACGAAATGGATGTGCTGGCCGAAGTCTTCCGACTCGCGGAGCTCGATCGCGAAGTCCGGAATGATCGGCAATGCGCCCAGCTCGATGTCGCGGAGCGCGCTGACGTAATCCGAGCTCTCGAGCTCCAGTGCGGTTCCGTTCGAGAAGACCTTCAATCGTTGGAGTCGATGCGGTAGTTGGGCGCTTCCTTGGTGATGACGACGTCGTGGGCGTGCGACTCGCGCAGACCGGCGGCGGTGATCCGCACGAACTGCGACTTCGTGCGCAGATCCTCGATGTTACGCGAGCCGGTGAGACCCATTCCGGAGCGCAGGCCGCCGACCATCTGCGGCACCATCGCGCCCAACGAGCCCTTGTACGGAACCTTGCCTTCGATGCCTTCCGGAACGAGCTTGCCCACTTCGTCGGTCTCTTCCTGGAAGTAGCGATCCTTCGATCCCTGCTGCATGGCGGCGATCGAGCCCATTCCGCGATATGCCTTGAACGTGCGGCCCTGATAGAGGATCGTTTCGCCCGGCGCTTCATCAGTGCCCGCGAACAGCGAGCCGATCATGACCGCATGCGCGCCCGCGGCAAGCGCCTTCGTGATGTCGCCCGAAAACTTGATGCCGCCGTCGCTGATGATCGGAATGTCGTATTTCGCCGCGGCCTGCGCGCACTCCATCACCGCAGTGATCTGCGGGACGCCGGCCCCGGCGATGACGCGCGTGGTACAGATGGACCCCGGGCCGATGCCGACCTTCACCGCGTCGACGCCGAGCTCGATGAGATCGCGCGTCCCCTCGGCCGTCGCCACGTTGCCGGCGATGAGCGGCGTGTCGGGGAAGAGCTTCTTGAACTGGCGGATGACGTCCATCACGCCGGTCGAGTGCGCGTGCGCGGAGTCGATCACCACCACGTCCACTTTCGCATCGATCAGCGCGCGAGCGCGGTCGAGACCTTCCTTGCCCACGCCGATCGCGGCGCCGACGCGGAGACGGCCTAACGGATCCTTCGCCGCCTGTGGATAGCGCCGGGCCTTCTGAATGTCTTTGACCGTGATGAGGCCCTTGAGATCGCCGTTCGAATCGACGACCAGCAGTTTCTCGATGCGATGGTGATGCAGGACTTCGCGCGCCTGCTCCAGCGTCGTGCCGACCGGAACGGTGATCAGGCTGTCCTTCGTCATCCGCTCGGAGATCGGAAGATCGAAGCGCGTTTCGAAACGGAGATCGCGGTTGGTCAGAATGCCGACCAGCTTGCCGTTCGCATCGGTGACCGGCACGCCCGAGATCTTGTACTTCTCCATCACCTGCAACGCCTCGGAAATCGACTGCCATGGGCGCATGGTGACCGGGTCGACGATCATGCCCGCTTCTGATCGTTTGACCTTGTCGACTTCTTCCGCCTGCTGGTCGATCGACATGTTCTTGTGAACGATGCCGATGCCGCCCTGCTGCGCCATCGCGATCGCCAGCCGCGCTTCGGTGACCGTGTCCATCGCGGCCGAAAGAATCGGAATGTTGAGTTGGATGTCGCGCGTGAGGCGCGTGGAGACGTCGACGAAGTTCGGATGCATCTCCGACTTCGCCGGGCGGAGAAGAACGTCGTCAAATGTAAGACCGAGCGCGACTTCGGCGAGGCGGTCGTGCGCCGGGGACGCCTCTTCTCGCTTCACTTCACGCAGATCGATACGGCCAATGACGGGACTCTCGTTCATGATCGCGCCTCTTTCGATTCAGTATAGAACAGGGTGCATTGCACATTCATTGCATGCCGAACCGGCGTGATGGTGATGAAGTTTACGATCGAGCAGCGGCACCTGACCGACACGCAGGGGAAACCGGTGCCGCGCGAGGCCGTCTCGTTTCACTCCTGCGATGCGGAGAGCGCGGACGAGGCCGTTCGCCTTTTCATTCTCAAGGATGAAGGCGAGGTCCTCGGCGACATCCTGAAGTTCCCGGGCTTTCAGGCGGTGGCAACGGTGAGGAAGACCAGCGGCGTGTACACGCTGCAGGTTTCACCATCGAGCCAGAACCACGTGCCGATGAGCTAGCGCGCTGGAGTGCGGCGCTGTGTGAGGACCGGCTTGACCCGGTCACGACCGACCGGCTGAAAGCCGGTCCTCACACAGAAGCGCACTCCAGAGCTTACTTCTTCGTGCTTCCTAGCGAGCCTTCGCCAGCGCGTCGTCCAGCCGCTTCACATCCGCATCATCGGGCCGCATCGTCTTCAACTTCGCCGCCAGCACCTTCGCTTCGTCGAACCGTTTCATCTCGCCGAGGACGATGGCTTCGTTGTAGATGGGCTGCCATTGGCCGGGAGCCGCCTCGGCCGCGCGATGAAACGAAGCGAGCGCTTTGTCGAGCTGGCCGCTCTGCTTGTAGCAGATGCCGAGGTCGACGCGGACGTTGGAGTCGTCGCGGATGGCGAGCCCGCGTTCGTAGTAGCCGATCGCATCGGCGAACTTCGCTGCGTCCATGTACATGTTGCCGAGTTGGATCAGAGCGTCGGGGTTGTGCGGGTCGCGCGCGATCTGTCCCTTGAGCGTCGCGATCTGCTCCCGAACCGCGCCCATCGGGTTCGCTTGCTGCGGTTGCGGCTGCGGCTGGGCCTGGACTTCCGTGACCGGAACGCCCGGTTTGGGCGTCACGTGCGGGCCGATGAGAAAGGTCCCGATCACGAGACCCAGAAGGAACGTGCAGAGGCAATAGACGACGGTGTCGCGGTTCACGTCCGTAGAATACCGTCACGATGCGGTTCAATTCAGCACTTGCGTGCGCGATGGCGGCGATGATCATCGCCAGTGCGTTCGCGTTGCTGCTGGTCCGCAAGCGCGGATACGAGGCCGGCGCGCTCGTCATCGCGGGCGATCAATTCACCGATCGGAAGGCCGTGCCCCTCCCCGTGGAGGAGAAGTCGGCCGGATACGACGGCCAGTTCTACTACCGCCTGGCGCTGAATCCATTTACGCATCAGTGGACGGAGCGCGGCATCCGGCTCGATGTGCCGACATATCGGCAGCAGCGAATCCTGATGCCGCTTCTGGCGTGGACGCTCTCGCTCGGGAACGCGCGCGCGATTCCTGTCATCTTCATCCTCATCAACATCGCGGCCCTCGGACTGCTTGCGTGGAGCAGCGCATCAATCGTGATGGAGACGGGCGCGAACGCGTGGTGGAGCGCAGCCACATGGATGTATCCCGGCTGGGTGATCACCATGTCGCGGGATTGCGCGGAGATCCTCGAGGTGGCGCTGCTCGTGACCATGATCCTGGCGCTGCGGCGTCAACGCAAAGGCGTCGCGACGCTGCTGGCGATCGCGGCCGTGCTCACGAAGGAGACCGCACTCCTTGCCGTCGTCGCCTTCGCCTTCACGACGCCATGGCTTCTGACGGCGGTTCTCGCGCACTTGGCTCTGAAGCTCACCCTCTTCCGCGTGTGGCACGCTGCCCCCTCCCTCGGGACCGGACACTTCTCGATTCCGTTCGCAGGGCTGGTGCATTCGTTCGCGCTCCCGCGTCCGTTTCCGGTGCTGACGAATATCGAAGTGATCGCGATCTTCGCCCTCGCGATTCTGGCGATCGCGCGCGTTCAGCGCACGCCGCTGATGCTCGCCTTCCTGCTCTACATCCCGCTGATCGCGATCCTCGATGAGGGCTTCTGGATCGAAGACTGGTCCTTCATGCGCGCGACGAGCGAGTACTGGGTGTTAGGCGGCCTCATCGCGAGAAGGCGCTGGGGGACGGCGCTGACGGTCGCGATATGGGCCGCGGTCGCCGCGCCGGGGCGGTTCGTGTGGTATGGCCCTCTGGGTGGGGCCCGGCTCCAGCCGGTCGGTCGTGACCGGCTGAAGCCGGTCCTCAC
>JBBRMQ010000281.1:0-4758 GCA_038230775.1 Thermoanaerobaculia bacterium
AGACGGCCATCATCACCGCGATCCTCGTCGGGTACTGGGTCTTGATGACGCTCGTTCCTGTCCCGGGCACCGGCACCATCGGCGCCTTTCTTCTGAACGATCCGCCGCGGACCCTCGCCGCCTGGACCGATCGCGCCATTCTCGGCGTCAATCACATCTGGGCGTCGAGCAAGACATGGGATCCCGAGGGGCCGTTGTCGACCCTGCCGGCGATTGCGACGGCGATGTTAGGCGTCCTCGCGGGCGGCTGGCTGACCGAGAAAAAACGTTCGCTCCCCGAGCGGATCGTCGGCCTGTACGCGGTCGGTTCGCTCGCGATGGTGGGCGGCTCGTTCTGGGGCGCATTCTTTCCCATCAACAAGAGTCTCTGGACCAGCAGCTACGTCGTGTTCACGGCCGGCTTCGCGTGCGTCGTTCTGGCGACGTGTCTATGGCTGGTCGACGTGATGCAGATTCGCGGATGGGCGAAGCCGTTCATCATTTACGGCGTCAATCCGCTGATCGCGTTCGCCGGATCGGGAATCATGGCCCGCCTCATCGACTCCCTTCTGAAGATCGATCTCGGCGACCGCAAGATCTCGTGGCATCAGGCGAGTTACGACCTCGCGTTCAAGCCGTACTTTCCGGATAAGTTCGGCTCGCTGCTCTGGGCGCTCTGCTTCGTCGCGTTCTGGCTGGCAATTCTGACCGCGCTCTATCGCCGCAAGATCATCATCAAGGTGTAAGTGTGGGGCCAGCCCTCCGGCTGGCCGGCCAGACAGAGGGCTGGCCCCACACATGCCGCCGCCGGCGGCGTTCCGTCAGTGCCGCAGCACGCGGCCTGGAAGATCCGGGGTCATCTTTCCGTCGCGTAGAACGGGCTTGCCATTCACGATCACTGCGCGGATGCCTTCCGAGAAGTGGTGCGGATCTTCATACGTGGAGAGGTCGCGGATCGTGTTCGGATCGAAGACCACGATGTCCGCCTTCATTCCTGTTTTCAAGGTGCCGCGATCGGCAAAGCCCCCCCGCGATGCGGCGAGCGACGTCATCTTGCGCACCGCTTCCTCCAGCGTGAAGAGGTGCTCGTCGCGGACGTAGTGGCCTAACACCCGCGGGAAGGTGCCGTACGCGCGCGGATGCGCGCCTGCCTCGCGCGCCGCGCCGACCACGGCGCCGGAGTCGGAGCCGATGGACACCCACGGCTGCTTGAGCGCGAGCTTCATGTCTTCCTCGTCGAGGTTGAAGTAGATCGCGATCGGCGACGAGTTGCTCACCTCGAATGCTCGCAACGCCGCTTCGGCCGGCGTCGTCTTGAGGGCCCGCGCGACCTCGTTCAATCGTTTGCGCTCGTATTGCTTCATCTCCGGCGGCGCCTGCGGGAGGTTGCGAATCAGGATCGTCGATCCGTCGCCGACACGCAGCGCGGTCGCGATCCGCGCCCGCGTCGCGGGTTCCTTCAGTCGAGCGACGAATGTGAGGTAGCCGCCGTCGAGGGCCCACGCGGGCGCGATTGACGTGAGATCCGTCGACGTCGCGGTGTACGGATAGACGTTCGCCTTCACGTCGAGGCCGCGTTTCTGCTCGGCTTCGATCTTCGCGATCACCTGCGGCATGTGACCGCGCATCGAGCCGCCGGTTTTCAGGTGAAAAATGTTCACGGGCACCTTCGCCCCGCGTCCGATGCGGAACGCCTCGTCGAGCGCGGTCATGATGTTGTCGGACTCGCTGCGGAGGTGCGTCCAGTACGACGGCGTCACGCTCGCGAGCGCGATCAATTCTTCCGTTGTGGCGAAGCGTCCCGGCGGATAAATGAGCGCTGTCGACAGCCCGACCGCGCCCGATCGCGCCGCCTCGGCCGTCATCGTTTTCATGCGCACCAGTTCATCCGCGGTCGGCGCTCGGTCGGCGCCGCCGATCATGATCTCACGCGAGTTTGCGGCGCCGATGAAGAACGCGAAGTTGATCGCTGAGCCGCGCTTCTCGATCACCTGCATCGCCTCGCCGAGCGATCGCCAGGTCACGTCGGGAAAACCGGGCGGACGGGTGCGCATCATCTCGGCAGCCATCGCCTCATTGATCGGACCGGGCGAATGCCCCTCGCCCGTCACCTCGGTCGTTACGCCCTGGCGGATCTTGCCTTCGAGATGCGGATCGATGAGGACCGCGCCTTCCGAGTGGCCGAGGAGGTCGATGAAGCCGGGGGTGACGACCTGGTTGTGCGCGTCGATGCGGATCGTCGAAGTCGCGTGGCTCAGATCTCCGATTGCCGCGATCGTGTCGCCGCGAATCCCGACATCGGCGCGAGATCGGGCCCTGCCGGTGCCGTCGATGACGTCACCATTCACGATGACGATGTCGAATTGTCCGGCGTGTGGGCCGGCTTCAGCCGGCCTCGACCGGCTGAAGCCGGTCCCCACACTCGGAGAGCTGCAGGTAAATGCGAGGAGTACCGCGGCGAAGCGCACGCCTTAGCGTGCGAGCAACAGTCGCGCCGGAGCCGGCGCCGTCGCGTGCTCTTCCGTCTCGGGGTAGACGTAGAAAAGCTCGTTCTTGCGAACAAACGCGTTGCGCAGCAGGAAGACGTACGGCCGCTGGCTCTTGTACGTCATGAGGATGTTCGTCTTCAGTTGCTGCACGTGCGGCGACAGCGGGTAGGTGGCCCAGGAGAACGACTTCATGCGCGACGGCGGCAGGAGCGCGCGCTGCGGCATGTTCACGAGCTTGGTGGCGATGCGCCCCATGTGCACCAGATACCCCAGGCGTTTCGGGCGCAGCGAAAGCTGGCGCAGTGCCAGATCGGTGAGCTCCGCAGCCGAGGCGTGATCATCGTGAAGATCGAACGGCACGGGCGCGATGACGATCGTCGGCTTGACGGATGCCATCACCTGCTTGAGATCGCACACGACGTTCTCCAGCGTGTACGCGGATCCTGGCGACATTGCATCGTGATACGGCACTTCGAGGGCGCGCGTCCCCTTCGACCGCACCACGGCCTCGGGATGATTCAGCATCGACCGCAACCCGCGATCGGGATAGCCGAGGACGAAGTAATGATCCGGTGGGATGCCGAGGAGGTGCATCGCTTCGTGCGCTTCGGCGATGCGCGTCTTGCCGACCGACAGATAGTTCGTCGCGGTGGGATCGAGCGTCTTGTGAAGAAGTCGCGCCGCGAAGCGATTGCAGTCTCCCGCGGTGAGGAACACGACGAAGACTTCGGCGCCGTTTTCGACGGCATCGATGGCGTAGCCGCCGGCGCCGATCGCTTCGTCATCGATGTGCGGAGCGACGATCAGGACGCGATCGCGGCTGTCCGCTCGTTCCAGGCGGGGATAGGCGTTCGGAGAGTCTTCGGCCCGAACCGGATTGAGCAGTGACATGGTGACAGCGGCGAGTGTGAACAACATCGGACGGGGGCGACTTCCCTCGATTATCGGGGGAGGCTCCCGATTCCGCAACTTGGTGACATTTGTCCCGCCGCTTCAGCGGCGCTGTGTGGCGCCAGCCCTCTGGCTGGCGGCCAGTCGGAGGACTGGCGCCACATCAGCCGCTTCGCGGCGCTCGGTGCGAATCACGACGCTTTCTTGCTGGCGATCCAGCGGTTGATGTTCGCCTCCAGCACGTCGAGCGGGACGGCGCCGCTCCCGAGGACCGTGTCATGGAACTCGCGGACGTCGAAGCTGGATCCGAGAGCCTGCTCGGCCCGCTTGCGCAGCTCTTTGATCTTCAATTCGCCGAGCTTGTACGCCAGCGCCTGCCCCGGCCACGAGATGTAGCGATCCACCTCGGTCTCCACCTCGTGAAGAGGAAGCGCTGTGCGCGTGGCCATGTAGTCGATCGCCTGCTGGCGGGTCCAACCCATCGAGTGCACGCCGGTGTCGACGACGAGCCGGCATGCGCGCCACATCTCGTAGCCGAGGCGGCCGAAGTTCGAGTAGGGGTCGTTGTAGATGCCCATCTCCAGGCCGAGCCACTCCGAGTAGAGGCCCCAACCTTCGCCGAACGCGGAGATGTAGGAGAAGCGGCGGAAGTTCGGCAGGTTGGTGAGCTCGCGGCTGAGCGCGATCTGCAGATGGTGTCCGGGAACCGCTTCGTGCAGCGTGAGCGCCTCCAGGTTGTAGAGCGGGCGGCTCTCCAGCATGTAGGTGTTCACCCAGTAGATTCCGGCCTGCATGCTTCCCTGCGGCGCGCCGACATATCGTCCGCTCGTGTACTTTGGCGCGATGTCGGCGGGCACCGGCTCGACGGTGAACGGCAGTCGCGGGAGTGTCTTGAATTCGGAGGGGAGCTTGCCTTCGATGCGCTTCGCGATCCATGAGGCGTGCGAGAGCAGCTCTTCCGGCGTCTTCGCGTAGAAGCGCGGGTCGGTGCGCAGGAAGGCGAGGAACGCTGCGAAGTCGCCCTGGAAGCCGGCCTGCTTCATGACCGTGTTCATCTCCGTCGAGATGCGATCGACCTCGGAGAGGCCGATCTTGTGGATGGCTTCCGGTGTCAGGTCGAGGGTCGTGAACTCGCGGATCTTGTACGCGTAGTACTTGCGGCCGTTCGGGAGCTCGCTCGCGCCAAGAGTGGTGCGGACGCCGGGAAGATACTCGTTGTCGAAGAAGTCGAGAAACTGACGGTAGCCGGAAACCGTTTGCATGACGGCGGCGCGTCCCGCGGTGCGGAGGCGTTCGCGATCGGCCTCCGGAACCGTCGACGGAAACTTGTCGAACGGCGCCCAGAAGACGCTCTTCGATGCATCGTCGACGACGTGCGCCTTGATCGTAGAGTCGTAGC
>JBBRMQ010000282.1:0-4707 GCA_038230775.1 Thermoanaerobaculia bacterium
CGCCAACTGCTTCTGTGTGAGGACCGGCTTCAGCCGGTCACTGAGCCGACCGGCTGAAGCCGGTCCTCACACAGAGGCGGCGAGGTCGCCCGGCACCACATCTCAGAGGGAGCCTTTAATGCGAGCTGCCGGGACTTGGCGCCCAGAACTCCACGCGATTGCGGCCATGATGCTTCGCGATGTACAACGCGCGATCGGCACGCTCGACGAGAGCGCTCGCACTCAGCGCGCCATCCTCGTTCGAGTCCATTCCTGCCACACCGATCGACGCCGTCACCTTGATCTCCGAATCGCCGACGATCACCGCAGTCGACTCCAGACGCGAGCGAATGCGTTCCGCCACCGTCTGCGTTCCGTTGACGCGCGTCTCCGGCAGCACGACGCAGAACTCTTCGCCGCCGTAGCGTCCGGGAACGTCGTACACGCGGCAGCTCTCGCGCAGCGTCTGGCCGACGGACTTCAACACGGAGTCGCCGGCTGGGTGACCGTACGAGTCGTTGATCTGTTTGAAGTGATCGAGATCGAGCATCAGCACGGACATCGGCTGGCCGTTCCGTACCGAGCGGTTCATCTCGGAGTCGATTTTCTCCATCACGTACCAACGGTTGTAGAGACCTGTCAGCGAGTCGCGCGCGGAAATCTCGGAGAGGAAACTGTTCTTCGCCATCAGATCGAGATTCTCGAACTGCAGCGCCGTCACCCGTTCCTCGAGCGCGCGCAGGCGGACGTCGTTCTCATGCGCATGGCCGATGAGATCGAGCACTTCGCCGAGGAGCTCGCGCTCCACGATGTCGAGGGGCTGACCATCGGCGCGGCGCACTCCGCGCGATGCGTGATCGATCTCGAGGGGGGCCTTCAACAGGCTGGAAAGCGGACGGAGAATTCGCTCGATCAACTGCTCGGGACTGGTTTTCATTGCTGAGTCCCGGAGTATATCGAAAAGCGACTCACGCACGCTGTTCAATGCGAAATCGATTCACGCCGGCGCGAATCTCGTCGCCACTGTGGACTTTCGTATTACTTGCCGGAAGTGTGTTGAGAAAGGTTCCGTTGCGCGATCCGAGGTCGCGGACGCGGACGAAGCCGTCGGTGTCGGGAACGACTTCAAAATGTTTGCGCGACAGATATTCATCGGGCACGCGCACGTGTCCTTCGCGTCCCACCACCAGCCCCGCCGGTGGAATCTCGAACTCCTGACCGCTGAGCGGACCGTCGATGCAAACCAGCACCGATCGCTTCAACTCCAGCGCCGCCTCGCGCTCGGCGAGCCGCACCGCGATCTCCGCTTCCGTGATCGCCGGAATCTTCTCCGTCGTCATGATCGGCTCGACTGACAGTCCCTTATCCCGCGTGGTCTCGATGCTGAGCAGCGCCGACCCCACGCGCAGCACGTGCTCCCCGTCGGGCAACGGCATCTCGTTCACTCGCTGTCCATCGAGGAACGAGCCGGTGTGCGTGTCAGCGTCGCGGATGATGAGCTGATCGCCGTTGAGATAGATGGTGCAATGGCGGATATCGAGGTCCGCGCCTTCGAGATTGATGTGGCAGCCGGTGCGGCCGATCCACATCGGATGCTTCCCGATGGTGAAGACCTGATTGACTGAGCTCTGGTTGCTGCGCCCGATGATGCGGATGGATCGCGGCTCGCCGGGCGCTTTCGCCACGATCGGCTCGGCCGCTGCGACGCCCGGCGACACTCCCGATGCCGGCGGAGCGCCGTCGACTCGATACGGCTGGAGATCGATCTCCTTGAGCTCGTCGGGATTCATCAGCCGCGCGAGGACCGCCGCCTTGCTTCCCGCGAGCCATTCGCCGCAATGGCAGGTCGCGATGGCGTTCGTCAGGTGCACGGCAACCGCGCCCGGCACGTCGTACGCCTGGCCGCATTTCGCGCAACGAATGAGCGGCATTCGGCGATCATAACGTACACTTGCCGCGTCCATGCTCTCCGGCGACCTCGCGCGCTCACGCATCGGATTGCGTTCGAAGTTCATCCTCGCGCTCGCCTTTCAGACGCTGCTCATCGCGGCGCTCATCGTTGCGATCGAGCAGTGGAGCGTCCGCCGTGCGCTCCGGCAACAGACGGTGGGGCAGGCGCAGGCGATCGCGCGCACGGTCGGCTTCACCTCGGGCTACTACGTCCTCTTCGGCCTGACCGACGATCTGCGGAACATCGTGAACGACGTCCGCAAGAATCGCGCGGTCGAGTACGCGGACTTCATCGCCGCCGACGGCAAGGTTCTCGCCGCCAGCGGCTCCGCGCCGCCGGTGGCCATCACGCGTTCCGCGGGCCGCACGGATCTCCAGAGCGAAAACGGCGAACCGCTGCATCTCTTCGTGGTGCCGTTCACCGATGGCGGAGTGACGAAAGGCTACTTCCGGCTGATCGTGAACGAGCGCGAGGCAGAGTCCGCGACGCGAGCGCTGCGTTGGACCAACTTCGGCGTCACCGCGCTCGTGCTGCTGATTGCGATTCCGCTTGCGTGGCTCGCCTCGCGACTGCTCGTCCGGCCGATCCTCAACCTCGTCAGAAGCGCGGAGTCGATCGCCGCCGGCGACCTCACGCAACGCAGCCTGGTGGAGTCGAGCGACGAGATCGGCGGCCTGGCCACCACCTTCAACACCATGGCCGGCAACCTGGAGAAGACGGTCACGCGCCTCATCGGGTCTGAGACGCAACTGAAGTCGGTGGCGGACACGGTGGGGTCGCGCTCGCGCACGGTGATCGAACGCGTCGACGAGCAGCGCGTGATCATCAACGACATGTACCACACGATCGACACGCTGAACGCCGGCGTCCGCAAGATCACCGACAACGTGGAGGAGCTCTCCGCCGCCTCGGAAGAGACATCGTCTTCGATGATGGAGATGGTGGCCTCAATGGAAGAGGTCACGCGCCATACCGACACGCTCTGGCGCGCGGTCGAGGACACCGCCTCGGCCACGCACGAGATGGTGTCGTCCATCAACGAAGTCGATTCGAACGTCGACTACCTCACCACGTTCGTCACCGACACCTCCTCCTCGATGGTGCAGATGTCCGCCTCCATCGCCCAGGTTGAGACCAACGCCGCCCGCTCCTACGACCTCACCCTGGGCGTCGCCACCGCGGCGCAGTCCGGCATGGACGCCGTGAAGCAAACAATCGACGGCATGGAGGAGATCCGCGAAGCCGTCTCCGATTCCAACGCAGTCATCTCGCGCCTCGGCGAGCGCTCTGCCGCGATCAGCAAGATTGTCAACGTCATTGACGATATCGCCGAGCAGACCAATCTGCTGGCGCTCAACGCCGCCATCCTCGCCGCGCAGGCCGGGGAACACGGCCGGGGCTTTTCCGTGGTGGCCACGGAGATCCGCGAGTTGTCGGAGCGCACCGCGGCGTCGACGCGCGAGATCTCCACGCTCATCCGTTCGGTGCAGGCCGAGGTGTCGAACGCGCTGTCGGCGATGTCGCAGGGAACACGCCTCGTCGAGCGCGGCGTGGGGCAGTCGCATGAAGCGGGGAAGGCGCTCGAGCTCATTCTCGCTTCCGCCAGCAACGCGTCCGCGATGGGCAAGGAGATCGCGGCCGCCACGCGGCAGCAGGCCGAGGGCAGCGAGACCGTCACGCGATCGGTGGCGAAGTTGCAGGAGCTGGTGCGGCAGATCAACTCCGCCACGCGCCAGCAGGCGCAGGGATCGGATCACATTCTCAAGGCGGTGGAGTCAATGCGCGAGGTCACCGAATACGTGCGCCGCGCGATGCTGGAACAGAAGACCGGCTCCTCGATGATCTCCGACGCCACCACGCGGATGATCGAGATGATCCATGACATCTTCCGCGTGGCCGCCAGCCAGTCGGGCGAGAGCGAGAAGATCGTGACCACGATGGAGCAGATGCGGACGATCGCCGAGGGGAATCGGGTGTCGGCGAACGAGATGTACGACTCGCTCATGCTGCTTTCGGAAGCGATCCGCGGACTGCACGACGAAGTCCGCCGGTTCCACGTGCGGGGCTGATGGCGAAGAACCTCCGTCTCATCACCTTTCGCATCGGCCCGGAGACGTTCGCGGCCGACATCATGGCCGTGCGTCAGGTCGTGATGTACGAGGGCTCGACCGCGTTGCCTTCTGCGCCGTCGTTTCTCGAGGGCGTGATTGTGTTCCGCGGCGAGGTCGTTCCGGTCGTCGATCTGCGGCGCCGCTTCTTTCCGGCGTTGAAGGACGCCCTCGAGGCGCCGCTCGTCCTGATCACGTCGGCGAAGTCGGGCTCGATCGGATTGAAGGTCGACGAAGTGCGCACGCTGGCGAACATCACCACCGACGAGCTGCTGCCGGCGCCCGCATCCGTGCGTGGCGTGAAGAGCGACTACCTCGTGGCGATCGTCGAGCATCGTGTAGGGCCGGCTTCAGCCGGCCGCCGACCGGCTGAAGCCGGTCCACACACTGAAGCCGGTCCACACACTGAGGCAGAGTTGCTGCTCGTGCTCGATCTCGACGCGATCCTGACCAGCGACGAGCAGCGCGTGCTCGTGGAGACGAATCTCACGCCCGGCTGATCGGCAGCCTGCGGATGCGCGTCCCGGTGGCGGCGAAGATCGCGTTCAGCACCGCGGGCACGAAGGGCGGGACGGGCGGCTCGCCCATTCCGAACGGCTGCGGACCGTCATCAGCAATGATGTGCGTTTCGATCTTCGGCGTGTCGCTCAGGCGCGGAACGGTGAAGTC
>JBBRMQ010000283.1:0-4658 GCA_038230775.1 Thermoanaerobaculia bacterium
CACCCGGCTCGCATGCGCCGATTGTAACGGAATGAAACCTGCACAATGGCGGATGGATGACGCCCAAACCGCCGAAGGTATTGATTGTCGAGGACAACTCTGACGTTCGCCGTCTCTATGCGATCGGCCTCAACCAGCGCGGCTATGAAGTAAAACTCGCCGCCAACGGCGCTGAGGCCGTCGAGCGCATCGAGAGCGAGCGGCCGGATGTCATCCTGCTCGACTGGCTCATGCCCCTCATGGACGGCGGTGAGGTGCTGGCCAAGATCTTCGAAAACGGCCGGGCGCAGATTCCGATCATCGTCATCAGCGGACAGCCCGAACCGCCAGCGGACAAACGAGATCCACGGATACGTACGTGGCTTGTGAAGCCCGTCACAATTGATGAACTGGTGGGACAACTCGAGGGTGCACAGCCAGTGAACTGAGCTTCAGTTCGGCTACAATCGGCGCAATGGCCAAACTGTTTTTCGTCGGCCTGGACGGCTCGGAGAAGAGCTACCGCCTCCAGACGCACCGGCCCTTTACGGTTGGCCGCGACCCCGGCAACGACATCATCCTGCGCGACCCGAAAGTCTCGCGCCATCATTCGGAGATCGTTTTCGAGCGCGGATTCTTCGTCCTTCACGATCTCGCCAGCGCAAACGGAACCTTCGTGAACGGGAAGCGCATCCGGGTCGCACCCCTGACTCACGGCGCGAAACTGCGGATGGGAAACACGTACGGACGTTTCTCCGAAGAGCTCCCGACCGAGAGCGACGCCCAGACCGGCGACGCGTTCGAGCGTTCGGCGGTCCCCGAGCCGCCCACGGAATTCGTCGACGTTGAATCGATGCCCACCTCCGAGCATGAGCGCTATAGCGGCGTGAGCACCGCGCCGCACGAGAAGCTGAGCGCGGACGATCTAAAAAAAAAGTAGAAGGGGATGAAGTCGTCGAGCCCGAGACCGAGCCTCTCGGGTTGCCCGCCGCTCCTCCACCGGCGAGCGGTCCGTTCTCGCGCACGCGCTTTCACTTCATGACCGGGCTGCCCGCGGGCGAGAGCGCCAACGTGACCGCCGATGACGGCACCGTGCTGTTCAACTATCGAAGCTTCGCCACTGTGGTTCCGCTGGTGGCCATGGTGGTCGCCGTCGTCGTGGTTGCCACGGGCCTGGCCGCCGTCGGGTTTCTCATCGCGGAAGGACGTCCGGTTCCCGCCATGATTGCGCTCGTTCTCAGCGCCGCGTTCGCAGTGTTGATCGCGATGCTGGTCCCGCCGCTCAGCGCCACGCTCAACATCGACAAGACCCCGGCGCTGACGATCGCGCAACAGAGCAACGTGAGTTTTCCGGTCGTCACCTACGTCGTCGGTACGCCCGATCGCAAAGTGGTCGCGCGGTTTCGGCGATCCGTCATCTCGCGACTGTTGCGCGGCCGCTGGACGATCCTCGCCGCTTACGATGAGCGTCCGATCGGCTACGCGATCGAGGAGTCGGCGTCCCGCGCGCTGCTGCGAAAGTTCGCCGGCAAGTTCGCCCCCCGCTACGAGTCCAATCTCGTGGTCAGCTACCTGGGCAAAGACGCCGCGTGGATCATCCGGCGCCCGAATACCGAGGGAGAGTCGGATCTGCTCGAGATCACGGGCGCGATCGACCATCGCATTGCAGTGGCGCTGGCGGCGCTGGTGTTAGGCAGCGAGCCGTAGGTTGGGGGTCGGGGGGCGCGGGTGGGAGGGCGTTTTGCTATATGAAGTAGATAGCGCTGACGAAGCAGCGTTGTCATCCCGAGCGTAGCGAGGGACCGGTGTGGGCGGGCGGTTCGCTACCCTAAGTAGATTGCGGCGTCGCCGAGGTAACCTCGGTGCTGATGAAGCTTTACTACGTTTACATCCTGGCGAGTCTTCGAAGGGTGCTTTACATCGGCATCACGGGCGACCTCGAGAAGCGGTTGGCTTATCACCGCTCAATGCAGAACGAGATGGCGTTTACAAGTCGCTACGGCGTTCACCGCCTCGTCCATGTCGAAGAGTTCACGGACGTGAATCAAGCGATCGCTCGGGAGAAACAGCTCAAGGGTTGGCGTCGCGAGAAAAAAATGCGTCTGATTCAAGACAACAATCCACATTGGATAGATCTCGCCCCGCCCGCCCACACCGGTCCCTCGCTACGCTCGGGATGACACATCGCTCGGCGTCAAACTGCACTCCACGCGCGACTCTCTACTTCATCGCCGAAATCTCGACCCCTGCGTAGTACCGCTTGAGAATCTGATCGAAGGTGTAGCCGCGGAATGCCATCCCGTACGCGCCGACCTGGCACATGCCGATGCCGTGGCCCCATCCCTTACCGTAGAACGTGTAGCGGTCGACGCCGTCCGGATCTTTCGTCCTCTCGAAGACGAAGAGATTGTCGGGAACGTTGAGCGACCAGCGGATGGGCAATCCGCGCAGCATGAATTTCCGGCCACCCTCGGCCGAGACTTCCATCTCGGCGATGCGCTGCGATGCGTCCACCGTGACCGGCCGCAGGCCAGTCAACTGCTGAATGGGATTGCGCCTGGCGATTGAGGTCACCAGCTCGTCCGCGCGATAGCTGCGCGTCCAGTTGGCGAAGCTCGACGTGCGATCGAATGCGGCACCATCGACGTTCGCCTGCACGATCATCGAGACCGGCACCTTCCGCGCGTTGGTCTGCAGGAACGCGCGATCGCCGATCATCACCGGCAGAAACTTGTATTCCTGATAGCGGTCGCCGAGCCGGCGGAAAATCGGAATGCCGTCGGGAAGCGCGTAGGTCACGTTCTTCCCTTCCGCTTTCAACACCAGGCTGCGCCCGTTGATCGCGGAGATCTTCCCCGTCGTCTCGGTGAGCGCGCCATGCTTCTTCACCCACGATCCGAGAAGGCCGTAAAGCTCTTCGCGCGGCATCACAGCATTCATGTCGACACGATCGATCTGCTGCGTCGGCAGAAATCCGTACTTGATGAGGAACGCCGCTGCAAGGTACGCGTTGCTGTCCCCCTCGCTCTGCGGGAAGAAGTAGCCGCGATCCTCCGGCAAAGTGACGACCTTCGCGTAACGATCGAGCGAGAGGACGGCCGCCAGATACGTCAGCACATCTCCTCGTCGCGACGAGACCGGCGACACCTGCGAAGAGTTCATCCCGACGATACGCATCGCGGTGGTCACCGCCTGCATCACGTCGCTGGCCGCCCAGCTTGTTCCGGACTCGGGAACTCCGGCCACCGCGGCGAACAGACGTCCCGACAACTGATGCTCGTTCATGACGCCGGTATCCGCACGCCCGGTGAGATTCTTCATCTCCATCTCGACGCACCGCGCCCGCTTGAGGTACGGCTCGTTACGGCCGGGAAACATCGTGCTGACGTCCGAGGTCTCGCCGCCGCACGTCGATGTGAAGAGGGCGTCGATGGGTTTGCCTTCATAAGTGATCACAAGGCCGGCGGTCTCGCGCACGGCCTGATCGCTCAGCTTTTCCTCGCCGGAAAACCCGCTGTAAGCCTGACACGCCGGCCCCGGGCAGATGTCGTATCCCTCAGTGCGGAACTGGCCGAGGTTGCGGACGGCGTACGTGCGGGCGGCGACGGCCTGCGCCTTCAGCCCTTCGAGCTCGTCGTAGATGTGCGGACCCATCTCAGCCGGAACGACACCGCGCAGGTAATCCTCCATGCTCAGCTCATTGATGATGTTCAGCAGGCCGCGCGAATTCACGTAGAGCCGCGCCGCGGTGCGATACGGCTTCTGATCGATGGTGATCGTCTCGGAAGTCACAGGCATGACGAGCACGGATTGGCCCGCGACCGTGTACGACTGCCCCTCGTCATCGACGATCTGATGCTGGCGCGTGAACGGTTCGTCGCTCGGACGCCGCACGATTGGAAGGTTCTGCCCGTAATTGCGCGTAATCAGCTGATCGCGAAGCGGCTGCGCCGCGGCGGACGTCGCGAAGTCCCCGGCGACAATTCGCCGAAGTCCCGCGGCGGGATCGAACACCACGTCCGCGCGTTGTCCAGTCTCGGTCCGCAGACGTTCGGCCAACGCGTTCGCGCTCGTCTCGTCGGAGAGCGCGCTCACTTGCACTCCATAACGGATGACGGCGTTGCTCACCGGCGCCGTGTCGGTGAATCCGCGCTTGAGGATCGACGCGCCTGCATCGGTGATCAGGTAATAGCCGCCGTCGACTCGTGGGAACGTGACGACGGGCTGGTCGCTCATCATGCCGACCCGTATGCGCGGCTCGGCGATCGCCTTCACCGGAGCGGGAGCGGATGTCAGCGTGTTGGTCGAGACGGTCGGTTGGGGCGCGGGAACTGCTGGAGTCGTAGCCGGAGGCCGCATCGGCGGCGCGGAGCAGGCGGCGAGCAAAGCAAGGGCGAGGAGACAGCGTTTCATGGCGACGGCTTATGCAGGAGTAACGCCGTGAGGGCTGTATCTGTGTGAGGACCGGCTTCAGCCGGTCGCCGTGACCGGCTGAAGCCGGTCCTCACACAGAAGCCGGTCCTCACACAGAAGCCGGTCCTCACACTGAAACCGGTCCTCACACTGAAGCCGGTCCTCACACTGAAGCCGGTCCTCACACTGAAGCCGGTCCTCACGCTGAAGCCGGTCCTCACACTGAAGCCGGTCCTCACACCATCACTCCGGCAAGGATTTCAATC
>JBBRMQ010000284.1:0-4611 GCA_038230775.1 Thermoanaerobaculia bacterium
CCGCCTCGGCCACCCGCGCGCCGCTGAACACCTCGGACACCTTCGCGTCGATCTCGTCGATGTCCGCTTCCGGCATCGCCTTCGGAGCCAGCTCCGTCAGCTTGTCGCGGAGCTTCGACCGCGGCTCGGTGCAACCGCCGGCGCTTCCTCGGCGTCGCGCTGATCGGCGCCACACTTCGGGCACAGAGGCTCGGGCTTGCCGAGGTCATAGAACTTCGTGTGACAGCTATAGCAGGTGTACTTCTTCCCTAAATCCGGCATTCGTTTACGGCTCTCCTGTGCGAAAAGCGGCGAAACGTTACCACAAGAGGGCTGGTCGCTGGTCTGAGGTCGCGGGTCGGGGCTCAGTGCCCGACCTGCGACCTGCGACTCGCGACCTGCCTATCGTGTTTTCGGAATCGCCTGTGCGGTGCGTCCGGAAGCGTCCGCGGGCATCCCCGCACCGTGCGCGCGCGCCTCGGCGGCGAGCAACGCGAGCTTTTGTGCGTCGGGGAAAAGCTCGAGCGCTTTCTCCAGCTGATTGTCGCCCTGGAGGCGGAACGGATACGAGGCGTCGAAGCCGTACTTCGCGGCGACGATCTCCGCTTTCAGCACGCGCTCGATGAACTTGCGGTCGTTCGGTTTCTGCATCGTCGCGCGGATCTCGTCGATCTGAGCGATCTCCTTATCGGCGGCGAAGCGGGTGAAATCCTCGATCATCGCAGGCGTGATGACGAGATCCTTGTTCAACTCGGGATGCTTCGAGTTGTAATCGACGGCGTAGTTGAAGATCGCGCTTCGCACCTCGAGGATCTGCGCCACTCTCGAGAGAGGCGCCGGCTTGATCATCACGTCCGGCGTGATTCCGCCGCCGCCGTAGACCACGCGGCCGGTATCCGTCTTGAACTGCTTGCGATCCTTGAGCGGAATCTCGGCTGCGGCATCATCGCTGTCGTCGGCGACGTAGTAATCGTAGAACGAGCTGTAGTCGCGCTGGATGTTGCGGCCCGAAGGCGTGTAGTACTTCGACGTGGTGAGCGCGAGCCCGGCGCCGTACTGCAGCGTGTAGACGCTCTGCACCAGCCCCTTGCCCCAGCTGGTCTCGCCGATGACGAGGCCGCGATCGTGGTCCTGAATCGCGCCGGCGACGATCTCCGAAGCGGAAGCGCTGCCGTGATTGACGAGCACGACCAGCGGCGTGTCGATCTTCTGATGCTTGCCCGGAGCAACATAGTCCTGCGCCGAGTCGGGAGTGCGGCCCTTGGTGTAGACGATCATCTGCCCCTTGTCGAGGAAGTGATCGCCGACGCCGACCGCCGCGTCGAGCAGACCGCCGGGATTGCCGCGGAGGTCGAGCACGAGCCGCTGCATGCCATCAGCCTTCAGCTTGTCGACGGCTTCGTCGAGCTCGCGAACGGTCGTGGCCGTGAAGTCTTTGATGCGGATGTAGCCGACGCCCGGACGAATCATCAGGACGTTGGAGATCGAATTCGTGGGAATCGCGGCGCGCACGATCGTGAGAGGAATCGGCTCTTTGATCCCGACGCGCATGATCTTGATGTGAACCGTGGTGCCCTTCGGTCCCTTGAGACGCTTGACGACTTCGTCCAGCGTGAGGTCGTCGGTCGATGTGCCTTCGACCTCCGAGATGACATCGCCGGCGCGAACGCCGAGCCGTGCGGCAGGCGTGCCTTCGAGCGGCGTGATCACCGTGACCTGGTCGTTGCGCTTCGTGACGAGGATGCCGAGGCCGTAGAAAGAGCCCTTCTGTCGGTCCTGCATGTCGGCGTACTCTTTCGGCTCCAGGAACGTCGTGTGCGGATCGAGCGTTCGCAACATCCCGTCGATCGACGAATAGACGAACTTATCGGAACCGACTTCTTCCGGAGCCCATGAGGTGACGGCAGACAGAAGATCCGTGTACTCTTTCAGCCGCTTCTGAACGTCGCTCTGAACGGGCGATCCGAAAAGGCGATTACCGTAGAATCCGCCGAAGAGTGTCGCCGCGAGTACCGCAACGAGAAGCGTCAGCGAGAAGGTCCATTTCTGTGTCTTGCGAATGGTGGCCATGCCTGCCTTCATGCAACGAATTTGAGGGTCTAAACGTCATTATACGGGCGGAGTATTCACCCCACCCGACCTGTTCACAGCAAAGTTAGGAAGGCGCGAAATGTTCGGTTCCCTCGGTTTACCTGAGCTCATGCTCATTTTCTTCGTCGCGCTCCTGGTGTTCGGCCCGCGCAAGCTCCCCGAAATCGGCCGCACCCTCGGCAAAGCGCTCGGGGAGTTCAAGAAAGCCACCGACGAGCTGAAAAACACGATCGAGCGTGAAGTTCACCTCGAAGAGCAGAAACAGATTGCACCCCACATCGTCCCTGCACCTCAGGTCGTATCAAGAGATGAGCCAGTGACGGCGATCCCGATCCAGACCACTCCCGCCCCGCCTCACGCCGAGTCGTAGTCGATGACCGCGACCGCACCCGTCGAAGACCCCGAGCATGAATTGCCGAAGATGTCGTTCCTCGATCACCTCGAGGAGCTTCGAAAACGGCTGATCTACTCGTTCATCGCGCTGGCGGTGGCCTTCCTCGCCTGCTGGAACTTCGCCGATCGTATCTTCCAGTTACTGCAGAAACCTCTGGTGAAGTTTCTCCCACCGGGAGACAAGCTCGTCTACACGCGGCTCACCGAACCGTTCGTGCTCTACATGAAGGTCGCTTTTTACACCGGGATCTTCCTGGCGTCGCCCTTCCTTCTGCTGCAGTTGTGGCTGTTCATCGCGCCCGGGCTCTACAGCCGGGAGCGGCGATATGCGGCGCCGTTCATCATCATGGCGACGCTGTTCTTCGTCGCCGGAGGCTATTTCGGCTACCGCGTGCTGCTGCCATCGACGTGTGGGTTCTTCATCGAGACCGGCAAGCAGTTTCAGCAGATGATCAAGGCGGACGAGTTCTTCTCATTCGCCAGCACGATCATCATGGCGAGCGGCCTGGTGTTCGAGACCCCGATCCTGATTTTCTTTCTCGCGCGGCTGGGGATCGTTACGCCGGCTTTCCTGATGCAGAAGTCGAAGTACGCGATCGTGATCGCATTCATCGTCTCCGCGATCGTCACGCCGACGCCGGACATGATCACCCAGACCGCCCTCGCAGTGCCGATGATCGCCCTCTACTACCTCGGCGTGCTGATCGCGTGGATGTTCGCGAAGAAAGTCACGTAAGGCGGTAAGGCGGTAGAACGAGTAGACGAACCGGTAGCTACCGCTACGGCCTTACTGCCTTACTCTCACCGCTCAACTTCGATGCCGCCGTCGATGATGGGGATGGCCTCGTTAAAGATGACCGTCGTCTCCGCGATGGGAAACAGAACCGTGTGGTTCTTCTGCTGAAACTCCATCACGATCTCGTAGTAGCCGTGGGGAGTAACGGCGATCAGCGTGGCCTGCTTGCCCTTCAACTCCAGCGTCCGGTTGAAGATGGTGACCTTCGACGGTATTTCCATGCGGTCGTAAGGTACCGGAGCAGGTCGCAGGTAGCAAGTCGCTGATCGGAAAAACCGACCCAGCGACTGTCATCCCGAGCGTAGCTCGGGATGACAGCGCTTCCTCTCGATGAGAGGCAGTTACTGCTTTTTCGCCGGCTCTTCGGCCTTTGCGGCGGCAGCCGGCGTGGCGAAGTACGTATCGCTGAACGTCGGCTTCGACGTTTCCTTCATCGCGTCGAGCGCGTCGCGCAGTTTCTTCTGACGAAGCGTCTTTTCGAGCGTCGGCTTGACGTCCTCGTACGGCGTGTACGTGTGCTCCTGCACCTGGATGATGTGGTAGCCGAACTGCGTCTTCACGACCGGCGTGATCTCGCCCGCCTTCGCCGAGAAGGCGGCCTGCTCGAACTCCGGGACCATCTGCCCCTTCGAGAAGGCGCCGAGGTCGCCGCCGTTCTTGCCGGATTCGATGTCGTCTGATTCCTTCTTGGCGAGATCGCCGAACTTCGCGCCGGCCACCAGCTTCTTGCGGATCTCGTCAGCCTTGACCTTCGCCTCCGCCTCGGTGAGCGGTTTCTTGTCCTTGTTCGCGGCGGGGCTTCCCTTGAACGCGATCAGGATGTGGCGGGCTTTGACCTGCTCGTAATCCTTCTTGTTGTCGTCGTACGCCTTCTTGAGATCGGCGTCCGAGAGCTTGATGCCGGCTTCGATCTTGTGCAGTTCCTCGGTTGCCACGAGGTTCTCTTTCATGAGATCGAGCTGGCGCATGACTTCCGGCGACTTGTCGAGACCGGCCTTGAGGCCTTCCGACGCCAGCAGCTTCATCCGCAGATAGTCCTCGGCGAACTGCTTCTTGCCGGCTCCCATTGCGTACTGCTGATACTCGGCGGGAAGCGACTTGATTGCCGCCTCGAAATCCGACTTGTGGATGGCGACGGCACCCGCGGAGACGATGACCGGATCGGTATCGGCTGCCGGCGAGGTCGAGGATGGCGCCATCGTGGTTTGCTGCGGCGCTGCGGGCGCCGGAGCGGCCTTCTCCTGCGCGAACACGGCGGTGCCGGCGAGCGCAAAAGTAATGAACATGGTCCTTGCTGTTGTCACAAATGCTCCTTGATTAGCGGATTGAACGGGATTCGTAACGGGAGGTAC
>JBBRMQ010000285.1:0-4581 GCA_038230775.1 Thermoanaerobaculia bacterium
GCGGTTGGCCTGCGGGAAGAAGTAACGCGTGAAGTACTCGTGGCCGGCGGCGCTGGTGTTCGGAACGTAGACGTACGCGACGCGGCCCTGCGTCTTCTCGGTGACGTAACGGAGGTTGCGCTCCACCCAGTCACGATTGCGCAACTGCGCCTCGTCTTCGATGGGGACGACCTTCACCGTCCGCGAGCCTGATCCGTCCGCATTCGGCCCGACGGTCATTTCCACGATGCGGCCCGACGTGCGCTCAAATCGGCTGTACAGGTCTTCCGGCGGCTTGAGATCCTTGCCTTCGACCGCGAGCAGATACTCGCCCGATTTCACATCGACGCCCGGCTCGGTGAGCGGCGCGCGCAGATCGGGATTCCAATTGAGGCCGCCGTACACCTTGGCGAATCTGTAGCGGCCGTTCTCGATCTTGTAGTCCGCGCCTAACAGCCCGCCGGGAACAACATCGACGTTGGCCAGCGTGTCTCCGCCGGCCATGCGGTGATGGCCGACCGACAGCTCGCTGAACATCCACTGCATGACGCGCGTGAGATCCTGGCGCACGGCCACATCGGGAAGGAGCGCGCCGTACTTCGCCTTCGCCGCTTTCCAGTCGACGCCGTGCATGTTCGGGTCGTAGAAGTAATCGCGGTTGATGCGCCACGCCTCGTCGAAGATGTCCTTCCACTCCGCAACGGGATCGATCTTCACGTCGACGCTCTCGATCGCCACCTTGTGCTTCGTGGCGTCGATCTTCTCGGCGATGTCGGCGATGGACCACGCGTCGGCCATGTGCAGCAGCAGGCGCTTGCCGTCGCGCGAGATCTCGAAGCCGTCTACCTTCTCCACCGCGGTGTCCTCTTTGCGCTTCGAGAGGCTGAAGTGCATCAGGTTCCCGGCGTCGCGGGTGAAGCGATTCACCGAGGTGCGCTTGCGGTAGTACAGCTCCCCTGTCTTCGCCACCTGCAGGTCGTTGTAATAGCCCTCGGGCAACGGGAGCACGACGATGCGCTGGCCGAGGCCGTCGAGATCGACGGTGACTTTGGCGACGGTCTTGTCCTTCTTGTCGTCGGCGGCCTTGTCGTCGTCCGCTTTCTTCGCTGCTTCCTCGTCGCTCTCTTTCGTCAGCGGCGACATCACACCCTTCGCCAGCACCGCGAGGTACACGCGATTGGTGGCGTGCGCGCTGTTGTTCCACATCGAGAACCAGTCTTCGACCGGACCGGAGTCGGTCGACGCGACGAAGTAGAGATACTTGCCGTTGGGATCGAACACCGGCGACGAGGCGTCGGAAACGTCATCGGTCACCGCGAACGATTTCTTCTGCTCGACGGAGTACAGCTGCACGCTGTCCATGTACTGCGTGGTGTTGCGCGTGTACGCCAGCCATTTCGAATCGGGCGACCACGCGTGATTGATGGTGCTGTTGTACATAGGATTAGACGAAATCTTCGTGGCGGTTTCCGTGGCCACATCGAGCACGTACAGCGAATCGGAGTTGTCGGCATAGCTGATCTTCGAGCCGTCCGGCGACCACCGCGGATCGCTGTAGAAACCCGCGCCTTCGACCTTGATGCTGCGCGCCGTGCCGCGGCCATCCTGCGGCACGATGCGCAGCTCGTTCTCGCCCGATTCGTCGGTGAACCACGCGATCGACTTGCCGTCCGGCGACCACACCGGCCAGCGGTCGTTCGCGCCCGGCGACTGCGAGAGATTGCGATCGTCGCCTTTTTCCATCGGCACTGTGACGATCTCGCCGCGATAGTCGAACACCGCGCGGGCGCCGGTCGGCGACAGACTCGCCTCGCGCGCGTACTTTGCGCCCTTCACCCAGCGCGGACGCGCCTCGACGAGATCCGCGGCGACGCCGATCTTCAGTCGCGTGTCCTTCTTCTGCGCGGGGTCGAACATCGACAGATATCCGCCACGCTCGTAGATGATTCTGCCGCCGCCCGCCGTGGCACCGAGGATGGGCCAGTCGGAGTAGCGAGTGAGTTGGTCGACCTGTTTTGACTTCGTGTCATACGAGTACAGGTTGAATTCGCCGGAGCGATCGGAGCGGAAGTAGATCTTGTCGCCGATCCACATCGGATCGGTGTCGTTGGCGCGCGTGGCCGGCTGCGGAATCTGCTCCACCGCATTCGTCGCCGTATCGAAGATCAGCAACCGCGCGGCCTGACCGCCGCGATACCGCTTCCATTCCAGATAGGCGTCCCCGATCGGCTGATAGGCGATCTTCCCGCCGTCGGAGGAGTACGCCGCCTTCGCCGCGTTGGGGATCGGCAGCTTCGTCGCGATGCCGCCGCCCACCGGCACCGTGAACAGTTGCAGGTAGCGGCGCGTGTAAACCTCGCGCGGCGATGTGAACAGCACTGCCGAACCGTCGGGCGTGAACCCGATCGCCACGTCGTTGTTCGGGTGATACGTGAGCCGCTTCGGCATGCCGCCGGCGGTCGGAACGATGTAAACGTCCGTGTTGCCTTCATAGCGGCCGGTGAACGCGACCAGCGATCCATCCGGCGAGAATCGCGGTCCCGACTCCACGCCGGGGTGCGACGTCAATCGGCGGACGTTCGACCCGTCAAGGTTCGCCAGCCAGATGTCGTTCGCATAGGCGAAGGCAATCTGGTTTCCGCTGACGGCGGGATCGGTCAGAAGCCGCGTGTCGTTGATGTCGACAGCCAGCGCACTGGAGGCAACCACGAGCAGCACGCAAAGGAGTTTTTTCACGTCAGACCCTCCGATTGGACAATGGCCGGCGAGTTTAACTATCGTTTGAGGCCCACACAACAAAGGAGGATACCCCTATGGACGTGCGCCCCGCGCGCCCCCAAGCCTCGGAATCCGTCCAACCGGCGGAGGATCTCAATTCCTACAACATCGCGCAGCGCCAGTTCGACCTGGCGGCGCAATACGTAGCCGACCTTCCCGACGGCCTTCGCAACTGGCTGCGCGGCTGCATGCGTCTGGTCAAGGTCGAGTTCCCGGTCGAGCGCGATGACGGCCGCGTCGAGACGTTCTCCGGCTATCGCGCGCTGCACTCGCGCGTGCGTGGTCCCGGCAAGGGCGGCATCCGCTATCACCCCGACGTGAACGCAGACGAGGTGCGCGCGCTGGCGTCGTGGATGACGTGGAAGTGCGCGGTGGCCGACATCCCGTTCGGCGGCGCGAAGGGCGGGATCATCTGCAATCCGAAAGAGCTCTCCAGAAATGAGCTGCGCCGCCTGACGCGACGCTTCATCGTGGAGTTAGGCGACACGATCGGCCCGCACACCGACATTCCTGCGCCCGACGTCAACACCGACGCCGAGACGATGGCCTGGATCTACGACACGTACGACGTGATGCATCAGGGCAAGAACAACCTGCCCGTCGTCACCGGCAAGCCGTTGTCGATGGGCGGCTCGTTAGGCCGCCGCGAGGCCACCGCGCGCGGATGCCTCTTCGTCACCCGCCGCGCGATCGAGCAGGGCGCCGTGCGCGGCATGAACGCGCTCAAAGGCGCACGCATCGCCATTCAAGGCTTCGGCAACGCAGGCTCCTTCGCCGCCGAGCTGTTCCTGGAGGCCGGAGCGAAGATCGTCGGCATCAGCGACTCAAAAGGAGGCGTCACCTCCGACGACGGCCTCGATCCGAAAGCCGCCTTCGCGCACAAGAAGCAGACAGGCTCCGTCGTCGGATTCGCCGGCACGAAGAACGTCAGCAACGAGGAGCTGCTGGCGATGGACTGCGACGTGCTGATTCCGGCCGCGTTCGAGAATCAGATCCGCCTCGACAACGTCGCCGGCGTTCAGGCGAAGCTGATCGCCGAAGCGGCGAACGGGCCGACGACACCGGCGGCCGACGCGGTCCTGTTCGAGCGCGGAGTGCCGGTCATCCCCGACATCCTCGCCAACTCCGGCGGCGTCACCGTCAGCTATTTCGAGTGGGTGCAGAACATCGAGAACGAGCACTGGACCGAGGCCCACGTGAACGAGCTGCTGAAGGAGAAGATGGAAGCCGCAACCGACGGAGTGCTGCAGATGCAACTGGAGATCAAGGACCGGCACAACGCGAGCGTGGATCTGAGGACCGCGGCGTTTGCGCTGGCGATCAAGCGGGTGGCCTCGGTCGCGATGGTCAGGGGCATCTGGCCATGAGTGTCGGATCGGAAGCGGGACGAGCCACGTGAATTGTGCCTCGGCGCCTTCCCAGCAACCCAGCTTCGAGGATGCGTATCATCCCGAGCCGCGAAGACGGCGAGGGACCCCGGCGACCAGGCGATAGGCTACAAGCAATACTTTGTTTACTTGCTGAAGAACGGTCTCTGTGTGAGGACCGGCTTTAGCCGGTCACGACCGACCGGCTGAAGCCGGTCCTCACACAGAAGCAGACGTTTCCCAGGAACCCAGCTGCCTCACCAGACTTTGCACGCCTTCGCCGCCCGATTCATCGGCGTGTTCTCCCCGCAGCGGAACGCCTGCGCGAACTGCGGGAGGTTCGCGACGATGCCGTTGATGCGGTACTTGCCGGGTGAGTGCGGGTTGGTCACGGCGCTCACGCGCAGGTTCTCGGCGCGGTTGTTTTCGCAGGCCCACTGCGCGAAGCCGATGAAGA